>NZ_RQXT01000099.1 GCF_003863365.1 Mesorhizobium tamadayense | reverse complement strand
AGAAGAGGGTGCCTTTCATCCCAGCGCCACCATCACCTCCCCCGCCTCGACCTTTGCCGGATAGGTCCCGAGGTTAATACATGGCGGCAGACGCTTGGCCGCGCCCGTGCGGTAGTCGAAGGCGCCGGCATGTTTCGGGCATTCGACCTCGTAGTCCATGACCAGGCCGTCGGCGATGTGCACCGCCTCATGCGTGCAAAGCCCGTCGGTGCAAAACACCTCGTCGATGGCTGAGCGGAAGACCGCGTAAGTCTTGCCTCCATGATCGAAGCGGCGCGCGCCTTCCTGTTCGATGTCGTCGAGGCCGCAGGCCCTGATCCAGCCGGTCATTTTTTTCTCACCTGTTAGTTCGATTCCGGCGGGCCTCCGGGATTGCCTCGGAGGCCCAGTCCTGGGATCAGTTCTTGTCGAGGTACTCCGCTGCATTCGCCGGCGTCACCAGCTCGAAGGGCACGTAGACGACGCGGTCAACTTTCTCGCCCTTGGCGAGCGCCAGTGCTGCATCGACGCCGCCGCCGCCCTGCCCCTTGGCGTTCTGGAATACCGTCACCGACAGCTCGCCGGCCTTCATCGCCTGGAGGCCGTCCTGCGTGGCGTCGATGCCGCCGACCACGACGTTCTTCAGGTCGACGCCGTTGGCCTTGAGCGCCAGGATGGCGCCGATGGCGGACTCGTCGTTGTTGGCGATGACGGCGTCGGGTGCGGCGCCCGCGGTCAGCCAGTTGGTCATCAGGTTCTGCGCATTGTCGCGCGACCATTCCGACGACTGCTTGTCGGTGACCTTGATGAAGTTGCACATGTCGGTGGCAAAGATCTGCTCGACATCCTTGGTGCGCTGAAGGGCTGCCTGATGCACCAGGCTGCCCATGACGATATAGGCGGTGGCGCCGGCCGACTTGCCCTTGGCGCGCAGCATCTTGCAGACCTCGAAGGCTTCCAGCGTGCCGGACTCGACCTCGTTCGAGCCGACATAGACCTGTTTCTCCGGCAGCTCGGCCATGTCGACCGGCTCGAGGTTGACGAAGACCAGCGGAATGCCGGCCTTGGCGGCTTCCTCGCTGATCGTCTTCGAGGCGTTGGTGTCGACCAACGTGACGATGATGGCGTCGACGCCGCTGGCGATGAAGTTCTTGACCTGGTCGAGCTGCTTGGCGACGTCGTTCTGAGCATCCTCGACCTGGATGTCGGCGCCCTTCTCCTTGGCGCGGGCCTGCATGCCGTGCATCAAAAGCGTCTGGAAATTGTTGTCGAAGTTGACGATGGAGACGCCGAGCTTGGCGGCGAAGGCGCCGGCGGGCATCGACATGAGAGCGGCTAAAGCCGTCGAGAGCAAAAGTTTCTTCACGGGTTTCCTCCCTTTGCGGATGGGTGCCGGTTCACCCCGCTTTTGTCTCCGGCCCTTTCGGGATGGCTGAGTGGGCGGCTCAGGCCGACCCATTTGGCTGTCTGTTGAGGCGTCATTTCGCGGCGGCGTTGGCGCGCGCCTTTTTCTTTTCGTAGCGGGCCTGCATGCGGGCCTCGCCGTCCTTGCTGCCATCGTGAAAGGTGCCGAACCAGCGGTCGAACGGGATCAGCCCGTCGCCGTAGTTCACCTCGAAATATTTGTGGTGGAGGTAATGGATATAGGCGTGGCTATCGACGCTCGTGTCTTCGGTCAGTTCCACCTTGTCGAAGCCGACATGGCCTGGAATCGCGCCGAAGCCGGCATAGTGGAGCTGGTAGAGCGCCAGCAGCGGGTTCGACGGGATGATGAGGTGCCAGAAGGCGACGCCGAGATAGCCGAGTTGCTCCACCGGGTGCATCGACAGCGAAGACCAGGGTGATGGGTTCACCGAATTGTGGTGCACCGAATGCACCCATTTGTAGAGCGGCCCCCAATGGATCGTCCTGTGGAGCAGGAAGAAATGCGTCTCGTGGATGATCGGCACCACCAGCGCCAGGCAGAACAGGTAGACGGGATGTTCAGCGAAGGTCAGCCACGGCACATAGCCATTGGCGTAGGCGTAGAGGATCGCCACCTCGATCGCCGTCCAGATCGGCATGCCGGTGCCGAAGGTGCGCAGCATGTTGTCGATGTTCTGGTTCTCGAAGAAGAAGGCCTTGCTCTTCTGCTCCGACGGCCATTTGCCGTTGTATTTGAATCGGTTGCCCTGGGCCCTCAAAATGTAGAGTCGAAGCTCGAAGACGCCGAAGAAGACGAGCAGCGCCCCGCAATTGACGATGAAGAGGCGCAGGATCCAGCCGAGGGAGAGCGTTTTCATGACCTCGACGTCGGGCAGCACGAAGCGCCACCACGCCACCGCCGAGAGGGCGAAGAGCAAATTGTAGGGCAGGAAATAATGCGGCAGCCATGTCAGCACCGCCAGCGGGCGCGGCGGAAAGACGAAGAGCGGCGCGGTGCCAGCCGGTTCGTTCGGGGCCCAGTCGCCTCGCTTGTTGCGCGTGCCGTATTTGAGGTCGTCCATGGCTGATCTCACAGGGATTGAGCAAGGGTGAGCAAGCGGTCATAGGCGGCATCGTCCATATCCACCTGGTGCTTCGCTTCCGGATAGGCGCCGCCGGCGACGTCGCGGCCGAAGGCGCGGAAAGCGGCAATGCGCTTTTCCTGCAACTCGGCTTCAAGCGTGACGAAGTCGGCATAGCGCTTGGCGTGGCGCGGATAGTGGCCGGTGTGGGTGCCGAGCACATCGCAGGAGAACAGATACTGCGTGTCGCAGGCGCTGCCACAGCCCATGCCCATTGTGATCAGCGGCGTCGAGCGCGTGATGTGCTCAGCGAGGCGCACCGGCACCACCTCGACCTCGATGCAGGCGGCACCCGCATTCTCCAGATCCTTCGCCGCGCGCAGCACTTTGAAGGCTTCTTCAGCCGTGCGGCCGACGGCACGGAAATTGGTCCAGGTGGCGCGGTTCGGCACCAGGCCGACATGGCCGGTGACGGGAATGCCCTCCGCCGCCATCGCCTCGATGAAGCGCGGCGAATGCGATGAATAAACCGCATCGGCGCCGCGCTTCATCATCGCGAAGCCAAGCCGCACCCCCTCCTCGGGCGATGCGGCGGCGCCATGCGGCATGCCGACGGAGAGGAAGGCGTAGGGTGCCGCCTGGCGGATGGCTTCGAGATTGTGGTCGGGCTCGCAGGACAATATGACGATTTCGCAGGCGACGGCCGCCGCCGCTTCGGCTGGCGTGTCGACATGCAGTTGCAGCCATTTCCTGCCGCCCTTGGCGCTCTGTAGATCATAGGCCGTCAGCCGTCTTGTCACCGGTATCCTCCCGTTTGGCGGGAAGGATGTGCTCGTGAAAAGTCCCCTCACCCGGATTGCCAACCGAATTGCGAAGGGCAATTCGGGGCAATCCGACCTCTCCCCGAGGGGAGAGGAGCCGGGCTGCGTCGGTGCTGGCAGCTGCCGGATGAGGGGAGTCTTCGCACACGCTCATCATCCCGTCCGCAGCGAGTTAGCACCGCTATTGCAGCGAAGGCTCGCGGTTCCTTGATCAAATCAGATCAAAGGTTCTCGGCGGTGAAGGTGATGAAGCGGATCGGCGGATTATCGACCGGGAGGTCGTGCAGGTTGAGCGCAGCAAGCACCAGGTCGATGGCACGGCGCGCCTGTGCCTCGGGCGCCTGGTCGAGCACGAGATCCATCGTGCCGTCACGCAAGGCCCGCGTGCTGCGCTCGGTGAGTTCATGGCCGACGAAGAATATCTCGCGGCCTCTGGCGTGGCGGCGCAGCACCTCGTTCAGCGCGGTGTTGGCGCCGCCGGCATTGTAAAGGCCGGCAAGATCCGGCCAGCGCTTCAGCGCCTCATGCAACTGCTCGGCGTTGCGGTCGCCGTCGTCGAAACCGAAGAGAGCGGCGACCGGCTCGAAGTCCCGGGCCTCCCCAATCAGGTAATCGAAGAAGCCGCGCACGCGGTCGCGGTGTACGCGATAGATCTGGCTATGGCAGAGCGCCACCACCTTGCCAGGCCGGCGTTGCATGCGCGCCATCAGCAGCCCGGCCATGCGGCCGGCGGCGTAGTTGTCGATGCCGACATAGGTGCTTTTGGTGCCGGAGATCTGGGTGACGATCTGCACTGTCGGGATTTTGTCGCCTTCGAGCTTGCGGAGCGCCGCGCTCACCAGCGGATGGTCGGGCACGGCGAGGATGAGAGCGGCGCGCCTGAGATCGGGCTCAAGGATGCGTTTGGCGATCGCGGCGGGGTTGGCTTCGTCGAGGAAGGTGCGGTGGACGGCAATCGTGCGGTCGAGCGTTGCGGCGATGCGCTCGAAGGCGCGCGACAGCCGAGCGAAAAAGGTCGCGTCCGGCCGTACCAGGATCACCTCGATGCGGATCACGCCGCGATGCGCCTCCGGCAACCGGCGCGGATAGTCGAGCGAGCGCGCCGCCGCGACCACCTTCTCGACGGTCTCAGGGCGCACCCCGCCCCTGCCGTTCAGCACGCGCTCGACCGTCGCCGTGCCGACGCCGGCGCGGCGAGCTATTTCGAGGAAGGTCGGCTTTGGAATGGGCGGCTCCTGGGCGGCGGGCAACGCGCGGAGCCTACCCCTTCTCCCCTTGTGGGAGAAGGTGGATCGGCGCGCAGCGCCGAGACGGATGAGGGGTGTTCCAGCGGAGTGGGGCGTTGGCGTTTCCTGGAACACCCCTCATCCGTCGCCTTCGGCGACACCTTCTCCCACACGGGGAGAAGGGGGGCCCAATCCTCAGAACAAAAACGCCGCCGTCGCAGGGTCCGGCCCGGTGCGGGCGTCGGCGGAGTCCATGCCGCGGATGGTCTGCATGTCCTCGCCATCCAACTCGAAGTCGAAGACGTCGAAATTAGCGGCGATGCGGTCCTGGTGGATGGACTTCGGGATGACGATCAGCCCTTCCTGCAGGTGCCAGCGGATGATGACCTGCGCCACCGACTTGCCGTACCTTTTCGCGATTGCCGCAAGCGTCGGGTCGGCGAGCAGCCGGCCGCTGCCCAGCGGGCTCCAGCTTTCGATATGGATGTTGTGCTTCTTGTGGAAGTCTCGCTTGTCGCGCTGCTGGAAGCGCGGATGCAATTCGATCTGGTTGACGGCAGGCGTCACGCCGGTCTCGCCGATGATGCGTTCCAGATGGTCCTGGTTGAAGTTCGACACGCCGACCGACTTGATGCGGCCGGCTTGCTTCAGTTCCACCAGCGTCTTCCAGGCCTCGACATATTTGTTCTGGCTGGGCACC
Organism: Mesorhizobium tamadayense; assembly: GCF_003863365.1. Taxonomy (GTDB): domain Bacteria; phylum Pseudomonadota; class Alphaproteobacteria; order Rhizobiales; family Rhizobiaceae; genus Mesorhizobium; species Mesorhizobium tamadayense. Next base: position 5,940 of record NZ_RQXT01000099.1, on the reverse strand, counting down.
GGCCAGTGGATGAGGAAGAGGTCGATCTGGTCAATGCCGAGCTTTTGCATCGTGTCGTCGAAGGCGCGAAGCGCCGCGTCGCGCTGATGGCCGCCGTTGCGAAGCTTCGAGGTGATGAACAGCTCGGCTCGCGGCACGCCGGCGGCGCGTATCGCCTCGCCGACGCCTTCCTCGTTGCGGTAGCCCTCGGCGGTGTCGATCAGGCGGTAACCGGCGTCGATCCCCCAGCGCACGACCTTGGCCGTGATATCCGGATCGACCTGCCACACGCCCAGCCCGATCTGAGGGATTCCGGAGCCGTCGTTCAAAGTCAGCTGTTCAGGCATGCGGTGGGTTCCTTTGTCTGGTGTCTAGCCCCGCCTCTATCTAGGCTGCGCTTTCGGCAATGCGAGTCGATGACGGAGAAGGTGGATCGGCGGCGCCGAAGCTGCCAATCTCCCCCCAAGTGGGGGAGATGTCCGGCAGGACAGAGGGGGGCGCCGTAGAGTATCAACGTTGGCGATATTGCCCAGCCTCAAGCAGCCTGAAACGATGCCACATACACCCCTGCCGCCTCGACATCGCGCCAACGCTAGATCGATGCGCAAGGTCATGACTGACGCAGAGTTGAAACTATGGAATGAGCTTCGTGCCCACCGGCTGATGGGCCTCGGTTTCCGCAGGCAATTTCCAATCGCGGGCTACATTGTCGACTTCGCTTGCCCGGAGAAGAAGCTGATTGTGGAGGTGGATGGGTCGCAGCACGGCGACAGCGATCGCGCAGGCGCTGACGAGATCAGAACCAAGCGCTTGGAAGAGGATCGCTGGATCGTTCTGCGCTTCTGGAACGACGATGTCATCCGCGACATCGACAATGTCTGCCAGCATATTGTTATCGCGGCGGGATTGGCCGAGCCTACCTGAGACGCTGGCGGGACAGCGCCCCCCTCTGTCCTGCCGGACATCTCCCCCACGAGGGGGGAGATTGGCAGGTTCGCCGCCGGCTCCACTCCATGCGAAGAGAAGAAGGAAACTCACCCCCTCGCCCCGAACCGCAGCCCATCCATCAAGAGCTTCACCAGCCGCCCCGACCGCTCTCGCCAGTCGGGCGTGTTGGGCGCGGAGTAGATGCCGCCCAGCGCATGCATGACATCGGAAGCGTCGACATCGGCGCGGATTTTTCCCGAAGCTGCGGCCGCCTCGACCAGGCCTCGCATGGCGCCCGAGACGCGGCCGGACGTATCCGAGAACAGCGTCGAGTTGGTGGTGAGCAGCAGCCGCAGGCTGGTGGCGAGGCCGCGCTTGGTGGCAATGTAGTCGACGAAGCGCTGCATCCAGAGTTCCAGCGCGGCATCGGCCGGATGATCGCGCGCAAGTTCCTCGGCCGCGTGGCAGAGCCCTTCCACCTCGCGGCGGTAAACCACCTCGACCAGATGCTCGCGCGTCGGGAAATGCCGGTAGAGCGTACCGATGCCGACCCCTGCCCGCTTCGCGATCTCCTCCAGCGAAGCGTCGACGCCATCGGCCGCGAACGCTTGGGCAGCAACCTCGACCAGCTTGTCGCGGTTGCGCTGCGCATCGACGCGCAACGGCCGAGGCGCTGGCGCTTCCGGCTTTTCGTCGGTTGCTGACGGCTGCTCGGTCAGTTTTTTCTCCACTCTCGCAATATGGGGCTTGAACCCATGCGGGTCAGCCCCCACGTAAATAAACGGAGGCGCCTCCGCTTTAGTGGAGTTGTCTTATCATATAATCAGGGGAAGCGGTATGTCACGTGTTGAAGGACAAAAAGCTTCCCCTGTCCGCTGGAGAAAGGTTGGGGCGGTGAAGCTGCCAATCTCCCCCCTTGCGGGGGAGATGTCCGGCAGGACAGAGGGGGGTGCTGTCCCGCCGGCCTGTCAACCCATAGCAAGCGCTTTCTTGGCGGCGCTATCTTCTGAACCGAAGGGACCGCAACCGCCTCGTTCCTTCACACCCCCTCTGCCCTGCCGGGCATCTCCCCCGCAAGGGGGGAGATCAGGCTCTCCGCCGCCGGCGCCCTCCTTCAATCACCACCCTTGCCCCTGCCTTTCACGGCCCCATTTCAGTCCCCCTAGCGTCCAGCAATCGGAGCCCGACGCCCCATGACAAGTCAAACCCACGCAGGCCAGACCATCATCGACCCTCCCGAAGACGGCCATTTCAGGAACGGCTCAACCAACCAGCCCAGTCCAACCACCCTCTCCCTGCATCTCACCATCAACGGCGAGACCCACGCGCTCGACGTCGAGCCGCGCGTCACGCTGCTCGACGCGTTGCGCGAGCGGCTTCATCTCACCGGCACCAAGAAGGGCTGCGACCAGGGCCAGTGCGGCGCCTGCACCGTGCATGTCGACGGCGAACGCGTGCTGGCCTGCCTGACGCTGGCGGCGCAGGTCGAAGGCCGCTCGATCACAACAATAGAGGGGCTCGCCGACGAAGACGGCACGTTGCACGCCGTGCAGGCCGCCTTCCTCGAGCAGGACGCCTTCCAGTGCGGCTATTGCACGCCGGGACAGATCATGTCGGCCGTGGCCTGCATCCGCGAGGGCCATGCCGGCTCCGACGAGGAAATCCGCGAATACATGGCAGGCAATCTGTGCCGCTGCGGCGCCTATCCGCACATCGTCGCCGCCGTCCGCCAGGCAGCCAGGGAGCTACGCTCATGAGAGACTTTTCCTACCTCCGCGCCGACAGCGTCGAGGCTGCGCGCAACGCGGCCGCCCTCCCCGGGGCCATGCTGCTTGCCGGCGGCACGACGCTGGTCGACCTCGCCAAATGCGGCGTCGCCGAACCGGCCACCGTCATCGACATCAGCCATATCGCGGGGCTCGACGCCATCGATGTCGGCCCCGACCGCGCCGTCATCGGCGCGCTGGCCAAGATGAGCCATGTCGCCGACCATCCGCAAGTGAAGAGCCATTTTCCGGCCGTGTCGGAGGCGCTCTGGCAAGCGGCCTCGGCGCAGTTGCGCAACATGGCGACGATCGGCGGCAATCTGATGCAGCGCACGCGCTGCCCCTATTTCCGCGACCCGCAAAACTTTCCGGCCTGCAACAAGCGCGCGCCGGGCAGCGGCTGCTCGGCGATCGGCGGGGTGACGCGCGGCCATGCCGTGCTCGGCACAAGCGAGGCCTGCATCGCCACCTATCCGGGCGACCTCGCCATCGCGCTGGTCGCCTTCGAGGCGGAGGTCGATCTCGGCGAGCGCAAGCTCAAGGTCGAGGACTTCTTCCTCGCTCCCGGCGCCACCGCCGAGCAGGAGCACGACATCCGCCCCGGCGAGGTGATCACGGCGATCGAGATCCCCGGCTCGGCCGCAGCGAGGCGCTCGACCTATCTCAAGGTCCGCGACCGCCAGTCCTATGAATTCGCAGCGGCGAGCGCAGCGGTCGGGCTGGAGCTCGAAGGCGACGGCCGCACCATCCGCGACATCCGCGTCGCGCTCGGCGGCGTCGCCACAAAACCGTGGCGCGCGCGGGCAGTCGAGGAAGCGCTGAAAGGCAAGCCGCTCGACGAGGCGACCGTGCGCAAGGCGAGCGAACTCGCCATGGCGGGCGCCGTCGACCATGGCGCCAACCACTACAAGATCGCATTGGCGCCGCGCGTGATCGCGCGCGCCATCCTCGAGTTGGGAGAGACGGCATGACGGTTCATGACATGAAACACGCGGCCTCCGACGGCGCGCGCCTCGAAGCGGTCGGCGGGCGGTTGTCGCGCGTCGACGGGCCGGCCAAGATCACGGGCGCGGCGCGTTACGCGTTCGAACAGCAGCTGGAAGGGCTGACGCATGGGGTGCTGGTCGGCGCGACGATCGCCGCCGGCAAGGTCGCGGCGATCGACACTCGGGCGGCCGAGACCGCGCCGGGCGTGCTTGCCGTGCTCACCCCCGACACCATCATGCCGCTGAAGACGGCGTCGGACTGGTTCGGCAACCGGCCGTCCGACGGCCCCTACTCGCCGCTCGCGCGGCAGGTCACCTATTCCGGCCAGCATATAGCCGCCGTAGTGGCCGAGACATTCGAGCAGGCGGTGGCGGCGGCGGCGCTGGTCAAGGTCAGCTATGACGAGACGCCGGCCATCGTCGACTTGAGCGACGGCACGGACGGCATCCCGATCGACGCCATGACCAAGGAGTGGGGCGACGCCGAGGCCGCGTTCGCCGCCGCGCCCGTGCGCGTCTGCGCGGCCTACAACACGCCGCGCGAATTCCAGGCGGCGATGGAGCCGCACGGGCTGATCGCGCGCTGGGAAGGCGACAAGCTCACCATCTGGGAGCCCAGCCAGTGGCTGGACGGCATGGCGCGCACCTATGCCGAATGGTTCGGCGTGCCGTTCGAGAATGTGCGGATGGTCTCGCCCTATATCGGCGGCGGCTTCGGCTCGAAGGCGCTGGCACTGGCGCACGGCGCGGTGGCGGCGGCCGCGGCAAAGATGCTTGGCCGCCCGGTGAAGCTGGTGCTCAACCGGCCGCAGAATTTCACCTCCTATGGCGGCCGCGCCGCGACCCGTCAGACGGTGGCGATCGGCGCCGACAAGGCGGGCCGCATCCAGTCGATCGTGCATCGCGGCGTCAACGAGACGGCCATCGACGGCATGTGGGTCGAGCCGCTCGGCGCCGTCACCTCGATCATGTACGCCACGCCCAACTTCTCCTCGAAGCAGAATGTGGTGCGGGTGAACACGGTGGTGCCCGGGGCAAAACGCGCGCCGGGCGAGAACCCGAGCGCCTTCGGCATCGAATGCGCTATCGACGAGCTCGCCCATGAGCTCGGCATCGATCCGCTGGAGATCAGGCTGATCAACTATGCCGAACAGGACCCGCACGCGAAGAAGCCGTGGTCGACCAGGCAATTGCGCGAAGCCTTTGCCGTCGGAGCGGAAGCCTTCGGCTGGGCGAAGCGCTCGCCGGCGCCGCGCTCGATGCGCGACGGCCGACTGCTCATCGGCTGGGGCGTGGCGGCCGGCACCTATCCGGTGCGGCGCGCCCATGGCGAGGCGTTGGTGAAAATCCTCGCCGACGGTTCGGTCGAGGTCGAAAGCTCCTCCATCGACATGGGCCAGGGCACCTACACGATCCTGGCGCAGACCGCAGCCGAAACGCTCGGCGTGCCGGTCGAGCAGGTCTCGGTGAAGCTCGGCGACTCGCATTTCGCCCGCGCCGGCGTCACCGGCGGCTCGCGGCTTGCCGGCGTCATGACCGGCGCCGTCTACAAGGCGGCGGGCCAGGCGCTGGATGAGCTGATCGGACTGGCGCTGTCCGACCCGCGCTCGCCCTTCCAGAAGCTGCAGGCGAACACGCTGGTGGTCAAAGACGGCCGCATCGCCTCGCCGCGCGGCGAAGGGCCGGAGCTTTCGATCGCCGAGTTCCTGTCCACCGTCGGCCGCGACGGGATTGAGGCCAAGGGCGACACCGTTCCGGCCAGCTTCACACCGGAGGACCGCTACAGGAACTACACCACCATCAGCATGGCGATCCCGCACACCGAGGGCAATTACTCGCGCCATTCCTGGTGCGCGCATTTGGTCGAGGTGCGCGTCGACGAGGATTTCGGCACGGTGCGGGTATCGCGCGTGGTGTCCGCGCTGGATTCCGGCCGGCTCTACAACCCGAAGCTGGCGGAAAGCCAATGGAAGGGCGGCATCATCATGGGCATCGGCCAGGCGCTTCTGGAAGAAGGCATCGTCGACCGCCGACACGGCCGCATCGTCAACGGCAACCTTGCCGACTACATGCTGCCGACCAACGCCGACATCCCCGACATCCAGACGATCTCGGTCGGCATCCCCGACCCGCATTCCTCCGCCCTCGGCGGCAAGGGCGTGGGCGAGCTCGGCATCGTCGGCGTGGCGCCGGCGATCGCCAATGCGGTGTTCCACGCGACGGGCAAGCGTGTCAGGGATCTGCCGATTACCTTGGAGAAGTTGATCTGAGGGTGCCGGCAT
>NZ_RQXT01000098.1 GCF_003863365.1 Mesorhizobium tamadayense | reverse complement strand
AGCGATTGTTTTTGCGGCGCAAATCAGTCATTTTCGGCCCCAAGATGACGCCGGCGACGTCCCGCGCGGCCGCGAACGACATAGGGAAGGCGGCTTTCCGCCGCACGAGAGAGGGCGCCCGGCATGTCCGACCAAAAACCCGTCCGCCTGCCCGACCCCGCTTCCGTCGAAACCGTGCTCGCATCTCTGGAGGCGCAGTCGGCCGACGCCGCGCTCGCCCCTGCCCTCAACAAAACCTTTCCAGGCTTTGCCTTCACCGTCGCGACGATCGACGATTTTTATTGGTGCAGCCCTCACGCCGTTGTCGCTGCCGACGGCACCCGCCGCGGCGATCATCGCGCCTGGATCGAGAGCGAGCTGGCCGAACTGGGCGGCGATCTCACCGCCTTATGGCACCGGCATCGCCAGGCCGGAGAAAAATTCGCCGAATGGCGCGGCACCAGCGCCTTCGCCTTTGCGCCGACCGGGCCGGGCGTCGCCGATTTTGTCCAGCTCTCGCTCGGCCGCGAGCTCGAAGTTCTGGCCGGTCCCGTGGTCGATCCCGACTATCGTCCCCGCAACGTCGACGATCTGTTCGAGCCGACCTGGGTTTCTCGCGATTCCGCTGCCGAGGCGCAGCAGCTCGCAGGACCAGTCTACCGGCTGCGCGGCCGAGCCGGCGGCGGCATCGTTCACATGAGGAGTTTCTTGGCGCGCCGGGCGCGCATCGACAAGGAACAGCGCGAGGCAGGCCGTCCCGAACTCGAAAACCGCGTCATCCGTGAGGTCGGCCCCGACGGCACACGCGACACCGCGTTTTTAGACGCCAATCCGGACTGGTTCGATTTTGTGCCGCGCGAGAACCGCTTTTTTGCCGACTGGCAGCGGTCGAGCGCTGGAGCCCACCGGATTTTTGACCATTGGGCCTTCGACATCCACGATCTTAAAGATCGTGGCCAAAAACGCGAGATCGGTTTTATCCCGCGGCCGCTCAAAATGCCCGCCGGGAAGCTGGCGTTGGGAGTCAATATCTCGGTGCACCGGCTGATGGAGCGCACCGAGGCGATCGACGCCGAGGTGGGCCTGCCCTTCGCCTGGTTCTTTCTGATGACGCACGGGCACTGGGTCGATCCGGACGTCGGCGATGCGATCGCGGAAGGCCTTCGCCAAGGACGGGTGCGTTTGCCCGATCGAGACGCCGCCGTGCTGCTCGCCTGGGCCGACAAAAAATATAAATATCTGTTCTGAGCCGCCGTCATGGATCTTCGCCTGCCAAAACCCGCATCCGACCAAAAACTGCGCCGTGCCGAGGCGCTCGATGCGCTGGATTCGGTGCTGCCATTCGACCGGCGCGATTTTCTGGCCGAACTTTTGACCGACGACGACGTCGCCACCCTGCGTCACCTCGCCAAAGAAGGCATCGGCGCAAATTCTTTGCGGGCGCTGGCCTCCGATCTCGGTTACCTCGAAGCGTGGTCGCTGGCCGCGACCGGATTTTCGCTCCCCTGGCCGGCGCCGGAGGCGCTGCTGATCAAATTCGTCGCCCATCACCTGTGGGATCCTGCAAAGCGTCAAACCGACGTTTCGCACGGCATGCCGGAAGACGTGACCGCGGCGTTGAAGTCGGCCAGACTGTTGCGCGTCGACGGACCGCACGCACCGAACACCGTACGCCGGCGTCTGTCCAGCTGGTCGACGCTGACCAAATGGCGCGGTCTTAGGGGAAAATTCAACGCGCCGGGACTGCAGAGCGCGATCAAGTTGGCGGTGCGCGCCAGCGCCCGCCCCCGGCGCCGCAAGAGCAAAAAGGCGGTGACCGCCGATATCCTCGCCACGGTGCTGAAAGCCTGCGCCGGGGAAAAACTCGTCGACGTGCGCGACCGCGCTCTTCTCATCACCGGCTTTGCCTCCGGCGGCCGCCGCCGCAGCGAGATTGCTTCGCTCAGGTTCGAGCAGATCGTCGAAGAAGAGCCGGTACCCGCCGATCCCAAGGCTCCCGACTCTTTGGACAAACTGCCGTGCCTAAAAATCCGGCTCGGCCGCACTAAGACGACACAGGCCGACAGCGACGCGTTCGTGCTGCTCGTCGGCCGTCCGGTCCTGGTCCTGCGGGAGTGGCTTGAGCGTGCCAACATCAGCGAAGGCGCCGTGTTTCGCGGCATCGACCGTTGGGGCAATCTCGAAAAACGCGCGCTGACGCCGCAAGCGGTCAATCTGATCCTCAAGCGCCGCATCGCCGAGGCCGGCCTCGACCCGCAAGCCTTTTCCGCGCATGGCCTGCGCTCGGGCTACCTCACCGAAACCGCCCGCCGCGGCATTCCGCTGCCCGAGGCCATGCAGCAGTCGCAGCACCGTTCCGTACAGCAGGCCTCGAATTACTACAACGATGCGGAGCGGACGCTCGGCCGGGCGGCGCGGGTGATCATATAGATCCGGATGATGGTGCAGGTCGCTCGCGGCGCGCGCGCATGCCGTTTCGCGCGGAACGCACCGTGCAACAAGCTCCCGCCCTTACGCTGCACGGAGATGTCGAGACCAAAGGCAGTGCCCGGCACAAAGTGCACAATGATCCCAAGGCAACTGACCGCGGGAAATCGACCCTCGGATCCCGACCCGGCAGATCGGTGATAAGCGCGTCGAGGCGCGGGATCGAATTGACCAGGACCGCCTTTGGAAAATGTCCGGACATGCGGAGTTCCGCCAGTGCCGTTCGCGCCGCGATGCAGCTCCTTCAGCTTCATACCGACACCCTGGAGACCGTCCCCGTGCTCATCCCGCCATCCTCGCCGTGGCGCCGTTCGCCTTCAGCGCCGCCATCAGCATCGGTCCGACCGAAAACGCCCCTGCCCTGGCCTTGTCAGTCAGCACGCGCAGGTATCCGCCGGCGGAATTGATGTGCTGAGCCCGTTGCAGGATGCAGGCAATCACGATCGCGGCGGTTTCCTGGCCCATCGCATGGCAGGCCTCCTCATACGCCGACGGCGAGACGCCAAGGTAGCCCCGCACCTGGGCGGCGGTAATCATGAAATCGCGCCAATTGTCGATGCCATCGACGGCGTAGTCCGCAATTTCGGGGCAGGCCTTCAGCACAAGCCCCAGCGGATAGGTTTTCGGGGGCTCTGCGGTTTTCGTGCTGGGCTCGGCCGTTGCCCCGCTTTTCTCCAAAGCAGGTTCAAATTCAAAAATAGAGTCGGTATTTGAATTAGATTGCTGCCGCTCGTTTTGAGACTCATTGCCGCTCGGATTCGTGGAATTCATATGAATTACCAGCAGCTTATCCACTTCGTCGTGTAATGCGGCCAGATCGGCTACGATCCGTTCGAGTTCGGCAATGCAGGCGCGGCGCGGAATTGCCTCCACAATGCCGCGGAAACGCTTCCACAGGCCGCGCCAATCGCCCGGGACATCTTCGTCAAACGCCGCCTCGATCAGCTTGTGGATGTCGCGGCGGTGCAAGGTAATCCGCTCGCGCATAAGCCTGAGCGCCCTGTTGTCGGCCCGGACACGCTCGGCCGCCGCCTCGAACTCGTAAGCACGAGCCAGCAACGGTGCCAGGGAGAAGCCGAATGCTTCCTCGATCTCCCCTCCCCGGCCCTTGCGGGCGTAACGCTTGCCGTTCGGGCTGTCCCGACGGATGATCAGCCCGCAGTCCACAAGCGCCGCCAGGTGCCGCCTGACCGTGGCATCGGGCATTCCGTGCGCCCTGAGCGACAGCTGAGCGTTCGAGGGAAAGACGATGAGGTCGTTTTCCTCGCTCAGCTCACTGTCAGGATAGAAAGAGAGCAGCGCATTCAGCACCGCCAGAGCACGATCGCCGATGCCGACGATGCTCTTGCCTTCGCATAGGTTGCGGTAGATCTGCCATTTGTCGACGATCCTGCCCTTGGGGATCTCACGTGACTCGTTTTGCGCTGCCAACATGGCAAGCGACATCGGCCGCCGCCCAAAAGGCGTCGTTGCAATACCCGTCTCCATTTCTTCCTTCACCTTCAATTAGGCAAAAGAAATCTGCTCGCCAAAACGACGCCAATGACTCTTGACAGTGATTCGTGGAGATGCGATTCTCAGCTTGCTTATGGTTGAGAAGGGCTTCCGCGACGGTGACGTTCGGGGGCCTTTTTCTTTTGCGGTTTAGTCTCCTGTTGCCTCTTTCTTCGATGTCCTGAATGCCTCGTAAAGGCTGTCCAGGTTCTCCGAAATGTATTCGCCGAACTCGGCCGCGTCTTTCGCTTTCAGCGCCAGACTGAAGGCCTTTCCATTGTTTTTAATCGTCGCGGCGACTGATTTGTCGGCCGGTGCCCAGGTTCTGTTGATCCGCGGAGCGAGCCCTTTCCTGATCGCCTTGTTGGACTTTGCTCCGTTCAGAAAATCAAAGAGCAAGTTGAAACGCTCGTCAGAATCCGCGGCCGCGAACTCTTCGCTAGCCACATAGCTGTTGGCAATTGGCGTGTTCTTCGGGTTCTCGACGAGCTTCCGAAGATCCAACCACCGGTCGCGTCCAATCCCTTTGGCCGGCCCAATCGCATCAATGATGACCGCAGGGATAGCTTTCGGAATCGTCAGCATCTTAGAGAGCGTCTGGTAGTCGACCGACAGAGCAGATTGGATGGTTTCTCGGCTGAACCCAAGCTCGCCCAGCTGCTGGGCGAACATAACACGCTCAATGAACGTAAGGTTGGCGCGTGCGGAGTTTTCCTGCCCTTGTGCGACAACGTGGTCGATGTCTGCCAGCGTCTTCACCACTGCGCGGACAGGCCTGCCGAGTTGTTTGGCAACTCTCACCCGTCGGTGTCCGAAAACGGCCATGTAGCGGCCTTCGGCGCTGGGATGGGGTCTTACAAGGATTGGGGTATCCTGTCCCCTCTCCCTGACGGCTTCCAGCAGTTCGTGGTATGCGTCGTCCTCATCAATGCTCATGCGATCAGGCACAAATGACCTGTCGACCAGGTCGGGATCAATTTCAATAACCGTTTCGCCTTCGGCGAGCTTGGAGGCTTGCCTGGCCAGTTCGTCGATCGACGATGAGATGGACCTCGCCGCTCCGAATTTGCGAAACCCGGAAGCTGGCTCGCCATCTTCTGCCGTTTCGGGCGCGGATTCCCGCATCAAATTGTCGAAAATGTGCTTTCTTGCCATTTCAGCGTCCCAAAATTTGGGTCATTCATCTGATTTCATTGCATTAAAACCTGACTTAGACGGCCGTCTATTTCGCACGTCCCCAAGCCCCGTGGATTAGTTCTCTGATTTCCGCGTTAACCGCTTCCATCGACTCCATGGCGCGGTCGTACGTTGCCCTATTCATCCCGGATTTCTCGACCTCATAAAGCGTCTGCTTCGTCAGCCCAGCATCCGAAATAGCGGTCGATTTCAACATCGGCGTCTTGAGCATTTGCGACGCGAGCATTGACTGCATGAATCCGACCATCTGGGCTTGCGGGACGTCGGTCGGCTCGTATCGAGTGATCAAATATCTGAACCAATCTAAATCTACTTCGCCGCCCGCCTGGCGAATTGTCTTCAGGATGTCGCCGAGCATCAGAAGGAACTGCGACATCGACATCAGGTCGAGCATCTGCGGATGTACAGTGATCAGCACCGAACTCGCCGCCGACAGAGCAGTGAGTGTCAAATAGCCGAGCTGGGGCGGACAATCGATTACGACCACGTCATAACGGTCATCGACCTCCTGCAATACCTTTTCGATGCGATTCCAAAACGTCTTGCCAGCGACGGAATTCTTATCCTGCATCGCCAGTGGAGTGTCGTACTCATATTCCTGCAATTCGAGCGATGCAGGGACAAGTTCAAGGCCTGGAAAGTTTGTCGGCAAAATTACGTCGGTGATGAGCTTCCGCTCGTCGTCGTAGCGGATCGCTTCATAGATCGACGGATTCTTGTCGAGTTCGGGTTGGATGCCGTGGAGGGCCGACAGCGAAGCCTGGGGGTCAAGGTCGATGGCCAATACACGGTGCCCCGTTAGCGCCAGATGTTGCGCAAGGTGTGCGGCCGTCGTTGTCTTTCCGCTGCCCCCCTTGAAATTAACAACAGCAACGACCTGCAGCTTCTCTCCCCTGCGGCGGTGAGGAACGTATTTCTTCACATCGGCTCGGCCGTGACGATCGAGCCAATGACGCAGCTCCATGATCTGCTCGGCCGAATATGTCCGCCGACCCCCGGCGTGTATGGTGGGCTCGACACCTTTGCCTTCCAGGTGCAGCTTCTTGAGATTGCTAGTCGAAACCCCGAGGAAATACGCCGCTTCCCCGAGTGAGAATTGCCGTAAGGTCTTCCTTGCGTTCGGCGGGAATGTCTCGAAACGAAGCTGGTTCAGTTTCCTGGAAATCTCGCGGCCTTGTGCCAGAATGGTGTCGTCGAACAAAGGTTTCGACACGGGCGCTAAAACGTTCATGTTTTCCGGAACCTCAAGTGACGGCATTTCGGCGAATTTCTTTCGAATGCCGTCATTATGTCCGATTCGTTCGTGCCGACAAGAAATTTTAAGTTAACAAAAGGTTAACGCTAATAACTGTGCCAGAAAGCTGTGCGGAACTGGTTGTGTGATTTTGAAACTCGGCACCCGTGTGTCCCGGGCAGGCTGGGAATACGATCCGGCGGTTTCCATTCAAGCGGGGACTGTTCCAGTTTGGTTCTGAGCGCAAGGAAGATCGAAGGATTGTCGGCGATTCCGGCCTCAGACATTTGAGAGTGATAACCGGCTCGCACAGATCTGGTCTACTCTAGGCAGCGATATTGGAATCAAAAGGGCTACCTAAGCGTCCCCGGTTTGACCAAATGCGCCTTCTGCAACTTCCCGTCGGACCGGCGCTGTCCGCGTTCTCGAAGAATCCGGCTTCGTGAAAGAGACAATTTCCGGCATCTGAACGGCCCAAAGACTGTTTTCACTAGCTTTTTTTGCCATTTAGACGGCGGTCTATTCGATATCCCATTGCGGTCCGTCACGCATGGCCGACGGCGGACGGTCGTGCCCCGCCCCAGAGCGTGAACTCCCGCCAAGCCAACCGTCACTATCTCGACAGCCGCCAGGGGACCCTGCGGGCGCGTGCGGGCTGTCGAGACACAACAGGCCTTGCGCCTTCAGGGTCGCTGCCACGTCTTCCAGCATGTCGTGCGTGGACAAACGATCGCGCTTGGCGGGATCCAACGGACGATGCGCGACGAACTTGATCAGCAGCGCCCTCCGGCGCCGAAGGGCAGCAGCCGACCTATGACGGCCTGGCAACTACGCTTCGAGATAGCCGACGTCCGACCCAAGCGCGTTTAACGAGGTCTCGCCAGTATCTTCCTTTCCCAGATGGCGTCTAGCCAGAAACGCGCGGCGATCGAACGGCAGACCTAATCGAGCGCGTCGGTGAGCTTGGCGCGCCGTCAGCTTTGCTTGGGATGCGAGCTTTGGCACATGAATTCATGGCAGCCACTCAGAACAAATACGGCTTGTCGGCCCAGGCTAGCAGAATGGCAGCATCTTGGTCGGGCAGCCGCACCCGTCTCGCGCGGAGGCGTTCGGCGATTGCGTGGCCGACATTCGGATCAACCCAGTGTCCGTGCGTCATCAGAAAGAACCGGGCGAAGGGCAGGCCTCGTGGATGTCGAAGGCCCAGTGGGCAAAGATGCGGTCGGTGGCCGCGCTCGATCGCTCCCAGTCGGCAAAAAAGCGGACATCGCGCGGCACGAAAATGAACCAGTCCGGATTGGCGTCTAAAACGCTCTGTCGCGCGTGCCGTCGGGGCCGACCTCACGGATGATGCGGTTTTCGAGCTCGGGCCGCCTCGCCTCACGTTGCTCGCGTCCAAGGCGCCCACTGCGCGCCAAAAAACTCCGCATATGGACGATGCCGCGCAGGCGGTAGACGGGTCCGGAAAGTAGTGGCGTTGGCGCGTCAATGGCAGGCTCGCGCAGCACCCAGGTCGGCTCTAAGAGATGGTCGATGCTGCTGGGGCGGTAGTTGGGATCAAACTGCGGGGCCGGCCAGGACCTCGAACTCGCGGCCGAGCGAGAGTTGCACGAAGTCGGCGACGCCCGGTCCGGTCGGTGCAAAGGCGAAGGCGCTGGCGCCGGGCCATTCGGCGAAGTTCTTCCCTTCCTCGCGATGCCGGTTCCAGAAGGCGGTGAGATCGCGGTTGAGTTCGGCCAACTGCCTCTCGACCCAGGCGCGATCATCGCCGCAGCGCGTGCCATCAGCAGCGATAACGGCGTGAGGGTTCCACCAATAAGGATCATCGATGGTCACGACGGTGAAGGCAAAACCTGGAAAGTCCTTGTTGAGGGCAGGGGCGAGCTCGGCATCGGCCGACTACCCCTCCAGAGATGGGAGCTCGGCCTCGGCGGTGGCGGACATCGGGCAAGCGGATCGGCTCTATTGTCATTCCGGCGCTCCTCACATCCAGGTGGTCCACTCAAGCAGGGCGAGCGATTCCATTAAACCAGGTCAAAGAAAAAGCCACAAAGCCCTGCGTTTCCAGGGCCGCCCAACGATCCAAGGTCAGAATTTTCGCGGATCTGGGCGGCGAGACCAATCACTGTCGACAAGAGTGATTGTGATAAACGCTGTAGCCTTTAGTTTCCGATCTCAGTTGAAGCGTGAGCTGAAATTCCAGCCCAAATTTCGGTCCTTGCGGGGTGCGTTTACGGGAGTGTGGCGCGAAAATCCTGCCTTTGACATCAGCCCCGCCTTACTCTCTTGTCGGCGGCCACCGGCGAGCTGTATGCACCAGAGCCAGCACCCACAAGTTTTCACCTTCGACTTGGTAAACCAGATGGTAGCTCTCATGTGGAATCAGCTCGCGCGTGCCGGTGATTTTTCCGATGCGGCCGAGCTTGGGGAAATCCGCTAGCCTCGCCACTGCGTCGCTGAAAAGCTGGTCCATCCGAGCGGCCGCTGACGGGCTGTCGGCCGCAATGTAGTCCCAGATGTCGGCGCGGTCCTGTTCGGCCTCTGGCGTCCATACGACCCTCACGCCTGGCTTACCGTCTTGGCACGCCGGGCGGCGAAGTCAGCCTCGATCTCATCATTCGTCCGGCCTCGGCCGGCCCGCATAGAGGACCGCGCGACCTCGACCTTGCGGCGGAGGAACTCGTCATACTCCCGCTCTTCGCGCCGGCGCTCAATGTAATCACGCATCAGCTCGCGAACCACCTGTGAGGCCGGCCGATGGTCGGCTTCGGTTTCGGCCATGAAGGCGTCGCGCAGCTCCGGTTCGAGCTTCATCGTGAAAACCGCCTCTTTCGGCATGCTCGGCCTCCTGCGGGCTAGATACTCATGAAGTATATACGTTGTCGTCACCAGCCGGCAAGCCGGCAAAGTCGACCGTCCTCACGCGGGGGATGGGGCTTGTTCAAAGGACGCCTTGGTTAGGAGGGCAAAGCGCGGCTGCCTGACCGGGCGAGCGACATGCTTGTCGGATAGCCGGTCGACGTCGACGGCCTTGTTGCCTTTGAGAATCCGCAGGACGAGCGAGGCTCTCGCGATGCCGCCGAGGCGGATTCGGCGCAGTCTGAAATCATGATGGCTGGATGGATTTGGGAGGGCGCGTACCGGCCTTCGTTTCCGTTGGCGCAGCCAGTCGTGTCAGCAGCGGTGGCTCATTCGTCGCCTGCGAGACCATCGAACGCCTCGATCAGCGCATCGACGATCGCTTGGCCGAGCGCCTGTGCTGTCTCAGCGATCTGGGCTTCGTTTCCCTTGCGGGCCGCGGTGGCGAGTTCCGAACCCTGATCCGTGAGGATCGCATTGGACCTATCGATCGCCCATTGCGCAAAATCGTTACGGCTGTCGATGATCCTGGTTTCCATCGATGCGCGCTCCTTCGTTTACAATTTGTTGGCCAATTCGGGTTAGGGTCAGGAGCGCGATGGGTATTGCGTTCGCGCCAATACACTCCTCGAGGCTTGCAGCGTCAAGCTCGCTGGGCAAGCCGTTTCTCCTCGCGCAGCCCGCGATATCGGCCGATGCGGGACCCATTTCCCCGTCGTTGAGACCGATCACGTCGGGCCCTTGACGGAAAAGCACTCCTTGTTCGATTCAAACGGGAAGGGGAGGGGGCTTTCCCGACCTCCTACAGGCCACTCGCCTTGGTGAGATTGACGCGGAATCGGTCGCGGCGCCGCTGATACTTTCGGGTCATCTCGGCCGAGGCATGCCCGAGCTGCTTTTGCACGTAGCGTTCGTCGACTTCGGCCGAGGAGGCGAGGCCCGCGCGCAGCGAGTGCCCGGAAAATTTCATCTCCCGCTCGCCCTCCGGAAGATCGCCGCGCACGCCGGCGGCCAAGGCCGTGCGCTTGACCAACCGGGCCACCTCCTGGTCGTTCAGCCGCTCCGAGCCAACAGCCTTGCCTTGGCCGGTGACGCGGCTGGACAGCGGTCCGTGCCCGATGCGAGCGAGCTTCAGCCAGGTCTGCAGGGCGACGACGGGGCAGGTGGCGTCGGACGAGCCGCGGCCGATCTCGGCCTCCCGCCAGCCGGTCTTGCCGCGCAGCGTCACCAATATGCCTTTGTTGAGAACCTCGACCCAGCCGCGGCCGTCCTCCGTCTGGTCCCTGGCGGCGTCGAGACCGACGATTTCGGAGCGGCACACCCCGCAGGCAAAGCCGAGTAGCAGCATGGCGCGGTCGCGCAGCCCGCGCAGGGTGCCGCGGTCGAGTGTTTCCAGCATGGCAATCAGATCCTCGGGCAACACCGCCTCCTTTTGCCGGGGCGGCGCGGCGTATTGCGTATGCCGGCCATGATAGTCACGATGTGACGGTCCTTGCGGTCGAGCGGCTGCCCGCGCTGGGTGAAATTCCAGGTCAGCGACGACAGTCGCCGCTCGATGGTCGATACCGAGTTGGGCTGCTTGTCTCCGGAGACAGACCCGGACGCGCAAGCGGTGATATAGAGGCCGACCACTCGCGGATCGGGCGAGAACGCGTCGACACCCTGCCGCCGCGCCCAGGCGCAAAAATGCTTCCAGTCGGCGGCATAGGCGCGGCGGGTGTTGGCGGAGCTTGCCGCTTCGACATAGTCCCGCGCTCGATCGGCGAGCTTCTCGAGATGCGCCGGCAGGCGCGGACCATGATCCGCCTGAGCTGCGGCCGCCGGAAGGAGGGGAGGGGGGTCCGTGTCCTCGCCCACCCCAGGGACTCCCAGGGCACGGACGATCTCGATGACGTCCGGGAAATCGTCGTCCTGCCCGGCGCCTTTGGACCTGTCGGCGGCCGTCATGATCAAAGCCTCCCGCCGAGACGAAGCGCGGCCTCGAAAGAGGCCAACGGCAAAAATAGCGACAAAGGCCGATCCTCCAGGCCCAGG
>NZ_RQXT01000097.1 GCF_003863365.1 Mesorhizobium tamadayense | reverse complement strand
GCATAAATCACAGTCCTGTCGGGGCGAGGAGGGTGGCATGACGTCAAGGACGGTTGGAGGCGCGGCGCTCGGCGCGGCATTGTTCATTTCAGGCGCCGCACTTGCAGAGGACGCTCCCAAACTCACCGAACTCAGCCCTAATGGCGCCGACGCCTGCTTCGGCCGCGTCTATGACGCCGCCCATCTCAAGGCGCATCCGCACCAGAAGGTGGCGCGCATCTTCTTCTACTATGGCCACGACCCGGTGAGCCGGCCGAACGAGGAGCCGAGCGCGATGTCCGATGCTGCCTATAACGGCTTTCTCACCACCACGGCGCGCGGCGCCACGAAACCGGAGTGGGCGGCTGGCTGGTGCAACAAGGAGGATGCGAGCGACAAGGCGAGCGGCATGCGCTGCGGCATGGAATGCGACCGGACGCTCGCCTCGCTGAAGGTCGACGACAAGGGCCGGCTGATCCTCTCCAACGTGCAGCCTGACGTGTATCTCGATGCAGGCGCGGAGGAGGATCTCGGCGCGGCGGAGTACAACAAGCAGGCGCTGGGCAACGAAGACGACAATTTCCGTCTCGATCCGGTGCCGGCGGACACCTGCAAGGCGGAGTTCGCGCGCATCGATCCGATCGATCCGGCGCTAGGGGTCCCGCTGCGCGAGCGGCTGAAGCCCGACCAGCCCTTCTGCTACGGCCGCGACTACGATGACGCGCATCTAAAAACGCATCCTGGCCAGCTGACGCAGTCGATCCGCGTTTTCCGCGGCCCGATCGAGCTCGCCTCCTTCGCTGCTAGCGGCGACGCCGCCAACTGGCCCGCCGGCGCCGACATCGCCGTCTCGGTGACGACCAGGCAGAAGGGGGCCAAGGTCACGCAGACCTATTCCTGCCAGGGCGAGGCCGATCAATGGCGCTGCTCTGCGAGCTCGAAGATGAGCGACTTTGCCTGCGACATCTCGCAGAAGGAGATTTTCCTGAAGCGCGGCGCCGGCGGCACGATGATGCTGGCCAACCCCAACAGCGCGCTCGCTATCATTGACCTGTGCTCGAAGACAGCGGATGGCAAGACGAAGTCGGACGACAAGGTCTATAGGCTCAATCCGATGCCGCAGTCGGCCTGCACGCCGTGAGATCCGCCAATGCTTGACGAGCGTCTTTCACAGAACTGGGACTGGCTCGACCAAGTGGTCGGGACGCTTGACGACGGTTTTGTCGAGGCGGCGCTGGAAAGGCCTGCGGAACAGATGCGGCCCGCTCTCGACGACGTCTTCAACTGATCCAGGGATAAAACGCCTCAGGCGAAGGGCACCGCCGTCGTGCCTTTCGGCAGCTTGGCCTCGTCGTCCGGCTCGACATGGATGGTGACGCGCACCGAGGGGATCTCGGCCTTCAGCGCGTCCTCGATGCGGTCGCAGATGACATGGCTGGCGCCGACCGTCATGTCGGAATCGACGACCAGGTGGAACTCGATGAAGGTGGCGCGGCCGGCGATGCGCGTCTTCAGGTCATGCACCTCCAGCGCGCCCTTCGAATTGGCCGAAATGATGTCGCGGATCTGCATGTGCTCCTGGGTGTCGACGGCGCGGTCCATCAGCCCGCTCATCGACGAGCCGATGACATGCCAGCCCTGCCACAGGATGTTGAGCGCGACGATGACGGCGAGCGCCGGGTCGAGGATCTGCCAGCCGGTAAGCACCGCGCCGACAAGGCCGCCGAACACGCCGACGGACGTCACCACGTCGGTCATGATGTGCCTGCCGTCGGCGATTAAGGCAGGTGACCTCGCGTTCTGGCCGGCGCGGATCAGCGTCCAGGCCCAGATCGCGTTGATGACCGTAGCGACGCCGTTGACGCCAAGGCCCTTCCAGGGCTGCTCGAGCGGCGCGGGATGCTGCCAGGACTGCCAGACCTCGTTGAGGATCAGGAGTGCTGCGACAACGATCAGCACGCCTTCCAGAACGGCCGAGAAATACTCGGCCTTGTGATGGCCGAAGGGATGATCCTGGTCGGCGGGCTTGTAGCTGACCTGGATCGCCCAGAAGGCGGCGGCCGAAGCGATGACGTTGACGATCGATTCCGCCGCGTCCGAAAAGAGCGCGACGGAGCCGGTGATGTACCAGGCGGCGACCTTGAGGGCGAGCACGACGCCGGCGACGACGATCGACCAGAAGGCAAGGGTGGCGACCTTTTGCCTGGCCGCCGCCTTTGCTTGCGCCGTGCTCATCGTGGTCGCCGCATTCATCCCAGCGCGCCGCCTTAGGCGGCCTTCTCCTTGGCCTTGCGCGGCAGACGCGCAACGATGTTTTCGATGATGCGCATGCCGGCATTGTGGCCGAGCGTCATGATCGATTCCGGGTGGAACTGCACGGCGGCGATCGGCTCTTTGCGATGCTCAAAAGCCATGATGACGCCGTCCTCGGTCTCGGCCGTCACCACGAAACCGTCGGGCAGGCGCACCGGGTCGGCGAAGATCGAGTGATAGCGGCCAACGGTCACTTCCTTGGGAAGTCCCGAGAAGATGATGCCGGGCTTCGAGACGCGGATGCGCGATGGCTTGCCGTGCATCGGGATGTGCAGTTGCCGTAACTCGCCGCCATAGGCTTCGGCCAGCGCCTGCAGACCGAGGCAGACGCCGAAGATCGGCAAGTCGCGCTCGCGCGCTCGTCGGATGGTGGCGGCGCAGTCGAAATCCTTCGGCGTGCCCGGGCCGGGCGAGAGCACGACGAGATCGGGCTTCAGCCGTTCGAACACCTCTTCCGGCACAGGGCTGCGCACGGTGGAAACATTGGCCCCGGTCTGGCGGAAGTAGTTGGCCAGCGTGTGGACGAAGGAATCCTCATGGTCGACCAGCAGGATGTTGACGCCGTCGCCGACGCGCGCGGTGGCGCGCTCGGCGCCTGCGGCGTTGCCGGTCTTGGCGTCGCGGATGGCGGAGAGCATGGCAGATGCCTTCAGTTCGGTTTCGGCTTCTTCTTCCTCGGGAATGCTGTCGAAGAGCAGCGTGGCGCCGGCGCGCACTTCGGCGATGCCGTCCTTGATACGGATGGTGCGCAGCGTCAGCCCGGTGTTCATGTCGCCGTTGAAGTTGACCATGCCGATCGCGCCGCCATACCAGGCGCGCGGGCTCTTCTCGTTCTGCTCGATGAAGCGCATGGCCCAGAGCTTCGGCGCGCCGGTGACGGTCACCGCCCAGGCGTGCGACAGGAACGCGTCGAAGGCGTCCATGCCTTCGCGCAGCCGCCCCTCGATGTGGTCGACGGTGTGGATCAGGCGCGAATACATCTCGATCTGGCGGCGGCCGATGACGCGCACCGAGCCCGGCTCGCAGACGCGCGACTTGTCGTTGCGGTCGACGTCGGAGCACATGGTGAGCTCGGACTCGTCTTTCTTCGAGTTGAGCAGCTTGAGGATCTGCTCGGAGTCGGAAATGGCGTCGTCGCCGCGCTTGATCGTGCCGGAGATCGGGCAGGTCTCGACGCGCCGGCCGTTGACGCGCACGAACATCTCCGGCGAGGCGCCGATCAGATATTCGTTTTCGCCGAGATTGATGAAGAAGGAATAGGGGGACGGGTTGATCGATTTCAGCTTGCGGGAGATGTCGGAGGGCTGGGTCTCGCAGCGCTCGTAGAACATCTGGCCGGGCACGACCTCGAACAGGTCGCCGCGCTTGAAGCTCTCCATGGCGCGCCGCACCAGGTTCGCATATTCGCCGGGCTCGTGGTCGCCGCGCGGCGGGATGCGGTCGGCGGTCCTGAACGGCTCGGCGGCGGCGTCGCGCGGCAGACCTTCGGTGGAAAAGCCATCGCCGGAATAATCGTAGCGGTCGGTCCAGGCCTTGGTCGAATAGTGGTCGACGACCAGGATCTCGTCAGGCAGGAACAGCACGAGGTCGCGCTGGCTCTCTTTGCGCTCGAGCTTGTAGTCGACGGGGTCGAACTGGAAGGCGAGGTCGTAGCCGAAGGCGCCGTAAAGGCCGAGATTGGCGTCTTCTTCCGTCTTGAACAACGCGGTGATGGCGCGCAGCACCGTGAAGACGGACGGAACGCGGCTGCGCTCCTCCTCGGTGAAGACGCGGCCGGGCTTGGCGATATCGAGGCGGATCAGCTTTTTCGAGGTTTCGGCAACCGTCACCTCGCTCAGCGCGCCGAACGTCTTGCCGATCACCGGGAGCAGCGCTTCGCCACGGGCATTCAGCGCCTCGATGCGCATGGCGCGGCCACGCGCCGAGATCACCAGCGGCGGGTCGATGATGGCCGTGTCCCAGCGCGTGTAGCGTCCCGGATATTCATAGTTCGAAGAAAACACCGCGCCGCGGCGCGAATTCAGCCCGTCGACATAGGCATCGATCGCGCCTTCATAGGGCTGGTCATGGCGTTCTCGGGTGATCGTCACCCCGCCCTCGGTGACGAAGCGCTCGGCCCCGTTGTCCAGAACTTTAGTCGTCATTGCCGTCTCCATCAGCGTTTGGGCAACGGACCCGGGAATGGCTTGGAAAAACAAATGGCCGCCCGGACATTTCCGTTGCGGCCACCCTCATTTTCACGCACGCGCGTTCGAACCGGCCGCTGTCAGCGAGCCCACCACCAAACGGTCTTGTTCGAACGCATGTTCATGGCGACTCCCATAGCGGCGAATGGGCAGTCGCGCAACTGGATTTCAGCGCGGATGGCTAAACCCTTCCCTCAGTCCTCCAGCGTGCCGGAGCGCGCGTCGTCGCTCTTCTTGTCGCCGGCTAGCTTCAAAAGATCCTCGCCGGCGCGGACGATGCGGCGCGCACGGCGGGTCAGGATGAACCCCGACTGCGGCGCGAACACCTCGGTGCGGCCGTCGAGTTCGCCGGGCGCATGGACGATCGTCGCCAGCCTGTCGCCCTTGGCGACGCGATCGCCGGGCTTGACGTCGTAAAGGATCGCGCCGGCTCTGGGCGAGGGCATCATCTCGATGTTTTCCAGCGGCACGACGGCGCCGGTGAAGTTGCCTGCCTTCGGAACGGAAGGATCCTGGATGACGCCGCGCGTCACCAGCAAGCGGTAGAGGCCCGCGGCATCCGACGCGGCCAAAGCGCCGTCGACGTCCAGCATGCCGCGATATTCGACCGTGGTGGCGACGCGCCGGTCGAAGCGCGCGACGCTCGCAGGCACATTTTGGTAGGGCATGATCGAGGCGCCCTCGAAGGTGCCGCTATTGTCCTCGCTCCAGAGCAGGACCGCATCGACGCCCATGGCGGCCGCGCAGTCGGCCATATGCGGCCACAGGCTGGTGTGGATGTAGAGATAGGCAAGACCCTCGTCGTCGCAGTGGAGGTCGAGGACGATGTCGTTGCCGAGCGAAAGCTGGACCAGCCGGTTCTTCAGCCGGCGGTCGGCGCCGCCGAGGCTGACGTCCGGCAAAAGCTTGGCGTCTGGCGCAGCAAGCAGCGGAAAGGCGCGGTTGAAATTGGTGCGGGTGCCGAGATTGAAGCGGCCCTGATGCTCGCCGAAATGATACTGGGCGCGGCCGATCGGATTGGCCCAGGGCACGACGGTGATAGCGCCCCTGACGCGGCCTTCCGCTTCCGCCTTGGTAAGCATCGGCATCAGCGCGTCGATAGCGACGACGCCCGGCAATTCGCCGGCATGAAGAGCTGCTTGCAGGCAGGCGGTCGGAGCCGCCTTGTCCGTGCCCTCGAAGCGGAAGATCGGGAATTCGTAAGTGACGCCTTCGCTGTCGCCGGCGATGCGTTCGATCGTCTTTTGCATAGAGGGGGCCTCCAACGGAGAGGCCAGCCATGCATGTTTGCGGCAGGGCTGTCGAGTGGTCCAGCCGGGCCGGGCTGTCGGCGCAGAAGCTCCTAGGTCAGCGGTTTCAGCTCCTGGGCGATGGTCGGCAGAAGCTCGGAGACGTTGGGGTGGATGTGCATGGCGCGCGCCAGCGTCTTGATCGGCGCCTTGGCATACATCAGGTCAAGCACACAGTGGATCGCCTCGTCGCCGCCAGGCCCGAGCACCGAGCAGCCGAGGATTTCGCCGGTGTCGGCATCGGCCAGGATCTTCATGAAGCCTTGCGTCTCGCCCTTCTCGATGGCACGGCCGACGCGGGTCATCGGCCGCTGGCCGACAAGCGCGCGGCGACCGGATTTGCGCACGGCCGCCTCGGTCATGCCACAGCGGCCGAGCGGCGGATCGATGTAGAGCGCATAGGCCTCGATGCGGTCGCTCACCCTGCGCGGATCGTTGTCGAAGAGGTTGGCGGCGACGATCTCGTAGTCGTTGTAGGAGGTGTGGGTGAAGGCGCCCTTGGCGTTGCAGTCGCCCATCGCCCAGATGCCGGGCACATTCGTGCGCAATTGATCGTCGACGACGACGAAGCCACGCTGGTCGACCTCGACGCCGGCCTTGTCGAGGCCGAGATCGTCGGTGTTGGGCGTGCGCCCGAGCGCCAACAGCAGATGCGAGCCGACCGCCGGCGGCTTGCCGGCGGAGAAGGTGACGGCGATCTCGTTGCCTTGCCTGGCAAAGGCGATGTCGTCGGCGCGGACATGGACGGTGATGTCTTCGTTTTCGAGGATCGACTGGATGGCGGCCGAGACGTCCTCATCCTCGCGGCCGGTCAGCCGAGGGGCCTTCTCGATCACCGTGACCTCGGAGCCGAAGCGGCGGAACATCTGCGCGAATTCGAGCGAGATGTAGCTGCCGCCAACGACGATGAGATGGCCGGGCAGCACATCGAGATCCATCATCGATGAATTGGTGAGGTAGGGAACGTCGTTGACGCCGGGCAGGTCCGGCACGGAGGCGCGGCCGCCGGTGTTGAGGAAGATCTTCGGCGCGGTCAGCAGATCGTCGCCGACGCGCACGGTGTTGGCGGATTCGAAGCGGGCATGGCCGCGGTAGAGGGTGCAGCCCTTCATCCCGGCGATCCAGCTTTCCAAATTGCCGCGGGCGTCGTTTGTCACCTTGTCCTTGCGCGCCTTGATCCTTTGATAGTCGACCCCGACCGAACCGGAAAGCGAGACGCCATAATCGGCGGCGCGGCGGGCAAGATGCGCCGCATAGGCGCTCGCGACCATGGTCTTGGTCGGCATGCAGCCGGTGTTGACGCAGGTGCCGCCGACGAACTTGCGCTCGATCAGCGCCACGCTCATGCCGGCGGCATCCAACCGGCCGGCGAGAGGCGGGCCGGCCTGGCCGGCGCCGATGACGATGGCGTCGAAGCTCTTCGCTGTCATGCCACACCCGCCACGATCAGAAGGCCGCCGATGATTGCCACGGCGTCCTCGACGAAGGCGGCAGGTGGATCCTTGCCGAAGGCGGCCGCCAGTCTCGCACGCGCTTCTGCACCGCCCAGTGTGCCGATCACCGCGCCGATCGCGCCGGCGATTAGGCCGCCGATGGTGGCGCCGGCGGTCGTGCCGATCACGGCGCCGCATAAGGCGCCGACGATAATGCGCGTGCCGAACTGCTGCGGCACCTTGCGGCTCGGCGTCGACGGCAGTTGATCGGCAACGAGCTCGACGATCGCCAGGATAGTGAAGATGCCGACGGCGGCCCAGTGGCCCACGAAGCTTGCCCAGGTGCCGGTGACCGGCAACCAACCGAGATAAACGCCCCAGGCTACGGCGGCGGGCGCTGTCATGGCCCGCAGGCCCGCAATAACACCGATCAGCAGTGCGAGAATGTAAAGCATGATCGACCCCCTCGAAATCGGGACCTCGCACGGTCCCATAGTGGCAGGCTAGCATAGGCCGGGCTTTTGGCCACGGCTTTTCCCTCGGGGCGGGATTGTGCTTTGGCGGCGGACAGTATCGGAGGCACGGCCATGACGACAAGCGAGCGTGCGAAGATGGCGGCCGGCGAATGGTACACCTGCCTCGACAACGAACTGGAGGCATTGCGTGTCATGGCGCGCGATGCCGTGTTCGAGCACAACAGCCTGCCGCCCCGGCAGCGCGGCGACATCGGCCCGGCCTTGCGGGCGCTGCTCGGCGGCGTGGGCGAGGGCGCGCGCATCGAGGCGCAGTTCCACTGCGCTTACGGCTTCAACCTGTTCCTCGGCGACGGCGCCTTCCTCAACGCCGGTTGCACCATCCTCGATACCGCGCCGGTGCGCATCGGCAAGGCAACACTGCTTGGCCCCAACGTGCAGATCTATTGCGCCGAGCATCACCGCGAGGCCACCGAGCGGCTGGCCGGACTGGAAATCGCCAAACCGGTGACGATCGGCGACAACGCGTGGATCGGCGGCGGCGCGGTGATCCTCGCCGGTGTCAGCATCGGCGAAGGCGCCATCGTCGGCGCCGGAGCAGTGGTGACGCGCGACGTGCCCGCCAATGCGACCGTGGTCGGCAACCCGGCGCGGATGATCGGGAAGCGCTGAGGGGTCGAGGGCCGCCTCTCTAGAGCAATGTGGAGTATCGCGCCCGGTCCGGCGGCGCGCGCCTGGAGAATTCGCGCCGGTATTGCATCGGCGAGGTCTTGAGCCGCGCGGCGAAATGCTGGCGCAGCGAGGTGGCGCTGCCGAAGCCGGCCTCGAAGGCCACCATATCCATCGACTTGTCCGTCTGCTCCAGCAGCCGCTGCGCCAACGCCACGCGCTGGTCGGCCAGCCAGTCGCCGAAGCTGGTGCCGGTCGACTTCTGGAAGCGGCGGGTGAAGGTGCGGCGGGTCAGGCCGGCCGCCTCGGCGACGCTGTCGAGGCTGTGCGGCTCGCCAAGCGTCGCCCGCACCTTGTCGAGAGCCTGCGTGAACCGGTCGGCGGCCGGCGTCGGAGCGAGCGGGCGTTCGATGAACTGGGCCTGTCCGCCCTGCCGGTGCGGCGAGAGCACGACGTGGCGGGCGAGCCGAAGCGCTGCCTCGGCGCCGTGGCGAGCCCGCACGATGTGCAGGCAGCAGTCCAGCCCGGCGGCGACGCCGGCCGAGGTGACGATGTCGCCGTCGTCGACATAGAGGACATCCGGGTCGAGGACGATGTCGGGGTGAAGCGCCTGGAGCTGGTCGGTGTAAGCCCAATGCGTGGTCGCCTTGCGTCCCGCAAGCAGTCCGGCCGCGGCGATGGCGAAGGTGCCGAGGCACAGGCCCACGATCAGCGCGCCGCGCTCGTGCGCCCGTTGGAGCGCATCGTTGAGCGGCGCGGCCAGAGGAGCCTCGAGATCCTTCCAGCTTGGGATGATGACGATGTCGGCCTCGTCGAGCGCCGAAAGATCGTGCGGGACCGAAATGCTCAGACCGGCGTCGGTATGAATAGGCCCTTGTTCGGCCGCGCAGACGCGGAAGTCGAAGCGCGGCAGGCCGAGCTTCGTGCGGTCCGCGCCGAACACCAGGCACGGCACTGAAAGATGGAAGGGGCTGATGCCGTCGAAGGCGACGACGGCGATAGTCGGATTGCGCATGGCGGACACCATCGGGGTTGAAGCAAGAGTGTCCCAATTCTTTCGAACAATGTCAATCGGGCCACTTTCTGCGTGTGGATGTTCGGCCTAGCTTTGCGCCCATCAACCCCGGTCGAAAGGAAACCGCCATGTCAGCACCAGTCACCCAGCCGCGCCGCGCGCTCGTCGTCATCGATGTCCAGAACGACTATAACGGCGGCAACCTCGCCATCCAGCATCCACCCTTCGCCGACAGCGTCGCCAATGTGGCGCGCGCCATGGACGCCGCGGCCGCGGCCGGCATCAAGGTCGTGGTCGTCAGGCAGATGGCGCCCGAGACCTCGCCGATCTTCGCCACAGGCAGCCATGGCGGCGAGTTGCATCCCGAAATCGCCCGGCGTGCCCGCGACCATTACGTCGAGAAGACGCTGCCTTCCGCCTTCACCGGCACGGATCTCGAGGACTGGCTGCGCGCCAACGCCATCGATACGATCGCGGTCGTCGGCTACATGACGCACAATTGCGATCTGTCGACGATCATCCATGCTGTGCACATGGGTTTTGCGGTCGAATTCCTCTCCGATGCCAGCGGGGCGGTGCCCTACGCCAACAGCGCGGGCTATGCGTCCGCCGAGGACATCCATCGCGTCGTGAGCGTGGTGCTGCAGTCGCGCTTCGCTGCGGTGCTGAAGACCGCCGAATGGATCGACTGCCTGAAGACCGGCGCCCTGCCGGAACGCGATACCATCTACGCGTCGAACCAGCGGGCGCTGAAGCGGAATGCGGCGTAGACCGGACCCTCATGGAATATCAAAAGGCGCTGCAGCAATGCGGCGCCTTTTTTCCTGGCATGAAAAGTAGTCCAAGAAAGCGTGACCCACTTCACAGAAGTCATCCCGGCACTTCTAGAGAGTCATATTGCATCTGGAAAAGCGCGGTTGGCTGGGGGCTCAATTGAAAGCGCGCGTTGCACGAAGCTTGGTTGTTTTGGCCGTGGCCGCTGCTGCCGCGTTGTTGCCGTGGCCCGCCTTCGCGCAAGTTCCTCCACACGCTCCCGGGACCATCTGCTTCACCCAGTTCTTCTGGTGCTGGGCGCAGCCGCCCGGGCCGCCCGGATATCCGTGCGGATGCCCGTCACAATACGGTTTTGTACCGGGTTATTTGGGGTAGTCGTCCAAGAGGTCCGCCATGACGACGTCCAAGGATCCACTCGTTTCCGATCTGCTCGCGGACGCGAAGCTGGTCGCCAGCTACGGTCGCTACGGCGTGTTCAAGGACAGCGCCCTGTTCGCGGCCATCGGTGATGCCGA
Organism: Mesorhizobium tamadayense; assembly: GCF_003863365.1. Lineage (GTDB taxonomy): Bacteria > Pseudomonadota > Alphaproteobacteria > Rhizobiales > Rhizobiaceae > Mesorhizobium > Mesorhizobium tamadayense. Next base: position 1,343 of record NZ_RQXT01000097.1, on the reverse strand, counting down.
AAAGCTCGACGACGCCACCGCCAGCCAGCCAGCCGTGGTCAATCTTCAGACAGTGCTCAACGATTGCTCCGCCACCGTGCCGTTCTCCACTCTGGCCGCCTTGCGGGCGGGCTGGTTGCCCGGCGACATGTCGCGGCGGACCGCCATCGCGACTTATTTTCTGGTCGCCCTTTCCGTGACGATGATGATCATCATCGGCAAGCTGACCTATGTCTACAACCGGGGCGTTTCGATCAGCACCGAGCTGCAGGAGATCGACAACAACGATTTCAGCGTCCGCTTCGGACAATCGATCAGGCAGGTCTGGGCAACAAAGAAACAGCTAGGCTCGGCCACCGCCCGGCAGGCCTCCACGACCGACCTGACGCTGCTGAAAGACGCGTATTACAATTCCGTCGACAACCTGCATTCGCTCGATCAGCGTTTTTCCTCGCTGCTGGTGAGGGCGCAAGGGTTCATGACGCAGGAAGCGCCATTCCCGATCTGGGGCATGCAATGGGCCTATTGCAAGCTTTCCGCCTCGCCGACCAATCCGGGCGCACCGCCGGATTTCTCAAATCCCAGGCAGATGGCCATAAACCAGTTCTGCGGTCAGCAGATCGCGCTGGCCAAGCAAGACGGTGGTGCTCAGAGCACCGAGCCGCTCAAGCAGTCGGATTTCGACTGCAGCCAAGAAAAGGGCAGTGACAAAGATCAGGGAGCTACGGAAGTCGTCAATGCCATCAGCACAGCAGGCCAGGCTGACGACGTGAGCGCCGATTTCGATGAGGCGACGCGCAGCCTGCAATGCGCAGGCATCATCACCATCACGCCGAGCTCGATTTCGACGCTGACATTGCAGGCCAAGACGCTTAGCGAGGTTCTGAGTCCCTATGCGCTGTGGATCCTGCCCGCGCTCTACGGCGCGCTCGGCGGGATCATGTTCCACATGCGCATGATCCTCAACCCGCTGTTGCCCAATCCGCCGCTGGCGCGGCTCATCCATCGCATCGCGCTTGGCGCGCTGGCCGGCATGATCCTCGCCTGGTTCATGGCGCCGGGTACCAAGCTCGGCGGCGAAGTCACCGGGATAGGCTTCAGCCTGTTCACCTTCGCCTTCCTGTTCGGTTTCAGCCTGGACATCTTCTTCACCATCCTCGACCAGTTCGTCAGCATGTCGGTCGCCGGCATAAAGAAATTCGGCTCCCTGACGGTGGCTTGAGAAATCCGGACAAACAAAAAGGGCGCCGCGGCAGCGCGGCGCCCTTGGTCATTCTCAGCACGAAGGATGTTAGAACAACCCTTCGATCTGACCCTGCTCGTTGAGGAAGATCTTTTCCGAGGACGGCGCCTTGGGCAGGCCC
>NZ_RQXT01000096.1 GCF_003863365.1 Mesorhizobium tamadayense | reverse complement strand
GCTCCAGCCCCATTACAGGACCTTCGTCACTATTACGGGTCGATCCGCCCCAACCTCCTGCATCGGTACTCTCGCCTCACGGTGGTGTGCCGCTTGTGCTTCTCCCTTGGCATCAGAAAGCTGGTTCCTGCAGTTCCGCGCAAAAGCCTGCATCCGGCTCATGCCCCCTATACGCCGTCCACTGTCCGCCCAGTCATCAGGCTCCCGACGGACTTGTCCCGAGAGATCCACACGCCCTAGTGGTGTTAAAGAGTTCTAACGACGCGTCATCGAAGGGTTTGCTTGCGCTCATCTTCCGGATGCCTACCTGCCCCGGATCATGTCCGCGGCTTTTGTCCCAACGCTAACCACCATGGCTCTTCTACCACAGCAGCTTGGGCTGGTTTGAGACCCGCTCCTGAAAGCCGATCCCGAGGGGCCTACCCTCATCTTTCACGCAGCTTCTCAGCATCTTGTCAGTTCACCATCGAACCTCCTTCTGCTTGCTGCAGCACACTATGGATGGGCACTAGTCTAGTCTAGAGGCCGAACTCCTATCGCCTGAGCACCGCGCTCAGCACGTCCCGGATGCCGATCGCGCCGACGAAGCGCGAGCCTTCGTCGAACAGCGCCACAGGCGCCGTCTGCGAGCGATGCATGGCGAGCATCACCGTCTTCAGCGGCGTGCCCGGATTGGCCCAGAATACCTGCGCCTTCTCCTCCGGCTGGCCCTCGACATCGGCGCAGGACACCCACACCGCGGGCTTCCCGTCGCGTTCGGCCCCCGCCACCAGGCCATGCTCGTCGATCTTGAAGCGCGTCGTCTTGCGCCGGTCGAGCCACACCCAGCCGTTCTCGCCCTGTTCGAGATCGCGGCGGTCGCGCATCACGTTCCATGCCGTCAGGACCGAAAGCGGATTAACATTGGCGATGAAGTCGCGGACATAGTCGTTGGCGGGCTTGAGCACGATGTCTTCCGGCGCGCCGGTCTGGACGATGCGCCCGCCTTCCATGATGGTGATGCGGCTGCCGATCTTCAGCGCCTCCTCGAGATCGTGGCTGACGAAGATGATGGTCTTCTTCAGCTCTGCCTGGAGCTGCAGCAATTCGTCCTGCAGCTTGGTGCGGATCAGCGGATCGAGCGCCGAGAACGGCTCGTCCATCAACAGGATCGGCGCTTCGGTGGCAAACGCCCGCGCCAGGCCGACGCGCTGCTGCATGCCGCCCGAAAGCTCATGCGCGTATTTCTTCGACCACTGGTCGAGATGGACCAGTTGCAGCTGCTTCTGCACCCGCACCTTGCGCTCGGCTTCCGGCACGCCGGCAAGCTCGAGGCCGAAGCCGACATTCTCCTCGACAGTGCGCCACGGCAAAAGGCCGAATTGCTGGAACACCATCGCCACCTGCTTCTGGCGCAGGCGCCTGAGCGTCGCCTCGTCGCAGGTGACGACATCGACCGTGCGGTCCCCGTCCTTGACCAGAACCTGACCGCGCGACACGATATTGAGCCGGTTGACGGCCCTGAGCAGCGTCGACTTGCCCGAGCCCGACAGACCCATCAGCACCGAGATCTCGCCCTCATGCACGGTAAGGCTGGCTCCCGCGCAACCCAGAACATTGCCGGTCTTTTCGAGTATCTCGGCCCGGGTGGCGCCCTTGTCGATCAGCGCCAGCGAACCCGCCTGATCGGCGCCGAAGACGATATCGACATTCTTGAAATCGACGGCGACGGTCATTTCTTGCCTCCAACGCCGATGCGCGTCATCCGGTCGAGCACGATGGCGAGCACGACAATCGCAAGGCCGGCCTCAAGTCCCAGGTCGATGCGGCGCGAGCCCAGTGCGCGGTTGATTTCCGTGCCGAGGCCACCGGCGCCGATCAGGGCCGCGAACACCACCATCGACAGCGACAGCATGATCGACTGGGTCAGGCCCGCCATGATCGTGGGCAGCGCCGAGGGCAGCTCGACCTTCCACAAAAGCTGGCTCTTGGTGGCGCCGAACGCCTCGCCGGCCTCGACGATCGCCTTGGGCACCGAGACCACGCCGAGATGGGTGAGCCGGACCGCGGTCGGGATGACGAAGATGATGGTGACGATGAGGCCGGGCGCGTTGCCGAGCCCGAACAGCGTCAGAACCGGGATCAGGTAGACGAAGGTCGGCAGCGTCTGCATCAGGTCTAGCACCGGCAGCATCACGCGATAGACCTTTGGCTTGTGCGCGGCCCAGATGCCGAGCGGCACGCCGATGGCCATCGCCATCGCCGCGGCCGCAACCACCAGGACCAGCGTCTGCACGGTCTGTTTCCACAGGTTCTGGTTGATGATGAAGATAAGGCCGAGGAACACGCCGATGGCCAGCGGCTTCGAACGCTGCAGCAGCCATGCGATGCCGGCGACGACCAGAGCCAGCAGCACCGGCGGCACCATGAGCAGCAGATCCACCAGTCCGTCCAGGATGAAATTCAGGCCGTTGGAGAAAGCCCGGAAGATGGTATCGAAATTGTCGGTGAGGAAACTGAAGAAGGCCTTGCCCCACGGCCCTATGGGAATCCTGTAGCTGACCAGGAATTTCGAGATCGGATCCATCTGTCCCCTCTTCGATCTATGCCGTCCTTGCCGGCCGGTCATCTTCTCACAGCATATGAAAAAGGGCAGCCTTTTCTACGGCTGCCCTTCCTGATCGGTCATGCCGAACTCAAGCCGGCTCAGCTCCCGAGCGCGGTCTTGATGGCGGCGGCAGCATCGCCGCCGTCGAAGGTGGTCACGCCGGCAATCCAGGGCGTGATCGCGTCCGGATGCTTCTTCAGCCAGTCGGTCGCCACCGTCTGGGCGTCGCCGCCCTTCAGGATCGCGTCCATCATCTCGCCTTCCATGTCGAGATTGAACTTCAGGTTGGCGATGAACTTGCCGGCATTCGGGCACTCGGTGGTGTAGCCCTTGCGCACATTGGTGTAGACGGTTGCCGCGCCGAAGCCGCTGTCGCCCATGCCTTCGAGATAGGTGATCTTCATGGCGCCCATCACCGGATGCGGCGTCCAGCCGAGGAAGGCGATCCACTCATTGTTCTTCATCGACTGCTCGGCCTGCGTCAGCATGCCGGCCTCCGAAGACTCGACCAGCTCGAAGCCCTCGAGATTGTCCTTCGGGTTCTTGATCATGTCGAGAATGATGCGGTTGCCGTCATTGCCGGCCTCGATGCCGTAGATCTTGCCGTTGAACTTGTCCTTGAACTTGCCGAGATCGGTCAGCGTCTTGACGCCGGCATCCGCGACATAGGTCGGCACGACGATGCCATAGCCGGCGCCCGTCAGGTTGGTGCTTACCGTCTCGACCGAGCCGTCGGCGGTATAATCCTTGATGTCGTTGGTCATCGACGGCATCCAGTTGCCGAGGAAGACGTCGAGGTCCTTGTTCTTCAGCGACGCATAGGTCACCGGCACCGAGAGCTGGATCACCTGCGGCTCGTAGCCGAGCGCGGTGAGCAGTACCGAGGCCAGGCCCGTGGTTGCCTGGATATCGGTCCAGCCGACATCCGAAAGACGCACGGCCTTGCAGCTTGCCGGGTCGCCGGCATAAGCGGCGGTCGTGGACAGAAGCGCCGCCAGGCCGAGGCCAGCGACGATGGATTTCATACGCGACATAGATATTCTCCCATTGCAATTCTTTGGCGGAGCGAAGTTGCGGCTTTTGTCACCGCCTTGTTTCTTCAGCCAAACACCATTCTGGTGCGGTTTCAAGCACTAAGGCAATCACGAACAACGGCGCGCGCTGGCCGATCAGCGACACGCTGTCGCTTTTCCGACAGCGGCTTTTTCAGGGGAAGGAGCCGGCGCCCCCTCCCCGCGCCGCTGCAATTGAGCTTAAAGACCCATATGGCCAAGCTCTACTTCAACTACGCAACGATGAATGCCGGCAAGACGACGATGCTCTTGCAGGCGTCCTACAATTATCGCGAACGCGGCATGACCACGATGCTGTTCGTCGCCGGCCATTATCACAAGGGCGACAAGGGACTGATCTCGTCGCGCATCGGCCTTGAGACCGAGGCCGAGATGTTCCGCGACGGCGACGATCTCTATGCCCGCGTTGCCGAGCATCACGAGCACACCACCGTGCATTGCGTCTTCGTCGACGAGGCGCAGTTCCTCGAGGAGGAGCAGGTCTGGCAACTTGCCCGCATCGCCGACCGGCTGAATATCCCCGTCATGTGCTACGGCCTGCGTACCGATTTCCAGGGCAAGCTGTTTTCCGGCTCGCGCGCGCTGCTTGCTATCGCCGACGACCTGCGCGAGGTGCGCACCATCTGCCGCTGCGGCCGCAAGGCGACGATGGTCGTGCGCCTTGGTCCCGACGGCAAGGTGGCGAGGCAGGGCGAGCAGGTGGCGATCGGCAAGGACGTCTATGTCTCGCTCTGCCGCCGGCACTGGGAAGAGGAAATGGGCAGGGCCGCGCCCGATGACTTCATTGGTTTTGCCCGCAACTGAGTGGGAGCGGCGACGCAGCTCGTAGCGCGAAAACAATAGCTTAAGGCATATCGGCTAAAGCTGTTTGAAGGCGACGCGCATTACTCGCGCTTTGAGCATGCTTGCCTTGTCTTTCAAGGGCCTAGCCAATTCTTTTGTTTTGGCGCTTCTCCTTGTCTTCCTTCTTTCAATCCCCTGAGGCCCCACATATATTCGCCGCCACGTGCGACACGAAACCGGATGCCGAAGCGGGAGGCCCCTATGGCGACATTGCAGAATTTCGATGCCGAAATTGCCAAGACCAAGCAGGTCGTCGAGGACATGCGCACCAAGATCGAGCAGTCGGGAACCGTGCTCGACACGCTTGCCCAGGCCGACAAGAAGATCGGCGACGCCAATTTCGACATCGAGAACGCCCGCATCGAGGACGTGCTCAAGCAGCAGAAGGTGATGGAAGGCAACATTGCCGACCTGATCATCGGGCTGGAAGACGCCACCAATGTCTTCGGTGCCGAGTTCGAGAGCATGAAGAACTACACCGGCTGGGAAAACTTCGTCGGCGTCTTCTCGGCGCAGCGCAAGCAGCGCATGCGCACCGACCGCGTGCGCAACATGTCGCTCGCCGGCAACCTGCAGGAGCTGCTGGCGAAATCCGACACCATCGTCGGCATCCTGAAAGCCCAGAAGCAGATCCTCGACCAGCGCTACAAGACCTCGGAAACCAGCCTGTCGCAGGTGATCGAGCGCCGCAAGGCGACCATGGCCAACCTCGAGACGGTGCAGAAGCGCATCGAGGAGCTCAATCCGATGCTGCTCGACATCGAGAACAAGATCGCCGCCTCGACCAGCCAAAAGGAGCGCACCCAGCTCGAAGGCGAGCGTTCGAAGTTGGCGACCGAATACAACGAGAAGCAGGCCAAGGAGCAGGAGCTGCTGGCCGAAAGCCAGACGCTGGAACGCTACACCTCGATGTTCCAGACGTTCGTGGATTCCCTCAACAACCAGATCGCCGCGCAGTCGACGCTGATCAACAAGCTGACCATCGACACCGAGCAGCGCATCGTCCTTTATAAGGCTTTGGAAGACTCGCTGAAGACGGCCGCCCAGCAGGACGTCGCCCACAAGATCAACACGCTTGGCAGCCAGGTCGACAACACGGCGGAAGAGACGATGGCCGGCATCGGCGCCGCCTCGCAGAAGCACATCGGCGATCTCTTGGAAATGCACGAGAAGAACATGGTGGCCAGCGCCGACATCCAGCGCCGCAAGAAGCTTGCCGACGACGCCTTCGCCCGCCGTTTCGACGAGGTGATGAAGAAGCACAACTCGGCGAACTACGTGCAGCAGTAGGCGGCGTGCCGGAATTCTTGTCCAGGGCTGTGCCATGACCCCCGAAAACGAAGCCGCGGCGCGCTATTTCTCCGCCATTACCGCGGCGCTGAGCGGGCTGGAAGTGTTCATGCGCGACGACCGCTCGCCGCTCTACCGGCACGGCATCGTCGCCCGGATCGTCGCCGAATACATTGCCCGGTTGGACAAGTCCTTCGCCTGCTGGCGCAACCGCCTCGGCTTCATGGATACGTTCCGCATCTCGCGCGCCGACAGCGGCTATCCCGTGTTCCAGAACCTGCTCGAGCTGGAGAACGACCGCCGTCAGGCCGATCAGCGCCTGGCCAATATCCCGCAGGCCGGCGAATTGCGCGAGGAGATGGCCGACTTCATCCTGCGCCATAAGGAATTCCCTGAGGCGCTGCAGAGATCGATGGCCGAGCGGCTCTACCTGGAGGACGTCAAGAGCGAGACGACCTTCGGTCCTTTCACCCTGGCGCAAACGGCAAAGGTCTCGGTCAATCCGAAGACCATGCGGCCTTATTATCTTGTCCACTGGGCCTGTTTTGACGGTAGCGCCAACCTGCCGCTGGTCTACATGGTGACGGTGGAGGACTCTTCCGAGAGCATGGTGCGCCAGCTCGTCGACAGCAACGGCAAGCTCGATGAACGGGTCGACATTCCGCTCCCGGTCGACGGCCTGCTCAACCCCGAGCTCGCCCATCGCTTCGACGATTTCACCGAGAAGAATTCCGCCTACACGCTGTCGCCGGCGACGATTGCGGTCAATCTCGACAAGGATTTCGAGCCGCTGCACCCGAAGCAGCTGAGGCGCGTCGTGCTCGGACCTTTCTATTCGGCCGGCATCACCGAGAACAATTCGACGGTGACCGAGGTGCTTGCCAAGGTGCGCCGGCCGGAAAACGCCTGGCTGCTCACCTGGACCATCCAGGAGGTCTTTTCCAAGTCCGAGAAACCCGGCCGCAAGGGCCTTTTCTCAAGCGAGAAGACGACGCAGGAATTCTTCATCAACACCGACGACCTCGAAGCGGCGCGCCAGGGCGTCTCGAGCTACGAGAACCATGCGTTGATCCCGCATGAGGCTTATCAGGCGCTCTACGCCGCCGGCGAGGCGCAAAAGATCTTTTCCGGCTACAAGGTACACATCCTGTCCAAGGGGCAGGTCATCAGCGACGTCTGACTTCAACCGCGGAGCATCCTTCATGGACACCGGGCTGACCACGATCTCGGAAGCGGCAATCGAAAAGCACCGCGCCACCGCGCAGAGCTTCATCACCCGCATCGTCGTGCTGGAAGATCCATCGCGCGAATCCGGCACCGCGCTCGCCGGCACCAACCGCCGCTTCGTCTCGACCGTCTCGGTCGGCTCGGTGCGCCGCACACGCGAGGTGGAACTCGCGAAGACGGTTCAAGCCGTCCATCCCGACGACCAGTTGCTGACCATTGCCCAGCACACGCTTCTCTACCGCGCCCGGCGCGGCCTGGCGATCGCGCTGGCCATATCGGACGTCTTCGCCGAAGGTTCCGACCTCGAAAGCCTGCAGGCCAAGAACGCTCGCGCACCGCTCGAAGGCGACGAGGCTGCCAGGTTCAAGAAACTGTTGTCGGCTTCCGCCTATGTTTCTGCCTTCAGCTTCGCCTCCTATCTCTTCCAGCTGATCGACAGCGACGGCGAGGCGCCGAACGATAGTCCCGAACCCGACTTCCTGTTCGACACGCCGCAGGATGCGGTGAAGTCGATCGTGGCCGGCCTCGACAAGGCGATTGCCGGCTCGAAGGACGATGCCGACCTGGCGACGCGGGCGCGCGCCTTCGCCCGTGTCGCCATCGATGGTCTGCTCGCGCGAAAGGGCCGCTTCGATGGCATCGGCCCGTTCGAGAACGCGCATATTCGCATCGACGTCGACGACTTCACCCTAGACGGCTTCGACGTCGCGCCCGGCAAGCGTTCCAAGCCGCTGGTGATGACCTTCAAGAAGCCGGAAGAGGTCGTCGGCAACCACATCGCCAAGTACCAGTCGATCAAGCTCGCCAAGATGCTGATGGCCTATGATTTCGAGCGCGAGCTGAACCCCTTCGTCGAGCTCGGCGGCTTCCTGTTCACCTTCATCGGCGACGGCGCGCCCGGCACCGGCAAGACGACGCTGATCCAGATGATCGCCGGCCTCGTCAACGGTTATTGCCAGGTCGCCGGCTATCCCTTCGCCTACGAGAATTTCGGCGTCGACCAGATCTCGTCCTACCAGGGCAAGTCCGGCCAGAACTGCCGCCAGTTCATCAACAACGTGCTCAACCCGCGCGTCATCGGCTTCGGCACCATCGACGACATCGACCAGGTGGCAGCGCGCCGTTCAGACGACCGCGCGTCGGCCGGCCAGCAGGAAATCACCGGCGTCTTGATGGATGCCTTTGCCGGGGCATCCACCGTGGTGCGCGGCAACTGCTGCTTCGGCATGTTTTCCAACTACCCCGAAAATGTCGACGATGCGCTGCGCCAGCGCGCCGGCGCCCGCTGGCTGGTCGACGGACCGCAGAGCCGCGACGACTACATCGACATCTTCGTGTTGCTTGCCGGCAAGAACCACAAGATCCCGCTGGGCGACCACAAGCTCTATGCAGCTCAGGAGATCCAGCGCGCGGTGGCCGAGGCCTATGAGGAGCACGAGAAGCCGCAGGAAGACGGATTGATGAAGGTCTACGAGCGCTACATGAAGGAGAACGGCGCGCCGAAGACGATGGCCGATATCGGCACCTACCTGCACATGATCAAGGACGCCGAGCCGCACTTCACCGGCCGCGCCATCAAGAACGTCACCGACGCGATAAAACTGCGCGCCATGGACTTCGAGCTGCCGGACGACTGGTTCGAGAAGCCGGAAGCCTTCATGCACAAGAGCTACGACGACAAGAAGGCGATGATCGAGGAACTGCGCGGGCCGTTCTCGATGGATATGGTCATGCAGGAGATCAACCGCTACGCCGATTCCGAATTCCGCTACTCCGACAAGTCCGACGACGCCGCGGTGGAGAAGCTCCTGCGCGACGCCCGTCTGCGCGAGCGCGCGGCGCGCGAGATGGAGGAGTTGAAGACGAAGGGGCTTTGGTGATCTTCCTTCTCCCCGTTCACGGGGAGAAGGTGCCCGAAGGGCGGATGAGGGGCAGCACCATGCGTGGGAGAAATGAGCCGAAGGTAGCGAGAGCCCGCGATCTGCGGAAGGTTGAGAACGATGCCGAGGAAAGGCTGTGGCATGAACTGCGAGGGCGGCGATTGAATGGCCGCAAGTTTGTTCGCCAACTGCCGATTGGCCCCTATTTCGCGGATTTCGCTTGCCGTGAAGCAAATCTGGTCGTGGAGGTCGACGGCAGCCAGCACGCAGGTCGATCCCAGGACCGATACAGGGATGAGACGATGAACGGTAATGGTTGGTCGGTATTGAGGGTCTGGCACGCGGGTGTGTTGATCAGCCGCGCGAGCGTTCTGGAAACGATTATAGCAGCCTTGGATGGCAGGCTGGATCGCAAAATGATTGGTATCGATGCGAAATTTCTGCCGGCCGCAAACTCGGAGCAAAGATGATGAGCGTCTGCGCCGCCCCTCATCCGCCCTTCGGGCACCTTCTCCCCGTAAACGGAGAGAAGGCATAATGACCCGCGCCAAGAAGCCCGACCTTCTGCGCGACAACGAGCTGATCTACGGGCGGCTGCTTGCGATCGACGAGCCGCATCTCATTCAGCGCTACAACAAGGCGCTCGTCGCCTTCGGCCTTGAGCCCACCAAGTTGAAGAGCTTCCAGATCGACCGCACCGGCTTCTCGCCCGAGGTCGCCGAGGAGCGCGGCGACTACGACTATCTCGATCCCAACGAGGTCAATCGCCGCTTCATCATCCTGACGCCGTCGCAGATCGACCTGCCGGTGGTGCACACCGCCTTCTCCAACACCTCGCAGCTGATGTTCGAGTTCATGTCCAAGAACCAGCGCGCCATCGACGCACTGACCATCAAGGACGTCATCTACGGCGAGATCGAGGATTCCGTTCCCAAGGTCAGCGACATCGAGGACCTGCTGTCGATCAACCAGGTCGAGTTCAAGGTTCTGTCGGCCGAGGATGTGCTGGGCAAGGCCGCCGAGCTCGGCAAGCTGGTCGACCGGCTGAAGCAGGAGCCCGACGCCTGGCGCGACAACGCCATGCTTGAGCGCATGGTCGATCTCGCCAAGGTCTGCGGCGACATCCGCGAGAACGCGCTGGTGCCCGACCAGGTGATCTTCCGCCACAATGCCTACTGGACCAGTCATTTCGGCGGGCTCTACGTGTTCGTCGATCCCGACATGACGACGGTGATCAGCGACCCGGCCGCGCCCGGCTTCCGCCGCTCGCGCCCCTGGCAGGTGAGCTATCTGTCGATCAACGACACCGACAAGGTGTTCCGCTTCCTAGCCGGCACGGGTCGCCTCGAACTGCCCCGCGCTTCCTGGATCGAAGCTTCGGGCTATCTCGAGCATCGCGCCGAGATGGTGGTGCGGGCGTTGCTCCGCGACGCCGAGCCCAACCGCAACCTGACGGACGTCGACAAGGTCTGGCTGCAGACCTGGATCCACGGCCATGCCGACCTGATCGCCAGCGACGGCAATTTCCCCTTCCTCAACGCCGCCAAGCGCGAGATCGCCCAGTTCGGGCATCTCAAGATCGAGGACGTTGCGCCGCGGCAGCGCTTCCTGGTCGTGCGCGGCAGGCCCGATCATCCCGATGCCTGGCTCACCAACCAGCTGATCTCGGATTTCGTGCCGCAGGACTTCGTCTCGCGCTACGTTTTCAACAAACCGGGCTTCTACAAGGACTTCGACGGCTTCAGCGACGCCTGGCGATCGCATGTTGTGGACGTTCTGAAAACCACATATTTGAAGGACAAGGCGGCGTTCCGCGCGCGCCTCTACGGCCTGACTGACTGAGGGGTGGAACGCCATGCTTGATCCGATCGTGAATTTCTTCACCCGGATTTTCCAATGGATCGGCCGCGGCATCGGTTTCATCATTGGCGCCATCCTGTGGCCGTTCATGTGGGCCGGGCGCTGGTACACGCAGCGCGGCTGGATCCTGAAGGCGGTGCTCGGCCTCGCTGTCCTCGTGCTGATCGGGCTCTACGCCAACTTCTTCTACGCCACCCAGTGGTGGAACAATTTCGACCCGAACTACGTCGACAAATACACCTTCGAGAAACGCGGCACCTCCGCCGGCGAGCAGGTCTCCGCCGGCGCCGGCACCGATACCGCCAAGACCTGTGGAAACTCAGGCATAGCCCAGGTGGCGGCGGACCTCACCGACTTCAACGTCAACCAGAATGCCTGGGTCTCGTCGATGATCCTCTACAAGCTTGGGCTGTTCGGCATCGACTGGGACCACACGCCGTTCATGGACAACAAGGCCTCGTTCCAGCGTGGCATCAACCAGGCGGTGCGGCGTACGGCGACCGAACTGGCAGACAATCTCGGCCGCGTCCGCACCACCTCGCAAATCGATGCCGATCTGCAGGATGCTCGCGGCAATCTGCAGTTCGATGAGGAAACCTGGTATTTCGGTTTGAACCCGTTCGGTCCGAAAACGCCGACGCCGAGCTACTATCGCGACGCGGTGCGCAAGCTGCGTTCCTTCAACGCCCGGCTCGCTGCCTGCCAGGCAACATTCGACGCCCGCGCCGACAATCTGAAGCAATATATAGACCGCATCTCATCCGACATTGGTTCGACCTCGGCTATCCTCAAGGAGCGCGCCGAAAACCACAACAATGGCTGGTTCGACACCCGCGCCGACGACCGCTTCTGGTTCGCCTATGGCCAACTCTATGGCTATTACGGACTGATGAAGGGCGCACAGGCCGATTTCGACGATGTGATCAAGGAAAAGCACCTGCAGAATTTGTGGGACACGATGGACTCGCAATTCGTCTCGGCGCTGCGCATCCAGCCCTTCATCATCGCCAACGGCCGCGAGGACGGCTGGCTCCTGCCGACGCATCTGACGACCATGGGCTTCTATATTCTGCGCGTGCGCTCCAACATGGTCGAGATCAGCAACGTGCTCAGCCAGTAACGCTGCGGCCACGGCCGGCGCTGGCGGATTTGCGCCGTCGCCTCTGTCGCTTTTCGCGTATTGCGCGGCTGTTTTGAGACGGCGGAACAACTCCCGCTCTGGCTTCTATACGGCGCGACGACGACAGGGCGCCAGAGACCTTGGGAACGTCGACCTCTTTCTTAGCAGGAAACAATGTTGCATGAAAATTGACGCAGCGACCGCGATAGGGTTAGAACATGCCCTTGCGTCCGCGCGACATTTCGAACATGCACGAGTGATCGAAACCCTCCCCTCCACCGCCCAATCCAGAGGAAAGCCGTCATGGCCGAAGTGAAGTCCGACATCGAGATC
>NZ_RQXT01000095.1 GCF_003863365.1 Mesorhizobium tamadayense | reverse complement strand
GAAGCTCAGGAAGGGCTCCTATTTCCCCGGTTTCCTCGAACCACGCCGCATGGCCGAGAAGGCGCTGACCGCCGTCATCCAGGAGGCCTACGTCCAGGGTATCTCGACCCGCTCGGTCGACGACCTGGTCAAGGCCATGGGCATGAGCGGCATCTCCAAAAGCCAGGTCAGCCGGCTGTGCGAAGAGATCGACGGCAAGGTCAAAGCGTTCCTTGAAAGACCCATCGAGGGCGACTGGCCATATCTGTGGATCGACGCCACCTACCTGAAGGTGCGTCGCGGCGGCCGCATCGTCTCGGTCGCCGTCATCATCGCCGTCGGCGTCAACGCGGACGGCCGCCGCGAGGTGCTGGGCATGGAGGTCGGCACGTCGGAGGCCGAGCCGATCTGGACCGAGTTCCTGCGCAAGCTGACACGTCGCGGCCTGCGCGGCGTCAAGCTCGTCGTCTCCGATGCCCATGAAGGCCTCAAGGCCGCCGTCACCAAGGTGCTCAGCGCCACATGGCAGCGGTGCCGCGTCCACTTCATGCGCAACGTGCTGGCCCATGCCGGCAAGAGCGGGCGCCGCGTCGTCTCAGCCTTCATCGCCACCGCCTTCGCCCAGGAAACGCCCGAGGCCGCGTCCGTACAATGGCGCGCCGTCGCCGACCAGATCCGGCCGAAGGTGCCGAAGCTGGCGACAATCATGGACGACGCCGAGCCCGACGTGCTTGCCTATATGACTTTCCCCAAGGAGCACCGCGCCAAGCTGCACTCGACCAACCCGATCGAGCGCCTCAACGGCGAGATCAAGCGGCGCACCGAGGTCGTCGGCATCTTCCCAAATGATGACGCCGTCGTCCGCCTGGTTGGCGCGATCCTGCTCGAACAGAACGACGAATGGGCCGTGCAACGTGCCAGATACATGACGCTGGAAACCATCAGCCAAATGAGCGATGATCCTCTCATCAGCCTGCCAGCCGTGGCACGCTGATCAGCCCGGCCTCATGCCGGTGAGCGCGGCGACCAAGCCGTCAGCTACACCACTCCCTGGGACACGATCCGCACGTGGACCTTCACAGTGCTTTCATGCATGTCAAGGGCGAGAGCGATCACTTTGTTAGCCTTGCCCTGCCGGAGTTCCCGCAGCACGTCGCGTTGGAGGGGTGTCAGAGTTCCTGTGATCGAGGCAAGATTGGCGCGCGTTTGCCGGCCCACGTCGCAAGCCGAGTAGAAATTCCGCGGGGCGCTGTCCAAACGTCCAAACAAGCGGAGCCAGCTCTGATTCTCCACAGCTTGCATCAAGACTTGCAACGATTGGGTAGACGGAACGAACCCGCACATCCCAACCTGGAAAGCGCGATGGGGACGGGCCGCGGACCGGCTCAGCAGGCGGAATCTGATTCGAACACCTCACGGACGGTCTGAAGGAAGATCAGGCAATCGACTGGCAAACTGGCGTTCTCGATATACTCCAAATCAATGTCAACACGCCGCTGCATGTCCTGTATTCGCGGGGTGCCCCCGCGCGCGCCGCTGATTTGCGCAAGCCCAGTCAGGCCTGGGCGAACTTCAAATCTCTGCACATAATGTGGAATGCGCGCCATGTAGAATCGGTCATGCTCAACGGCATGTGGCCGCGGGCCGATGAGTGACATCTCACCATGCACCACGTTGAAGAGCTGTGGAAGCTCATCGAGGCTCGTCGCCCGGAGGAGCCGGCCCAATGGGGTGACTCGTGCATCCCCCCGGATCGCTTGCTCGACCGTTCCCGCCCGCGCCTCCGCCCAATACATCGTACGGAACTTGAGGAGCATGAATGGCTTCATGCCTATTCCGCTCCGCCGTTGCCGGAAAAGAATTGGTCCAGGAGATGTTATTGAAATACCGACGGCTATGAGCCCTATCACCGGGATCAGGGCAACCAACAAGAGTACAGCCACCGACGTATCCAGCGAGCGTCTGAACCGGCTGTTCAGATAACTGCGGGATAGATCGCTAATAACCCGCCCAGTAGAATGCTCTAGCGGACCCACGTCGACCCCTACGAACGACATGACTTCATTGCAATAAGAACAACACTCCAGACTAAACACACCGTCTGGTGATTATCACTGCGCCGTAGGCATCCTTTTTACTCAGCATCGCTGAGATAACTAGCGCATCCCATACACCACCGTGCGTCCAGATTGCAACTGCGCCTCCGGAAAGATTTACTCAAATAATTTACAAAATTTGGATTAAAAAGTCTAGCGAAATTAACTCTCGCAACGCGACTGACATTATCCTGCCGATGCGAAAATGAGCCGGACGATGTTGTAGTCGCGGCGCCGTTCTTCAAGTGCGACGCGCGCCTGGGCGAGCGAGGTGAACAGGGTCTCGTTCAGGAACTCGTCGCACGGCCGGCCACTGAAGCTTTACATGAAGGCGTTCTGGATCGGCTCGCCGGGATCGATGTAGTGTCAATCGACGCCGCTGTCCGCCGTCGAGGCCAGAATTGCGTTGCTGGTCAGTTCCGTGCGGTTGTCGCTGCCGACCGCCTTGGGCTTGACCGCAGGAGACGCCGTCCACGGGGCGGATCGATTGCGGCGCTGGGGATGCCCTTGCATGCAATGGTCATGCCTTCGACCCTGAACACTCGGATCGGCTCTCGAAGGCTGCGCGTGCAGCCTACGTAAGCTCCTCCGGTCACTTCACGAAGGATTCGCTGGCTAGCCTCCCGGAACCCGGTCCGGAAGCGACTGCGCGCAGGCAGAAAGCGGCAGCGGATTGGGAACGGTTGGTGGGTACTGATCTGGACAGTCTTGCAACGCCGTCCCTCTTCGGGCATGAAATCAGGAAGAAGAAGGCGATGTCCAAACTGGAGATCGTCAAGGGGATCGGATCGCTCATCTTCCTCGCTGCCCTCGCCGTCGCAGCCTGTTATCGAGTCGCTGATATGAACAGCGCCATCGCCCTGGAAATTGGCGAGCCCGACATCGACAGGTACCCGTTCGAAGCCTGCCTGAGGAGTTTCATATGACACCAGAACAACGCATCGAGCGTCACCAAAAGACAATCGAGTTCATCAAGGAAGATGTCGCTTGGTTGAAAGCATCCGGCTTTTCCATCGGTTCTGGAAAGCGAATCGAGGAGGGTAGCAGTGCGGCCCTTGTCGAACGCCAAGAGGAGAATCTTCGCATGTATGAGGGCTTCATTGCGAAGCTCAAGGAACAGATCGAATAGTCGCCCATGTACGTCTCAATGCTCATCCGCAAGTTCGTCATCGAGGCGATCTACTCCGCCCTGTTTCTGATCGCATTTCATTGGGTGGCCGCCACACCGTTCGAGATGTTCGTGATCTTCGGGCTGTTCACCATCTTCCTGAGGCTTCGCACGGGCAACGATTCCGCCGAGCTTCGGGCGCACAATTTTCTGCTCATGCGCATGATATTCGACGAGAAGGATCTGCTTTCCCGCTCCTCGGACGAACAGAAGGATTCGGTCGGCGGCGAATACAGCGGCCAGATATTCTCCCGCATCATCTCTTGGGTCACCCAGGCATGGATGCTGTTCTGGATCGTGAGGAGCGTCTTTTAGATCGATCGGCTACCCCAATTGTTGACAATCCCACAACCGATTGAATCCAAGTTCCCCAGCCACACCAATTTTTCGCTTATATAATAATAACTTAAGTAACTTTAGAAGCTTCTAAGTGTTATGGCCTAGTAGATGATCCACATGGCAGTCCAGCCTGCCCCTCGCCTCGTTCAATCAATGCGGGTGTGGCGCGACAATTCTGATGAGAAGCCGTATTGCCTCACGTAACGATGTTCCTCGAGATTCGAGCGTTGCCTCATCCATTTTGCTCCCGGACCTGACGGGCCGTCGCCTCTCCCCGGCGGTCCCGTCTCCTTTTTGGGTGAACTCCCATGCCCCGCTTCTGGCGTAAAAATCGTCATTGGTTGACGCCGGCATTGTTCCTGCTGCCGGGCCTCATCCTCTTCAGCCTGGTCATTCTTGCTGCCTCCGTCGAGACGGTCTGGATCTCGCCGCATGATTGGGACGGCATTGGCGCAAAGACCTGGGTCGGCCTTGCCAACTATGTCGAGCTGGCTGATGACCCGCAATTCTACGTCTCGCTCAAGAATAACGTCATCTGGCTGCTGATATTCATGCTGGCACCGCCGGTCGGCCTGGCGCTGGCGCTGATCGTCAACCAGCAGATCAGCGGCATGCGCATTCTGAAGTCGCTGTTCTTCGTCCCGTTGGTGCTGGCGACGGTGACCGTGGGCGTCATTTTCGGCTGGGTCTATGATCCGACCTACGGATTGCTGCAATTGATCTTTGGGCTGTTCGGTGGCACCGCGCCGGCGCTGCTTTCCGATGAGAATTTCGCCACGTTCGCGGTCGTAGCCGCAGCGCTGTGGCCGCAGATCGCCTTCTGCATGGTGCTGTTCCTCGCCGGGCTGAACAACCTCAACGAGGACCTGATCGGCGCCGGACGCGTCGACGGCGCGCGTGGCTGGCGCATGCTGCGCCATGTGGTCCTGCCGCAGCTGTCGCAGGTCGGCTTCATCGCGATCGCCGTGACGGTGTTCGGTGCGCTGCGCTCCTTCGACATGGTGGCGGTCATGACTACCGGCGGTCCTTACGGCTCGTCGACGGTGCTCGCCTACCAGATGTACGAGGAATCGATCTTTTCCTACCGCTTCGGCTATGGCGCGGCGATCGCCACGGTTCTTTTCGCCATCATGGTCAGCTTCATCGCCTGGTATCTGCGCGGCCTGATCAAGGCCGAACGGAGCAACGACTGATGTACCCGCGCCCGATCCCCGAAGACGCGAAAATCCAGCGCGCGCTCTATGTCGGCGGCGTGACCCTGGTTGTCGCGCTGTGGCTGTTGCCGCTCTTTGCCGTCATGCTGACGTCGATCCGTTCCAACGAGGAGCTGATGGCGGGCAACTACTGGGGTTGGCCGCAGAAATTCAGCCTGGTCGAGAACTACACGGCGGTCTTCGAGCAGACAGCGATGCTGCGCTTCTTTCTCAACAGCCTGCTGATCACCATCCCCTCGGTGATCGGCGTGCTGATCCTGTCGACATTGACCGGCTTCGTGCTGTCGCGCTATCCGTTCCGCGGTTCAAATCTCATTTTCGCGCTGTTCGTCGGCGGCAATTTCCTGCCGGCCCAAGTCATGATGATCCCGGTGCGCGACCTGATGGTGAGGCTCGGCCTTTACGATACCGTCTACGCGCTAATCGTCTTCCACATCGCCTTCCAGACCGGCTTTGCGACGCTTTTCATGCGCAACTTCATCGCTGCCTTGCCGGGCGAACTGTTCCAGGCCGCGCGCGCCGAGGGCGCATCGCCAGCCCAGGTGCTGCGGCATGTGGTGGTTCCCCTGGTGCGGCCGGCGCTGGCGGCGCTCGCCATCCTCACCTTCACTTTCATTTGGAACGACTATTTCTGGGCAATCGTGCTCACCCAGAGCGATGCGGTCAAACCGGTCACCGCCGGGTTGAACAATCTGCGCGGCGAATGGACGTCGGCCTGGAACATCGTCTCGGCGGCAACGATCTTCGTCGCCCTGCCCCCGGTCGCCATGTTCTTCCTGATGCAGAAGCACTTCATCAGCGGCCTCACCATGGGGGCAGTCAAGGGATGATCTTCGCATCAGGAATCCAGGCCGGACCACACGGACCCGTCCGGCAAACGCGGAAAGGCGCCTCGCGATGAGCAGCGTGGAATTGCGCAAGGTCGACAAGCATTATGCCGGCTATCACGCCTTGAAGGCGATCGACCTGACGATCGAAAAGGGCGAGTTCGTCGTCATGGTCAGGCCGTCCGGCTGCGGAAAGTCGACCCTGCTGAAGACGATCGCCGGGCTTGAGACCATCAACTCCGGCCGGGTCGTGATCAACGGGCGCGATGTCACCCGGGAGGAGCCCGGCGATCGCGGCATCGCCATGGTGTTCCAGTCCTACGCGCTCTACCCGCACATGACCGTGGCCGAAAACATGGGCTTCGGCTTGCGGATGGCGAAACGTTCAAAGGCCGAGATCGATGCGGCCGTCAAACGTGCCGCGCAGATACTTCGCCAGGAGGAACAGCTGGACAAACGCCCGAAGCAATTGTCGGGCGGGCAGCGCCAGCGCGTCGCCATTGGCCGCGCCATCACCCGCTCGCCGGAGGTGTTCCTGTTCGACGAACCGCTGTCGAACCTCGATGCGGCGCTGCGCACCCAGATGCGGGTGGAGCTGTCCAGCCTTCACGCGCAACTCGGCTCCACCATGGTCTACGTCACCCACGACCAGATCGAAGCCATGACCATGGCGGACCGGATCGTGGTGCTGAACAAAGAACGGGTCGAGCAGGTCGGCTCGCCGCTCGAACTCTACGCGAACCCGGCAAACATCTTCGTCGCAGGCTTTCTTGGCGCGCCGCGCATGAACTTCATCCAGGCGCGGGTGGAAACAATTGGCGCGGCCAGGCTCACGGCGGCAGCGGCGGGAATGCCGGCGCTTGCCTTCTCTGACATCGACGGGACCGGCATTTCGTCGGGAGATGCGGTGACAGTCGGAATCCGACCGGAAAACCTGCACGTGCTCGAACCGGCGAACGCCGGCCAGGCATCGTTCCAGGGTCAGGTGCGGCTGGTCGAACATCTCGGGCGGGAAACGGTCCTCTACCTCGACGCCTCCCCCCTTCAGGCGACCAATTCGGACAGCGGCACAGGCAATTTTACCGTCCAGCTCAACAAGGTATCGCCAATCAGTGTCGGCGCCCGACTGACGGCCGGCTTCGAGATCGCCAACGCCTATCTCTTCGGGCCCGATGGCCGCACCTTAACGTCGCGCAAACCCGTCCCCGCAACCTGACCCTTCAATCCAAGAGTATCATTCGCATGCAGCGCAAGACGCCCGCCCAGCTTTCCGTTTGGCGGCCTCTCAACCTCGACCGCTTCCTGCTGGGAGCACCGCATTATCCCGAACATGTCGACGAAAGCTGCTGGCGGCGCGATGCCGAGCGCATGGCTGCGGCCGGCGTCAACACGGTGCGGATGGGTGAATTCGCCTGGCATATATTCGAACCCTATGAGGGGAAATTCGAATTTGGTCTCTTCGACCGGGCAATCGAGGTTCTCGGCGCCGCCGGTATCGACACGATCATGTGCACGCCGACGGCGACGCCGCCGCGCTGGCTGACAATCAACTATCCGGAGGTGCTGCGCGTCGACGTCAACGGCCGCCCCGCAAGTCATGGCTCGCGCCAGCATGCCGACACCACCAGCCCGGTGTTCCGCGGCCACAGCCGCCGCATCACCCGCGCCATGGCCGACCACTACCGCAACGATCCTCGCGTCATCGGCTGGCAGACCGACAACGAGCTCAACACGACCGTTTCGGAGTCATTCTCACCCGCCACGCGGCTGGAGTTCCAGAAATTCCTGCAGCACAAATACGGCGCGATCGACGCACTGAACTTCGCCTGGGGTGGCCATTTCTGGGCGACGGCCTATGACGATTTCTCGCAGATCGAGCTGCCGCGGCCGCTGATGCCGTCCTATGCGAGCCCCGGCCATGTGCAGGACTACCATCGCTTCCTGGCTATGGCGACGGCGGCTTTTCAGCACGATCAGGTCGAGATCCTGCGCGCCGCCAATCCGGACTGGTTCATCTTCCACAATCTTGGGCAACTCGCCGATATCGATTTTCGAGGGCAGTTCGGTCAGGACCTCCATTTCATCGGCTTCGACATCTACCCGATGCTCTACGATGAAATGCGGCGCACCGGCGGACATGCGGTCACGCAGGCGCTGCATCTCGACATCTGCCGTGCTTACTCCGGCAACTACATATACATAGTGCCGGAGCAGGCCTCGGGTCTAGGCAGCCAGCCTGGCTTTTCAACGATGACGCCGGAACCGGGCGAGATGCGCCGCATGGCGATGACGTCGGTGGCGCGTGGCGCCGACGGCATCATGTTCTTTCGCTGGCGCCCGGCGCATTTCGGTGCCGAAATCTACTGGATGGGCGTCATCGACCACGACGATGTGCCGCGCCGCCGTTATGACGAGGCGAGCCGTTTCTTCCACGAAATCGCCGACATCAAGGACAAGATCCTCGGCACGGTCGTACGCATGGACGTCGGCATTGCAGGCGCCGACTTCGATAATCAGGAAGCGCACAAGACCTATCCTATCGGCCTGCCAAGCCCGCTGGACTGTTATCAGAGGGGCATAGCCTGAGCTTCATCCACCCCGAAGACGATCTGTCACGGCTCAAGGCGCTTTACGTTCCGCATTGGGTGATGTGGAAGGATCAATGGAACGACGCCGTCGAAGCGTTTGTCCGCCGCGCGGCACTGGGCGCCGACGGTTTCCACGAGGGACTTCTGATGCCTGACCACCTGCGGAAACGCATCCGGCCTGAACCAGAGCGACAAGTTCATCCCATCGGCTCCGAGCCTCTTCGCCTTGGCTACGATATCCCGATCAAAAAGGTAGTTTCTGATGCCTTCATGGGTCCGCTCCAGAACGCCTTGTTCGGCCGCGATGATCAATCCCTCACGGTGATCCAACTGCTGGGCCGCCGCGGGATAAGCATATTGCGGATCGACAAGCACAGCGGTTGAGTTGCGGGACCAAACGTCGAGTATCGCGCTTTTCAGGCGGACAACCCTTTCGAAGTCGAAGACGCCGTCGGTCGCGTATCTTGCTACCATCTGCTCCATCGCCGGGCGCTGGCTGACGGCCGTCATCAGGAAGAAACCGTCATCGTCGGAAAGGCGTCTCAGGCCTCTGTACTTTCCAGGGGTCAATTTCATGCTGTGGTCCAGTCCGATGTTCAACGCTGCGTCATTTCCCACCTGGGATGCACCCAATAGTCGGCGGTCTCGGCGCTCGGCAGACTTTTGCCCAGGATCAGGTCCGCCCCGCGCGCTCCCAGCATCATCGCGGTCGCGTTCGTGTTGGCCGAGACAATGGCAGGCAGGACGGAGGCATCGGCCACGCGCAAGCCGGCCACGCCTTTGACGCGCAAGGAATTGTCCACAACCGATGCGGGGTCTCCGTCCGGTCCCATCCTGCATGTGCAACTCGTATGGTAGGCCGTGGAGACTCGTAGGCGTATCCAGTCGGTGAGTTGCGCCGGCTCCACCACCGCCGGCCCGGGATCCAACTCGGATTTGTAAAGGCCTGCGAACGCGCGCGCACGCACGATCTCGCGCGTCATCGCCACGCCCTTGTGGAACGAGGCCACATCATCGTCATGGTCGAGGTAGTTCAGGTGGATCGCGGGCGCGTCGCGAAAATCCCCGGACTTCAATTCCACGCTGCCTCGCGACTTCGCGTTGTGCAAGGTGACGACGATCTGGAAGGATTCGAACGCATACGGCTTGTAATCGTAAGGCGAGAGAGCGAGGGGAAAAAACTCCAGCTTGAAGTCGGGCTTCGAGATGCCGCGGCGCGATCTCAGGTACGCGGCCACCTTCGAAATTGTTGCTTGCGGCGACGCCTGATTTCGACAGGAATCACCGCGCGCCTGCAATGACCTTGCGGATAGGGCGAGTATGCCGATAGAGCCCTACGGCCGTCGAGCAAGCGAAGCGAAGGCTTACCAATGGATGGTCCTGAAGGTTGGCTCCAACGTTAGGGTTGTCGATAAGAGGTTTGACGCCGTGCTGCTTCAACTCGGAGGCAGGGCCGATGCCGGAGAGCTTGAGCAAATGCGGACTCCCCACCGCCCCGGCGCACAGAACCACTTCCCTTCGAGCCCTCAGCGACTTCATGCCTTCGCGCGACGCGACAGTCACCCCGACAGCCCGAAGGCCGTCGAAATCCACGCGGGTCACCTGAGCCGAGGCGAAGATCCGGAGATTTGGGCGCCGGCGAACCTCGTCCGTCAAGAACGCCCTGGCGGAACTGATGCGAGAGCCGCTTTCGATAGTCTGCTCCTCGACCGCGAAGCCCTCCTGCTGACGGCCATTATAGTCGGGTGACATCGGGTATCCCAACTCGCGGCCAGCCGCGATGAATGCGGCTTGGAGGGGGCTGCCGGAGATGTCCGGCCGAGAGACGTTCAGGGGGCCGCCGTGGCCCCTGGACGGGCGAACGCTCGAATTGGCCCGCTGGATCGACGGCCCTTATTCTCCTAAAATGCGGGAACTGGCCTGGCAGGAACGGGCATCGTTGCGCCTGCAGCATTCAAACCGGTCGCTGACTGCCGACGGTACCGTCGATCTGACATCGAAGATCGAGGACCTACTGATTTTGCTGACAGACTGCAATCGAGGTGTGCCGTTCCCCATCCTCCGCCGGACCCGACAGAGCGCTCCGGTCCGGCTTTACTACCCTCGCAATCCGCGCGGGCCGGACCGGGTGAGTTGGCATCAGCGTTTCGCTGCCTTCGGCCAGTGCCGAGAAACATTCGGCGCGGTGCTCGAGACTTGGCTGGCGCTCTACGACCGGTTCGGTCCGGGCGTGCACCTGTACCTCGGCAATCGGCGAGGTCAGGTGATGTACCCGGAGCATCACTTCGCAAGTCTCGTGTGGGGTTTGGAAGCACTGCATCGCACCCCGCACCCGAGACCCATAGAATCTCGCAGCCAAGGTGAAGCGCATTTTAGACGCGATCGAACAGAAAAAGGATCGCGACCGGGCTGAGCGGATGCTGCCGCAGAGTGATGAACCGTCGCTTGCCACCAGGATAGCTCAACTTGTCAGAACCCTGCCCATTGAGTTCGAACCTGGACAGATGAAAAACTTCGCTGAACTCTGCGCAAGGCGCCGCAACGACGTCTCCCACTTCGGCGGCCGACGCGAACCCGGCGACTATGATGCCTTTGTTCTTGACATTCAGCGGTTGAGTTCGGCGTTGGACCTCCTCTATCACGCGTTGCTTCTTCATCTCGCCGGATTGCCGAGCCCGCTCGTTCGGCGCCGGTTCTTCGACGGACACAACGCCTATGCCGCCGTTCGCGTATATGAGCGATGAGACCGCTACCGCTGACGAGGGGAACCAGGCGATTTCCTCGTAACGAGATGTTGAAAAGCGCTGAAAAAGCCCGGCGATCCAATTCGGAGCTCGGCCCACCCTTTGTGCCAAGGCGTTGCCCAAGGAGGGGAAAGTTTCCTTGTCCGCTGGCGCGTGCTTACCAACCGTTAGATGTGAAGTCGCGAGATCGTGCTGTTGCTGACATTGTAGCGATGGGCGACATCCCCCGTTGCCTCCCCAGCTGCCAGCAGGGCCAGTGCCTCCAGCCGCTGCTGTTGTGAAGGATGGCGCCGGCGGGGCCGGGATCGGCGCCGGCCGGGCGAAGGTGCCAGGCATCGCGCAGCGCGGCGGCGTCCTCGGCGCGGCCAGCCAGCCGCATGCCGGCGGCGGCGCATTTCAGCGCCAGCCGCTGCCGCCAAGCGCCGGCCCAGGCGGGCTGCGCCCGGGCAAGTGCGTCGAGCGACGCCAGGGCGGCGCCGGCCTGGAAGGCGGCGTCGGTGTCGCTGAGGGTGCCGGCGGCGAGCGCCCAGGCTGGCACGGTCGGCGGCGCGGCGGGGCTGGCGGTCGCGGGATCGAGACGAATCATGGTTTTGGAGGGTAAAGCGGTCGTGCGCTTTGCGCCATGATTTTCGCGCCAAAACGCACAGCCTGTCGGATTAGCACGACGAATGATAATGTTGCCTTATCGGTCATTTGCCAGTGCCGCATAACAACTTACACGGCTGTTGTATATTTTACGATACAATCACCTGATTACTTAATTTCTATAGGCACTACAAACTGCCATGACTTAATTTGTAGCAACTAGGTTAAAATGTTCGGATCAGGCAAAGTAGGAATGTTGCTCCTGCTTATACCTTGCCAATCTCCTCGCCTTCGACAGCGCGGGAGATTGAAGGTTGGGACTGGTTATGATGAACGAACGAGCTGCGGCGTATCGATGTTCTGTCGAAGGTTGTTGAGCGGCGGATGACAAGTGCAGCGGCGAGCCTGCTGAACGTTTCAGTTCGTCAGGTCCAACGGCGGTTGAAGACGTTCCTCATCGATGGCGCGGCGGCTCTCAGGCAGAAAGCGCGGCCGACGCTTCAACAATCGCATCACCGATGGCGTCCGCGACTTCGCCCTGAAGCTGATCCGCGAACATTACATCGACTTCGGACCGACCTTGGCTCGCGAGAAGCTGCTCGAACGGTACCAACTCGCTGTCAGCAGAGCGAGCTCGGGCTCTCGCCGGTACCACGCAGTCACGTGTCAACCACGCGCGACATGGGGCCCAAGCGATGGGAGCGGCGAGGAAGACGACGAATTCTTTCGTGAACACATGCGTCGCACTGCTGCATCGAGCCGTCCGTGCCAACGGCAGCGGCAAAATGGTTCTTACTG
>NZ_RQXT01000094.1 GCF_003863365.1 Mesorhizobium tamadayense | reverse complement strand
CGAAACAGTCTAATGAGGTGCGCAGGTTGCAAAAGAACTGCGCATGACCGTGATTGCCTGATGCTCGGGCACATCCCGCGCTTCTCAGCGACCGTTCCCTAATCGGCGCCGGCAGCGTCTGTCAAAAGTATCTGGGTTGTCATCTTCGCGAGTTCCTCCGCCGACCCACCATGACTCGAAATCGCCCACGCGCAGAGTCGGTTGCGGAGATCAACGCCCGCGATCTCCATGGGTTAGCCATCGCGCGTCGATCGGGCGAGCCGGCGCTTAGCCGACGGGGCGGAGGCGGCGGCCAGCAGTTCCGTCCAGCTGTCGGGAGGGTTGCCGCGTTTCAGCATTTTCCGGAACACGGCGTAAGCGTCGTTGGCGCTGTCATAGGCGCGCAATGTGGACTCGTCGTTGACCCAAGCGAGGACGATGATCTTGACGCTCTGCAATTGCTGATAGCGAAAAAAAAGCCGGAATTGCTGCAAGAATTTCGCCCGGAACCAGTGCTTGTATTCATCGCCGAGCGTGGCGCCTTGGCGATAGGCCTCGCGGGTCGGATCGCCGGGAATATCCTCGAAGGCGACCTTCAGCACCGCCGCGAGGAGCTTGGCCGCGCGCTTCTTTTTGTATTCCCTGGGATGCTTCTTGCGCGCCTTTTCGACGGCTTCAATCAGTGCTTCGAGCTGATCGAGGAACAGCGGATGCGCATAGATCGTCCAGCCGTTGATCTCGAGGATGTCGTCACTCACGCCTCGTCATCCGGCAGGGCGGCGGAGAGATCGACCTCGATGCCCTTGGTCAGCGCCTTGCCGCGCTTGAGCAGCGACTTCGGTACCGGCCGAATCCGCGCCGGCTGGTCCGCCATGTCACGGGCCAGGAACTCCAGGAATTTACCGATGACCGGATCGCCTTCGTCCGAGAGGGATTGCTTCTTGGCAATCACGACCGTGCCGTTGGCGAGGCCACGAAACACAACCTGGTCACGCTTGCCGAGAGCCAGCATCTTGCGGATGGCGGCGGGCACGGTTGTCTGGCCGCGCTCCGTGATGGTTGCGGGGATTTCAAGGATTTCGCCGGTCTTCGCCATGGTCGGCTCCTTCAGTCTCAGCCACGTCTCGATGTAATGCATTTGCATTGTAAGTCAAGTAGCAGAAGATTGTGAGGCACGGGGACAGAGGGGGTCCGTGAAACCGGTCGACCGTAAGCGGCGGGCCTATGACTCTGCTGCGCGGTGCTGGAGGAGCGCTTCGCCAGCCATCGTGTGCGGCTCGTCGACCCAATCGCCACGCGCGTAAGAGCCGAACAGGATTATCTTGAGGATCCGGCCCTTCTTCTTGAATTCGGTCGTACCGTCCGCAATGGCATCGTCAAACTCCATGGAGGAGCTCGATGATCCGGCCAAGCTCCCGCTGTTTTTTCTCCGGCAGATGATCAATGCTGGTCTTCATCATCGGTGGGTGTTGCAATCCGGATCGAAAGTAAGGCGACGGCTGTAACGCTTCTGCTATCGCTGCGCGGTAAAGGGAAGGCGGCCAATGGATGGGGTGCCCCACTCATCGAATAGCGACCATGCCTGCTTGGGTTGTGTCGCGCAATCTTGCCCGTTGCAATAGCATAAATTGCCGACCCATTGGTGAGTGTACGTATGGTCGTTCGGAGATGAGGCGCAGAGAGATCGCCTTGGCAACGGGCCTGGGTGACGGTGATGCAGTCGAGCTAGATCTAGTAGCGGGCGGAAGCGCAAGACAGAAAGTTCGAGAAGCTTCCAAGAACCTAAGCCACCGCCTTTTTATTAAATAAATTCAACTGCTTATGCTATATTGTCAGGCGCTAAACGTTATACCCCTGCGGATGTTCCACATGGACCTTCACAATCCTAGAGATGTTTGATCCCAGGCTTGATGGGGCATCCTTGTCCTCCGAATCAAGGGATGCACTGTGGGCCAGGTTCTTCATGGGAGGAGTCCACGACGACAAAGGCGAGCCCGCGCTGGGCATTTTTTCGCTCGCCCTGGCCAAGAGAGCAGCAGTCTATGAAACAGGCCGCGTCATCGGCCAGCCTCATCTTCGCCAAGGTCCCAAACTACCGCCGGGGCTTCGATAGGAGTGACTTTGATGATCAGAATTTTTGTCGTAGCCGGCGCCCTTGCTTTGGTCGGTTCCTTCTCCGTCCCGGCAAATGCACAAGAGACGTTCCACGGTTACAATTGCATGGATGATTGCTCTGGCCACGAGGCCGGCTACGATTGGGCGGCAAGGAACGACATCACTGACGAGCGGGATTGCGATGGTGACGGCCAATCCTTCAACGAAGGCTGCCAAGCGTACGTTGAAGAGCAAACGGACGATGCAACTCGGAACAGCCAATCCGACGATGAAAAAGACGAGGACAGCGACGAATAGGGATCCAAGTCGCGGCTATTGCGGTCGCTTCCTTGCAGCCGCGACGAACTAGTCGGCGCGGCCTGGCCCGACAATATCCATGTCGACGCTCGCACCATCGACGTCCAGATCAGCCGCCTCAGAAAGGTGCTCAAGACCGTCTCGCCCAACACCTTCATCCGCCGGGCCTCAGGCCCTGCTGGTCAAGGGTGGGCATGCATCGGGACCCCGATCGACCGATATTCTGTTACGCTCCGATCATGAAACCATCCACTTCGACACACCGCGCCTTGCCATATCGATGCGCGGAACCGGTTGCATGCTATCCAGCGCGATCACCGCCTCTCTTGCCCTTGGGATCTCACTGGAAAAGAGCGTGCGCGGTGCCAAGCAATTCGTTTTTGACGCCCTCGTCCGATCAACGCGATCAGAGCGACGAAGACACGGAACGACGGCGGCGGATTGACCGGAATAATGGCGACAAAGTCGCTGATGAGATCGGGCGGCCCAAAGATCGGATCGTTGGCTACGCTTTTCGCACCCCCCATTCCCCAAGATCATTGACCAGCGTTAATGCGACACGTCGGAATGCGACGCGCATCTTGTCGACGGGAGGGCCTGAAAGCTGCATGCCGGCGATCGCTTGATCCATGAGCGCGACCCAGTCCTCGGCGTCGGCTGCCGAGATCGGCACATGCACGTGCATGAGGCGCACGTCCATGTGCCCGTGCTTTTCCAGATAGTGACGACGCCCGCCGAGGAAGCCGCACAGAAAGTTGAACTGTTCCTCGCGGGCGTGGTCGACGCCATGTCCGCGAAAATGCAATCGCAATAACGACTTCCCACGTGGATCTGTCTCGATCAGGTCGTAGAAGGAGTTGACCAGGCCGCGCAGAACCGTTTCGCCACCGATCTGCGAGAGAAGGCTATCCTTTGAGAGCGGTTCCATATCCGTCAGGACTGTGAACGAGTTTTCTTGGGATCATGGTGCGACAGCGACAAGATCTTCGCCAGAAGTCGCTTCCGGTGGCCGTTGAGCTTGCCGATCTCGACCTGAGTGCCGAACCCGGCATGGGCGACGTCGATACCTGCCAGCGCGATGTTCTTGCCGACGATCGACGCGCCCTCCCGTCTCGTGTCCAGTTTGCGCGCCGAGTGCGGCTGGGGCGGACCACAGCGTCCCGAAGGATGGATCGTGTTCAGCATCGGCACCTCCATCGACGTAGTTGCACATGCGGAAAATATCTTTAATGGGAAGAATATCGTGCGGGAATGGTCGATGCAAGATGCATCCACCCGTATTCCAAGGCAGAAGGTCCAGCCATGTCCCGGTCCGACGACAGCCGCTATCTCAAGGGTGGTCCGGTCGCCCAGCGCATCATCGCTGCCGTGCGCGAAGACGCAGCCATCGCCACGGCCGAAGGCTTTCCGCCGAAGCTGGTGTCGATCACTGTCGGCGATACCGACGCAGTCGACGTCTATGTGCGCAACCAGCGCGCCAAGGCGGGGCTTGCCGGCATCGGCTTCGAGGAACGGCGCTTTGCCGCCGACATCACCGCCGGCGAATTGGAAGCCGCGATCCACGGCCTCAACGCCGACCCGCGCGTCACCGGCATCATCATCCAGCGGCCGGTGCCGGCGCATGTCCCGATCAAGACACTGCAGGCGGCCGTGCACCCGCTGAAGGATGTCGAAGGCATGCATCCGGCCTCGATCGGCAACATCGTCTACAACCAGCTCGATCTGGCGCCCTGCACGGCGGCGGCCTCCGTCGAGTTGCTCAAGGAAACCGGCCTCGAGCTCAAGGGGCTCGAGGTGGTGGTCGTGGGCCATTCCGAGATCGTCGGCAAGCCGATCGCCTTCCTGCTGATGAGCGAGGGCGCGACGGTGACGGTGTGCCATCACATGACGCGTTCGGTGGCGGCACACGCGCGGCGCGCCGATGCGCTGTTCGTCGCCGTCGGCAAGCCGCGACTGATCAAGGCCGACATGGTGAAGCCTGGCGCCTGCGTCATCGACATCGGCATCAATTCGGAAATCGGACCCGACGGCGAAAGCCGCATCGTCGGCGACGTCGACACCGAGAGCGTCAAGGAAGTCGCCTCCTGGATCACGCCGGTGCCGGGCGGCGTCGGCCCGCTCACCGTGGCGATCCTCTTGCGCAACACGATGGTGGCGCTCAACCGCCAGCGCGCGCTCTATCGCGCGACTTATGGCGTGGCGGACAAACTCGCCGCGGAGTAAAGGACTGAGCGAGCGGACTATCAATATTGATTGCGGTGTAAGGCGGATCGAGATTGATAGAATCCGCGACGAGGTCGGCTTCTCTGCCGCGCACTCGCCGAGTCACATGGTTTGTGAGCCACTCACCAAGCCGCCTGGGAGCTTCGTTGGGAGCCGCGGTTTCTCTCGCTTGTAAACAGGCCGACCGCCATTGCGCGGTTGCGGACACCGAGCTTGTCGTACAGGTTCTTCAGGTGGTACTTCACCGTGTTTTCCGAGATACCGGTACGAGTGGCGATCTGAAGGTTGGTCCACCCGTCAGCGAGAACTGCGAGAAGCTCCCGCTCGCGCGGTGTGAGCTTTAAAAGCGGCGATTCGTTGATCCTTGAAACATCGACATAAGGGACACAGATACGGCCGTGCGCGACCGCCACCAGCGTTTCGAAAAGAATGCAGGGATCCTCAAACTGATAGCAGAATCCTTGTACGCCAAGGTGCACGCATTGTTTCAGGATAGCCACGTCATGGTCGTTGGAGAAAATGATGACGCGCGCTGAAAGCTTTCGCCGCTGCAACTCCGACAGCACCATGCCGCCGTCCATGTCAGAGAGCTTCCAGCCCAGCACCGCGATGTCGAAAACCGGCTGGCCCTGGGCTACCGAATCCAAGAACGCTTCGCCGGTCTGAACGCTGCCGACCATCTCGAACCGGCTATCGCGGTGAATCATGCCGCCGAGGGCGGCTACGACCAGCGGGTTGCGCTCGCCAACAAGCACCTTGAACGTGCCGTTGGCGGACACGGGGCCGGCGTTCAGTTCTGAACCCGAACGTTCCCCGTGCGACGCCTCATCAATCTCACTTGCCAACTGTCCTGACACGGCGTTCTTCAATCGTAGATCGGGAACCGGCGAAGCAGCGCAGCGACCTCCTCGCGCACGCTCGCCTCGACCTCACCGTTGCCTTCTTCACCATTCGCCGACAGGCCGTCGATCACCCTCATTGTCAGTTGCCCCACCAGGCGGAACTCGTCGGCGAGGAAGCCGCGCGTGGTGCAGGCTGGCGAGCCAAGGCGAATACCCGAGGTGACTGCCGGTCCCTGTGGATCGAACGGAATGCCGTTCTTGTTACAGGTGATATGGGCGCGGCCAAGCGCGGCCTCGACGGCCTTGCCGGTTAAACTCTTCCGCCTAAGGTCGACAAGCATGAGATGAGTATCGGTACCCCCCGACACGATGTCGACACCACCCGACACCAATGTATCGGCCAGCTCCTTCGCGTTGGCGACGACATTGGCCGCGTAGATGCGGAACTGCGACGTCGACGCCTCGCCGAACGCGACTGCCTTGGCGGCAATGACATGCATCAGCGGACCGCCCTGCAGGCCCGGGAATACCGAAGAACTGATCTTCTTGCCGATGTCCTCCTCATTGGACAGCACCATGCCCCCGCGCGGACCACGCAGCGTCTTGTGCGTCGTGGTTGTTACAACATGCGCATGCGGCAACGGACTGGGATGCACGCCGCCGGCGACGAGGCCGGCAAAATGCGCCATATCGACGAACAATTTTGCATCGACCTCGTCGCAAATGGCGCGAAACGCCGCGAAGTCGATGATGCGTGGATAGGCTGAACCGCCCGCAAGAATTACCTTCGGCCGGTGCTTGCGCGCCAAGTCGCGGACCTCGTCGAGATCGATGCGCTGGTCTTGCTGCCGCACGCCGTACGAGACGACGTTGAACCACTTGCCCGACTGGTTGACCGGCGAGCCGTGGGTGAGATGTCCGCCAGCAGCCAGGTTCAACCCCATGAATGTATCGCCGGGCTGCATCAGCGCCATGAACACTGACTGGTTTGCCTGGCTGCCTGAATGCGGCTGGACATTGACGTGGCGGCAATCGAACAGGCTTTTCGCTCGCTCCCGCGCCAAATCCTCGACTTCATCGACGTACTGGCACCCGCCATAATAGCGACGGCCCGGATAGCCCTCGGCATACTTGTTGGTGAGCACGGAACCCTGCGCCTCGAGCACCGCCTTGGAGACGATGTTTTCCGACGCGATCAATTCGATCTCGTCGCGCTGCCGGCGCAATTCGCGCCGCATTGCGTCGCTAACAGCCGCATCGCTTTGAGCCACGCCTGCACGAAAGAATTGACCCAACTCACCGATCCCTGGCCGTGTTGGAATGTTCATGTCGTCCTCCCACTGCGCCGCGCTCGGCGCTATCCAGTCCAGCCAAGTCCGGCTGAAATGCAATTGATCGACAAGAGCAGCGCGTTGACGGCACGCTGCGAGCCCGACGAGGCCTTGGCGCGCTCGCGCACCTCCTGGAGAAGTGTGACCTGCAAGGCATGAATGCTGTCCATTTCTGGCCTGATACGGTCGAAATTGCGCTTGAACGCTGGAAAGCGCAGCGAGAAATCCGTGCCGCCGGCGATGTCGCCGATCATTCGGCTGGTCAGGGCGTACTCGGCGGCAATCTTGCGGTAGATGCGCTCACCGACCTCGCGGTCGCTGACGAGTCCGGCATATTGGCGACCAATATCCATATCCGCCTGGTAAAGCGTCTTGTCGACCTCATCGATGACAAGGCGAAAAAAGCGCGAGCGCTCAAACAGCTGGCGCAGCAGGTCGCGACCGGACTCTCCGCGGACGGTCACGAACGCATTGATGGCACTTCCGATGCCATACCAACCGGTCAGCAGATGGCGGTTCTGGCTCCAGGCGAACACCCAGGGAATCGCCCGCAGGTCAGCAATGTCGCGCGCGCCGAAACGGCGGGCGGGACGAGAGCCAATCTTCAAAAGTGCCAGCTCTTCGACCGGGCTCGCCTGATTGAAATAGTCAATGAAGCCGGGCTCGCCGATAAGCCCGGCATAGGCCGCCTGCGACATACCGGTAAGCGCCTCGAGCGCTTCATCGAATTCCGGGTTGTCCCGCAGTTCCGCTTCGTTGGAAGACTTCAGGCTATGCGCAAACACACTGGCGGCGAGAATCTCCAGCTGATGCAGGCCGGTGCCGCGATTCGCGAATTTGGAGGACACAACCTCACCCTGTTCGGTCACGCGCATCGCGCCGGCGACGGTGCCGGCCGGTTGCGCTGCGATGGCCCGGCCCGTCGGCGCTCCGCCGCGGCTGACGGAGCCGCCACGTCCATGGAAGAAACGGATGCCGATGCCTCTTTTGGCGCCAAGAGCAGCCAGACGTTTTTGCGCCTTGTTCAGTTCCCAGTTGGCCGCCAGGAAGCCGCCATCCTTGTTGGAATCGGAATAGCCCAGCATGATTTCCTGGCGGTTACCGAACTCGCGGATGGAGCGGCGAACGATCGAGACATCGATGAGTTGATCGAGGATGGCCGGCGCAGCGCGCAGATCGGCGATCGTTTCGAACAGCGGAACCACCTGGAGATTGATGGTGCCGCTGCCATCGGCAGCCGTCGCCAATCCGCAAAATTGCGCGAGCGCATAGACAGAAAGAATATCATCCGCCGAGCGGGTCATGCTCAGAATGAATGCACCAATGGCGCCACTTCGCTCAGCCGCCGCATCGCGGACCACGGTCATAAGTTCGACCAGTTCGCGAGCTTCATCTGACACCCGTTCGAGGTCGATTTTTGGCCGGTCGCCGCTACGCAGGATCTCGCGGATGCGTTGCGACCATTTCGCCGTGTCAGGCTGCAGTGTTTGCGCGCCGGGTTTGGTGGCGGCAAGGAGTTCGGCCAGTACACGGTTCACCACGGTAGAATTCTGGCGGATATCAAGCGCAACGGTGCGGAAGCCGAAGCTCTCGGCTTGTCGCAAGACGGGTCGAACCAGGCGGCGAGCAGCTGTGCGGGCGCCAACCTGATCGAGCGCCTTCTCCAGGCAGCGAAGGTCGGCGATGAAAGACTCCGCGTTCGGGTAGGGTACCCCCTCCCCTTTGCCGACAATCCCCTCGAGGCGCGCGAGCAGAGCGGCTGCGAACTGGCGGAATGGCTCGTTGGGGTTTCGCACCGGGATCTGCGTTCCGGCGCCACTGGCCACCAGGGCACGCTCAAGGGCTTGTTGGAAGGTATCCGGAATGTCTACGAGGTTGGCGCTGACGCTCAGCACCGTGACCATTCGGCGAAGCTGACGGATGTGCCAGTTGACAG
Organism: Mesorhizobium tamadayense; assembly: GCF_003863365.1. GTDB lineage: Bacteria > Pseudomonadota > Alphaproteobacteria > Rhizobiales > Rhizobiaceae > Mesorhizobium > Mesorhizobium tamadayense. The sequence continues at coordinate 4,716 of NZ_RQXT01000094.1, read as the reverse complement.
CGGCCTTGCGGTTTTCCGATAGCGCAAAGGCTGTCGTCCGCGCGATGACGTTGGGATTGCCGTCGCGATCGCCGCCGATCCAGGAGGCGTAACGCATGAACGACGGGACCTTCAGCTCGTAATTCGGGAAATGGCGTCGTAGAGCCACCTCGACTGTTTCGTAGAGTATCGGGGTAGCCTCGAAGATGACCTCGCGGAAGAAATGCAGGCCCCAGGCGATCTCGCGCTCGACCGATGGGCGCTCGATCCTGAGCTCGCCGGTCGCCCACAACAGCTCGATTTCGCCACGCAGATCATCAACGAGCAGGTCGCGCTCACGTGGCGCCCAGCGCTGTTGCTCGATCTCGGTCAACTTGCGATAGATACGACGGTGTATCTCCAGCACGGTGACGCGCTTGGCTTCGGTCGGATGCGCGGTCAAGGTCGGGCCGACGCACAGCCCGTCCATCACCTCTTGCACCATTTCGGCCGAATAGCCGCGAGCAGCAGCCTCGGCGGCCACGTTGGCAAACGAGCCGACGACATCGTCGGCGCTTCCAGCCTGCTCGAGCTCGCGGCGAGAGCGTATTGCCAGCAACTCGTTTGAAATCGTCAGCAGCTGGAACCAGATGCCGGTCGCCTGCAGCGCAGGAATGCGATAGCGTTCCTCCAGCGCGCCCATGCTGCCTTGTCCGGTCATAAGCGCCGCAACTTCGGGCTCGCGCTCCTTCACCACCGATACAAGCAGCCGCAGCAGCAGACTGCGCACGTCCTCGCGGAAACTGACAGGGCGGTCCTCCTCCAGCACGGCGGCGCGTGCTTGGGCTAGGCTGTCACTGCTTAACATCCGTCCGATGTCCTCAACAAGCATGACTGAACTCCAAAATTCCTATCATGAATTTTTTTTTCATACCAGTAGATACTCGGAGATGCCAGCAGACACCGTTTCCTTCGGGTTTGAAAACGCCCGGACGGGTAGAATCCCCATTCGTTCGGGTGGTGGAATGATTGGCCTTACGGGTATTGGGAGCAACGGGCCCCGCAGGCCTTCGCGTCGCTTGGGGGCAAGCGCACAAAACAGCTTGACGGAAGTGCCGATTGCGGACAGACTTTTATTATAAGGAAAAAAACAAGCCTGACAGGAAACAGGCGCGCCGGCAAGGAGAAGCCGGATCGCTGGGACACTCAAACTCAAACAATGGGATTCAAAGCCATGAGCGCTTTAACGGATACCTACGCGGAAGGAACCGCGGGGCAACTGCATAGAACCATTGACTGGCGAGGCGCCTTCTGGGTGGCTAGCGGCGTCCCCGCCCTCGTTCTGTTTTCGATCGGCGGCATTGCGGGAACGACAGGCAAGCTTGCCTTCCTGATCTGGACCCTGTCGATGATCATGGGTTTCATACAGTCGTTCACCTATGCTGAAATCGCCGGTCTGTTTCCGAACAAGTCCGGCGGCGCGTCGGTCTATGGCGCGACCGCATGGCTGCGTTATTCGAAGTTGATCGCGCCGTTGTCGGTCTGGTGCAACTGGTTCGCCTGGTCGCCGGTGCTGTCGCTCGGCTGCTCCATCGCTGCCGCGTACATCCTCAATTCGCTGGCGCCGGTACCGATCTTCGCCGAGAACTCTCCGGAGGTTTTGGCCTATATCGGGGCCCATGCGGGCACGAGTGCCGCCGACGCCATAACGGCGGTGACGGCCGCCGCAACGCCTGCCATCCGCAACTGGACGCTCTATAGTCACGTGCTCGGGCCTGTCAGTTTCTCGCTCAACGCCACCTTCTTCATCGGCTCGATCCTGATGCTGATTATCTTCGCGATCCAGCATCGCGGCATTCTGGGCACCGCCAGTGTGCAGAAATACATTGGCCTTTTGGTCATCATCCCGATGTTGATCGTCGGTGTCGTGCCGTTCTTCACCGGACAGATCAACTATGACAACTTCTCGCCGCTGGTGCCGCTTGCGGCCGCCTACGCGCCCGAACCCGGCACCTGGAACATCGCGGGATGGACGCTGGCGCTCGGCGGCATGTTCATCGCGGCCTGGTCGACCTACGGCTTCGAGACCGCAGTCTGCTACACGTCCGAGTTCAAGACCCCCGGCACCGACACCTTCAAGGCCATCTTCTATTCCGGCCTGCTGTGCATGCTGTTGTTCATCCTGGTGCCCTTCACCTTCCAAGGCGTGCTGGGCTTGAATGGCATGCTGGCGACGCCGATCGTCGATGGCTCTGGCGTCGCGGACGCGCTGGCTGGCATGGTTGGCGGCGGCAAGCTGATCCACGCCCTGCTGGTGATGCTGATGATCCTGGCGCTGGTGCTCTGCATCATGACGGCGATGGCCGGGTCCTCGCGCACCCTCTACCAGGGCTCGGTCGATGGCTGGCTGCCGCGCTATCTCAGCCACGTCAACGAGCACGGCGCGCCGACGCGTGCGATGTGGACCGACCTTTGCTTCAACCTGATCGTGCTGGCCATCGCCTCGGCCGACGCGACGAGCTTCTTCTTCATCCTCGCCGTGTCGAACTGCGGCTACATCATCTTCAATTTCCTCAACCTCAACTCCGGCTGGATCCACCGCATCGATAACGGCCATATCGATCGGCCCTGGAAGGCGCCGACCTGGCTGCTTGCGACCGGGGCGATCTTCGCCTTTGTCAACGCTATGTTCATGGGTGCTGGGGCCAAGGTATGGAACCCAATGGCATTGTGGGCCGGCCTGATTACCGCGGCGTTGATTATCCCGGTGTTCTGCTTCCGGCACTACATCCAGGACGGTGGCAAGTTCCCGGACCACATGCTGGACGATCTCGGCATGAATTCCGCCGATCTCGCGATCAGGAAAGCTGGAATCTTGCCGTACGCGACGCTCATGGCGGGTGTGATAGTGGTGCTCATCGCCAACTGGTTCTTTGTACTTTGAGCAGATAGATTCAGCCTATGCTGAACTGATAAAACTGCCTCCCGGACCGCGTCTATCCTGAATCGCGGTTGTTCAGCCACCGCCCTGTCCGCGCAGGCGGTGGCTTCTTTTTTGCCTCGATGAACGGCATTTCCAATTGGGCGATCCCCATATTGACGAGCGCCCCAACACGACTATAGTTGCATTATGTGCAACTTTATTTCCTTAGAGGAAATATGGAGTGCAAAGCGGAGAGGTCCGATGGCAATTGTCCCAGACCCTGCGCATCTTCGCGAACGTTGCCGCCAAGGATTGGAGATGATGCCGATGAAACTGCCCGCCCTGCATGATGGACATTCGCCCATAACGCTCCAGCAGGCCTTTCATGAAGCTCTGGAGGCGATCGAAACATGCCCTGATGCTATCCATCGGCATCGCGTTTCGGTGGAAGGTCGGAGCTTTCCCGTAACTGAGGTTGTCGCGGCGATGCTCGATTGCACCGATCTCGTGCCGATGCGCACGTCCTACGTTCTGGCCGACCTGGCACGCAGGTTCGATGCCCCAGCGCCCACGGGCAGAACCCATACGTATGGTGACTGGGTCGGGCTGGTTCAGCGCTACTGCCAGAACATAGTACCGCCAGTCGAGTGGCAGGAAGGTCTGGCGTAGCCGCCCCGCAGCCGACTTCGAGGTGGAGAGGGGCGGATTCTTATTTTCTTCTCATGAAATTTTTTTTCCTTATAGTTGACTTGCTGCCAAAATGGCTGCAAGCTTTTTGCGACTTCATTTTCGAGTTTGGATGGCACGGCGTCGCCATGACGTACCTCTGGCATTCATTTCCAGGAGCGGAGAGAGGCAATGGCTGAAGTGATCGACGGCAAGGCGGTTGCCGCCGACGTGATCGCAAAGGTCACAAGCGCGAGCAGCGACCTGGCTGCTTCCAAGAGTGTAACGCCTGGTCTTGCGGTCATCATCGTCGGGGAGGATCCGGCAAGCCAGGTCTACGTGGCCGCGAAGTCGCGTACAGCGAAGGAATGCGGCTTCAATTCGCTGCAGCATACGTTGCCCGCGGATACCAGCGAAGCCTATCTGATCGATCTGATCGAGGTCTTGAACCATGACCGGACGATCCATGGCATTCTGGTGCAGTTGCCGCTTCCAGACCACATCGATGCGGGCAAGGTCATCCAGGCGATTGCGCCGGAAAAGGACGTCGACGGCTTCCACTTTGTGAATGTCGGCAAGCTTGGCACCGGTGAGCTCGAGACGGCTTTCGTTCCCTGCACACCGGCCGGCTCGATGCTGTTGATCGAGCGCGTGCGCGGCAAGGATCTTTCCGGTCTCAATGCAGTCGTCGTCGGGCGCTCCAACATCGTTGGCAAGCCGATGGCCAACCTTCTGCTTGCCGCAAACGCCACCGTCACCGTTGCCCATAGCCGGACCAAGAATCTGCCAGAGCTTTGTCGTGGTGCCGACATCCTCGTGGCAGCGGTGGGCCGGCCGGAAATGATCAGGGGTGAGTGGGTGAAACCGGGCACCACTGTGATCGATGTGGGCATCAACCGTATTGCGGCGCCGGAGAGGGGTAACGGCAAGAACCGACTGGTCGGCGACGTCGCCTATCTCGAGGCGGCGGACCGCGCCGGCGCGATAACACCCGTACCCGGCGGCGTCGGCCCAATGACTATCGCTCTGTTGATGGCCAACACGCTGACCTCAGCCTACCTCGCCAGCAACCTGCCGAGGCCACAGTTCTAGAATCACAGCATGCATTTCCGACAACCCGATCTGCGAGGCAAATACCCATGGCCGAATTCAAGACCGATATTGAAATA
>NZ_RQXT01000093.1 GCF_003863365.1 Mesorhizobium tamadayense | reverse complement strand
TCGAGCTTGGCCAGGTGATAGGCGACCGAGCAGCCGGAGACGCCGCCGCCAATGACAACGGCGCGAGCTTTGGACGGAATAATCAAGCGGTCTTACTCCCGTTACCAGACCAATCTATGTCGGATAAGCCGATGCCGGTGCGAGCAACCAAACCGGCCGCCGATGCACACTTCGGCTCGCATGTCAGCCCGTTGTGCGACATTCAGGTCAGCGATCTCGTGACCATCCAATCCTGTAAACACATCCTGTTTGCCTGCCTTCGACACTTTTGACGTAACCAAGCACCACGTCGGTGGTCGCGACGGCCTTCGAACCCTGGAAGTAAGGACTGTAGAGCCGAGAGGACTCCTCGAGCATAGTCGGACTTACCAGATTGATCCGACGATCTTGGCGAAGCTCAATTGCAGCACTTCGGACAAATCCCTCGAGCGCGCCATTGACCATCGCGGATGATGTTCCGAGCGATATCGGATCGTCGTTCGTTGGACCGGAGGTCAACGTGAACGATCCTTCCTCACGAAGGAATTCAAGCCCAAGTCTGACAAGGTTCACCTGCCCCATGAGTTTACTTTGCAAGCCGATTGCGTATTGCTCGATGGTGAAGTCCGCGAGCGGGGCGAACTGAACCGCGCCCGCTGTGCATATCAGAGCATCGAACTCGCCGATCTGGCTGAACATTCGACTTATGGACGAGGGATTGTCGATATCGGCCTGGAAATCGCCGGTGCTTCGGCCGACAGCGATGAGATCATGGCGCCTGGCGAGTTCAGCCGACACGGCCTTGCCGATCACGCCACTCGCACCAACATGAACGATTCTCACGAAGCCCTCGCCTCTCTGCGCCTTACACGCCCAACGGTTCCAGCGAACGGCGAAGCTGCGCTTCCTGATCTGCGGAGAGCTTTCTCAATGGACTGCGAACATTACCTGTTCCGTAGCCGCGCAGTTGCGCCGCTCGAAGTACCGACGGCGTATAGGGCGACCTCCAGATAAAGAGCAACGAGGGCAACATGCGCTTCCAGAGGGTTAGCGCCTGTTCGTATTCCTTGCGGTCCACTAATCTATATAGCTCGACCGCTTCAGAAGGCATGTAATTCGCACCACCCCATATGACGCCGCGTGCCCCGGCCATCAAAGCGTAGAGCGTGGTGGTGTCGCAGCCATTGAGCACCGTTCCGCTTGTCTGCAGGTACTCCTGATGGACAGTAAAGTCCCCTGCGCTGTCCTTGATGTAGTTGAAGTTCTTCAACTGGCTCAGACGCTCAAACAGCTGTGGCGAAACCGAAATGCCGGTGGCCTGCGGGATATTGTAGCCGACCAGGTCGACACCTACTTCAGCGTCGATTGCTTTGTAGAAGTCGAAGATTCCCTGCTCATCTCCCGGGCCCTCCAGGTAGGGTGGCAGAACCATCAATGCGTCGGCGCCGACGGACTCCGCGTGACGCGACCTTCTGATGACTTCGTCCATATTCAAAGCCGAGGTCTGGCAAATCACGTTGCAGCGACCAGCTATTCGCTTTGCACCTACTTCGTAGAGGCGGTTGCACTCGGCCTCGGTAAGATAGGGGTGTTGCCCGGTTCCTGCTCCAAGCACCAACCCGTGAACGCCTGTGGCGACATACTTCTCGATCAGTTCCTCGAAAACCGAGTAGTTGATCGCACCATTCTCATCGAACGGTGTCTGCATTGCCAGATTTATACCCTTCAGGTCCGCCATGATCTCTCTCGTTGTATCTAGACTTCAGCGCCGGCCTGTCGGAAACGGACCGCGGTTAGGATGCGAACGCCCATCGCTGTGACAGGCCTGGGATAGGGCTTGCTGGGACTTGCGCGCGTCTTCAGGATGTCGACTACCGGCGATGATCGCCCTGACGCCAGATCGGCTACGGCCTTGCCGAAGGCTGCTCCTCGCGCGACGCCAGTTCCGTTGCAGAATGCAGCGCCGTACACCTTCTCCGCCAACTCGCCGAAGACCATTCCGCCATTTTGTGCGAGGGTAAGAAGGCCGCCCCAGCTGGCCTCGAAGCCGATCGACGACAGCTCCGGCCACCGCCGATCAAACGCGATCTGCTGCTGCACCCGAGCCCTCATCACGTCCTGCGTGGTGGTCTTGAAGTCCGTCGCATAGGAATAGACGTTGCGAAGGAAAAGCCGGTTGTCGATCGTGCGACGAACCGTCGTGCCGAAGCTGTTGGCTGGGATAAGTCCGTAGGCTTTCTTGTTTCCCACCCGCGAAAGCTCGCTCTCGGTGAGCTGTCGTGTCATGCTCGCAAATGTGTACAGCGGTATTGCGCGGTTGTCGAAGAAACCGAACTTCGTCAGATAGCCTGACGCGCAGATGATGACCTTCGAAGCTCTGATTGTTCCGGCGGGCGTCTCGCAGATGTGCTTCGGCGCCCCGAACTGCACCGCCACGATGGGGGTGTTTTCGTGAACGGTGACGTTCGCGGGCAGGCTTCTTGTCGCGTTCTTGAGATACTTCGCAGGCTGGACCAAGACGGTGCCAGGATGATGCAAGGCTTTGATGTAGTGCTTGCTGCCGGTGATCGCCTGGATTTCGGGGGTCTCGACCCAGCTGTAGTTCTGCCCAAGCTTATCCAGCGCCTCCGAAAAGCGGTGCAGATCCTCCACACCGTGAGCGGTGGCCGCGCTGTGGTATTTTCCCTGCGCGTCCCAGTCGCAATCGACCCCATGCTCTTCGACAGCGCTTCGGATGTAGGCGATCCCGTCCAGGTTAACGAACAACTCTTCCTTGTTCCCCTTGATGTCTTCGACAAAATCGCGCTTCCGAGGATTGTGCGCGAGATCGATGACGAAACCCATGCACCGTCCGGACGCATTGTTCCCAATCCGGCCAGCGTCTACCAGGACAACCGAAGACTGCGGGTTGAGTTCGGCAAATCGGCGGGCCGCGTGCAGCCCCATCCAGCCGCCGCCAATCACCAGGCAGTCACACGCAACGTCGCCTTCTTGCGGCACCAGCGCCAACTCGGGTCCTGCCGTAGTGTACCAGCCGGACATAGTCGGTTCAGGATGGGGTGGCTGAACGACTTTGCGCTCTTTAGTCATTGTTCGGTTGAACGAATTCACTGCCAACTCGCTGGGTTAAGGCGGCCGGTGACGAAGGCTTCGCTACCATCCGCGGTCGTGTTGTTTGCTGTTTGAAATAGACCAGTTGGCGGGTGTCTCGTAGACGGAAAAGATAGCGTCTGATATAGATCTGCTTCATGTCAAAGCTTCGCAGCCTAGTGCCCTCGACGCATTCGCTTTTTGTCTTCGAAGCGGCTGCCCGAACCCAAAGTTTCAAAAGCGCAGCCAGCGAGCTCAGCGTGACGCAACCGAGTGTCTCGCACTCGATCAAGATGTTCGAGAAGCATTGCGGGACCGCGCTCTTTGCCCGTGACAATCGAGGAGTGCAGCTGACGGAGGCTGGCAGGCAGCTCTACGATGAGGTGCGCACTAGCTTCCGCCGTCTGGAACAGCGGCTTGAAACCATTTCCGATCGCGGAACGAAGTACGTCACTTTTGCTGCGTCGACATCCCTCGCGGCACATTGGCTTGCGCCTCAGCTCTATCATTTCCAGGAAGAGCATCCGGACGTTAAGATCAAGGTGGTCGGCACCGATCGGGACATCGAGCCCGATCATGAAGTAGACGTCACCGTATGGGTGCGGCCACGGGATTTTGATAGGGTCAACAGCTGGTTCGTATGCGACGAGATCATTTTCCCCGTCTGCTCCCCCGCATATCTTCTGGCGCACCCCGCTCCAAAGAGCGTCGATGAGCTGGTTCGACATCAGCTCATTCATTCGTCCGATGCCTTTCGCAAGCGAATGAGCTGGCCCGAATGGGTCGAGCTTGCAGGCGGAGATGCCAGCGAGACCAAACCGAACATTGTATTCAACGACTATCAGCTGGCGCTCCAGGCAGCTCTTGCAGGCGAAGGAATCTCGCTGGGATGGTCCCTGACCGCCCAACACCTGCTTAACAACCGCCTGCTGGTTCGGCCCATCGCGACTGAGATCAAAACCGACCGCGCCTTCTTCCTCTTGTCCAATGATGACGCAGGCAAAAACAAGAGGTGCAAGGTTCTGGTGGACTGGTTCCTCGCTCAGTCAAAGGAATTACGCCCTTAGACTAGACGGCTACCGGTCAACGCTCCCTCGGTTCTCATACCCACCTCCGCGTCGCTTTTCGGGCTGTCCTTACCAGGTAGCGAGTGCCCTGCGCTGTCGACCCAGGCATAAACTGAGTTTAACACCAGCGAAACCTTTTGCGAATTCTCAGGATGATCGTTGGCCCCTATTGTCAACGTCAATGAGCAGGGCCGCGTTCCGTACGCGGACCGAAGAAAGTTCTGTTGACGGGGACCTTAGCGCCCCTCTGGGAAAACGCGATGATGGACTCTGATTCTCCCGTAATCCGGCGCCGCGGAGGACGCGCGTCGGTCGTAGCTGCCCGGGAATCCGAGAAGAGGCCTCGCGTCTCGACAATCAAGTACGGCATTCGGCCTGTGGAGGCCGTCACCGCTGAGCAGCTTGAGCGCATTCACCAGGCTTCGTTGGCGATCCTGCGCGAGATCGGAATCGAATTCCGTGATGAGACGGCGATCCGGCAATGGAAGGAGGCTGGCGCCGATGTCCAAGGCCAACGTGTGCGCCTCGACGGCGAGATGCTGATGCATCTCATCTCCAAGGCCCCATCCCGCTTTGAGATGACTTCTCGCGATCCGTTACAGCGTTTCGAGATCGCGCCAAACACAATGACTTTCAGCGCCATGCAAGGCGCGCCAAACGTCCGGGACCTTCAGGGTGTGCGACGCGCATCCACGATCGAGGATCTGCGGAACATGAACCGGCTGACCCAGATGCTCCCCGGCTTCCATATCGCCGGCGGGTTCACCTGTGAACCGACCGACATCGCTGTTCCATGGCGCCATCTGCACATCAACCATTCGAGCCTGGTGGAAACGAACATGCCCTTCTTCGGTCTGACGACCGGGAAGCAGCGAGCCGAGGACTCGATCGCCATGGGGCAGATCGTCCACGGCAAGGCCTTTATGGATCAGAACGCGGTGATGCTCGGTCACGTGTCGGGAAACTCGCCGCTGGTCTGGGATTCGACCATGCTGGAAGGGCTCCGCGCTTTCGTCGAGGCGAACCAGGTCGTCCTGCTGTCGCCTTTTGTGCTCGGCGCCGCAAACACTCCCGCCGACATCCCGGCCACAATCGCGCAGTTGAACGCCGAGGCGCTCGCAGCGCTCGCCTACACCCAGCTGGTCAGGCCCGGCGCCAAAATGATCTATGGGCAATATTCGGTCTCGGTGTCGATGCGCAGCGGCGCTCCGATGTCCGGCATGCCCGAAGTCACTCTCATCAACGCCGTCATCGGCCAACTGGCAAGGCGGTATGGCTTGCCGTGGCGAACGACTGCATCCCAGTCGTCCGCCAAGACCTTTGATGCTCAGTCCGGATACGAGTCGGCGATCGCTTACATGTCGGGAGCGAGCGCATGCGCGAACCTGATGATGCATGCGGGCGGCTGGGATGAGGCTGGCCTCGTGTGCTGCATGGCGAAGTTTGTCGCCGATGCTGAACAGAACCTGCTGATCGAAAAATACGCGCAGGGGATTTCTTTCGAGCATTTCGACGACGCTCTCGAGGCCGTGCGGCGCATCGGTCCCGGCGGCCACTATCTCGGAGATTCCTTCACACTCAAGCGCTTCAAGGACGCATTCTTCGCGCCGGAGATCCTCGATTACCTCAGCTACGAGCAGTGGAAGGTCAAAGGCTCCAAGGACATGGCGCAGCGCTGCCGTGAGAAGGCGAAATCGATCATCGCGAGCTACGAGCAACCGCCGATGGACCCTGCCGTGCGCGAGGAGCTCGATGCTTTTGTGGCGAAACGCCAGGAGGAGATTTCGCCAAGCATTGCCTGACGCTCTGCCTCCGACTCGACCAACAAAGTCAATGAAACGGGAACACAACAAGGGAGAACGAAATGGGATTTTTCAAAAGCAATGGGGACCGCATACCCGCTGCGATCGAGGAAATGGCGGGTGAGGTCAAGGCTGGCAGGATGGATAGGCGCGAGTTTCTGGCGCTCGCAAGCACCTTCGGCGCCTCCGCAGCGATGGCTTATGGCCTGATTGGAGTGGCCCTGCCCCAAACGGCGCGTGCAGCCGAACCAAACAAGGGCGGCACCCTACGCGTCTCCATGCCTGTCAAGGCGCAGAAGGATCCCCGCACCTACGACTGGGTGGAAATGGCCAACATTACACGGAGCTGGCTCGAGCCCCTCGTGACTTACACGCACAAGTTCACGTTCGAACCCGTCCTGCTCGAAAGCTGGGAGGTCAACGACGACGCCACCGAGTATACGCTCCACGTCCGCAAGGGCGTCACTTGGAACAACGGCGACGCGTTCGACGCCGATGACGTGGTCTTCAATATCACTCGCTGGTGCGACAAGGGTGTATCGGGCAATTCAATGGCGTCCCGTGTCGGAGCCCTGATGGACGCCAAAACCGGCAAAGCGCGAGATGGGGCAATCGTCAAGGTCGACGACCACACGGTCAAGCTTAAGCTCAGCCAACCCGATATCGCGATCATCGCCAACTTCACCGACTATCCGGGACTGATTGTGCATCGCGACTTCGACAAGGATGGCGCCGATCCGATCAAGAAGCCGATCGGCACCGGAGCATTCGAGCTCGTCTCATACTCGGTCGGCAGCAAGGCTGAGGTGAGGCGCCGCACCAATGGTAAGTGGTGGGGCGGCGAGGCCCTGCTCGATGGCGTACAGTTCATTGACTATGGAACCGACTTCCAGGCGACTGTGTCAGCGTTCGACTCCGGCGAGGTCGACATGAACCTCGAAACGCCGGCGGACTTCATCGACATCCTGAACAAGATGGACGTGGTCAAGTCTGAGGTCGCCACCGCGACGACGCTGGTATGCCGCACCAACACCACGAACAAACCGTATGACGACAAGAAGGTCCGCAACGCCCTTCAGATGGCAGTTGACAACAATGCCGTTCTTCAACTCGGCTACAATGGCCGCGGCACCGTCGGTGAGAACCACCATGTCAGCCCAATCCACCCTGAATACTATGCGTTGCCGAAGAAGGCTCGCGATCTCGATGGCGCCAAGAAGCTGATGGCAGAGTCGGGACACGCGGACTTCGAGCACGAGTTGATCTCGATCGACGAGGAGTGGCAGAAGAATACCGGCGATGCGATTGCGGCCCAGTTGCGTGAGGCTGGGTTCAAGGTGAAGCGCACGGTTCTTCCAGGTTCGACGTTCTGGAACGACTGGTCGAAGTACCCTTATTCATTGACCGTCTGGTACATGCGGCCGCTGGGCGTGCAGGTTTTGGGCCTGGCTTACCGGACCGGCGAGGCATGGAATGAGACCGCCTACTCTAATCCTGATTTCGATGCCAAGCTCAAAACGGCGTTCTCGGTCAGCGATCCCGCCAAGCGGAAAGAACTTATGAAGGACCTCGAAACCATCTTGCAGGACTCCGGCGTGATCATCCAGCCATTCTGGCAGAGCCTCTTTGGTCACATGAGCAAGAAGGTCCAGAACTACGCGATCCATCAGACTTTCCAGATGGATCTGCAGAAGGTCTGGCTGGCAGCCTGATCAACTCCCAGGGCTGAGCCGGAAGCCTGGTCGGTGCCCCTTCGTCACGAAGAGGTACCGATCTTTTGAATTCGCAGATCGGGTACGATTACCAAATGGCTGACGAAGAGATCATCCTTTCCGAGCTTTCCGATGAGGAACTCGTGCAGCAGATGCACGACGACCTCTATGACGGCCTGAAGGAAGAAATCGAGCAAGGAACGCACATCCTTCTCGAGCGCGGCTGGCAGCCCTATACGGTTCTGACCGAGGCGCTTGTCGAAGGCATGCGTATCGTCGGCGAGGATTTTCGCGACGGCATCCTGTTCGTACCGGAAGTGCTGCTCTCGGCCAACGCGATGAAGGCCGGCATGTTCATCCTGCGACCGCTGCTCATCGCCACCGGCGCGCCGAAGCAGGGCAAGATCGTTATCGGCACCGTTAAGGGCGACATCCACGACATCGGCAAGAACCTTGTCGGCATGATGATGGAGGGTGCTGGCTTCGACGTCATCGATCTCGGCATCAACAATGCGGTCGAGAAATATATGGCAGCGATTGAGGAGCATAAGCCAGACATCGTCGGCATGTCGGCGCTGCTCACCACCACCATGCCCTACATGAAGGTGGTCATCGACACGATGAAGGAAAAAGGCATCCGCGACGACTATGTCGTGCTGGTCGGCGGTGCGCCTCTCAATGAGGAGTTCGGCAAGGCCGTCGGCGCCGACGCCTATTGCCGCGACGCTGCGGTAGCGGTCGAGACCGCCAAGGACTTCATGAAGCGCAAGCACAACACGCGCAGTTGATGGCGGCAGCGTCCATCCTGCAAGACGCTGGTGCCAACGCTACCGCCCATGTTGATCACCATCAACGAGGATGTATGACCTTATGAATGCGCCATTTTCAGCGGGAGACCGTTCGCGGATCGTGGGATGGAATGCCAGCCGGCAGGTGATCGATACCCAAGACGTGTACCGACTGGTTATTCTTGCACTTCCGGGATTTTCCCAGCTCGGCCTTTCATCCTTCGTGGATCCGCCTCGCCTTGCCAATTCCATCTCCGGCCGATCCTCCTTCGAGTGGACGATTGCGAGCCCGGATGGCCAGCCGGTTGAATGCGCCAGTGGGTTCATCCTTTCGGTCGACAGCAATTTTGCTGGCACTGGACAATGCATTCAGTCCGGCAAGGGACCAAGCATGGTCATCGTCTGCGCGGGCGAGTGGGTCCAAAAGCAGATGTCGACTTCCCTCACGAAGATTCTTCGGCTTTGCAAGCGGCACGGGGTTCCAATCGCGGCGTTGGGGACCGCGACATGGCTGCTGGCGGAAAGCGGGTTGCTCGACGATACCGCTTGCACAATCCATTGGGACAAGAGGGCCGCCCTGTCTGAAAAGTTTGGCAGCCTTGAGGTGACCGACCGACTGTTCGTTCGTGATCCATACTTCGTGACTTGCGCAGGAGAATTCGCGTCCTTCGACCTCGTTATGGAGCTGATCAGTGAGCGCCTTGGCAGAGACATCGCTTTAGCTGTCTGCCGACATACGACAGCCGGGCATTGGCGCCCTGCTTCGGACAGACAATGGACTGTCAATGCTGGTGAAACCGGCATCTGCAAGGCGCTGGCAGACGTGATTCGAATCATGGAGGAGCACATTGAGGACCCACTGCCGCTCCGCTACATCGCAAAATGCGTCGGCCGCTCACAGCGTCAAATCGAACGGCTTTTCCAGCGGTCGATTGCCTCGTCTCCCATGCGATTCTACCTGCATTTGAGACTTAGCCGCGCCAAGCGCCTCATTGAACAGACAGAATTGCCCGTGGTCGAGATCGCAATCGCATGTGGTTTCGCATCGGCATCACATTTCTCGAAGTGCTTCCGGCAAACGTTCGGTGCGAATCCGAGCGCTTGTCGATCCTGATCTTCAGCGATGACAGTGAACGCGGTAGGACCACCGACACGCATATTCGGCAGTTGGAAACATCATGATGTCTTCGTTTTCGATCGTGAATCACAAGATTGATCCTACGCGAGGCGCAACGGCACTGAAGGCGGACGGGACCATCGACAACAACGATCGAGTGGAAATCGGCCCGACTGACGTAGCTTTTGCTGAATGGGAGCAGCTAGGACTCACTGCCCCTAACGTGGAACGGATGAGGAAAACCCGGCTAAACCGCATCGTGCAACAGCTGCGCCAACGGGATTACGCCGGCGTGCTTTGTTTCGATCCGCTGAACATTCGATACGCGACCGACTCCTCGAACATGCATATCTGGACCATGCACAATCCGTCGCGAGCCGTGTTCGTGTCAGCGGACGGGTATGTCGTTCTCTGGGACTTTCACCGCTGCAGTCATCTTTCGACTTACCTGCCGCTCATCAACGAAATCCGAGACGGAGGGGCGGGCTTCTACTATTTCGTTGCCGGCGATGCAGAGGAACCAATCGCCAAACAATTCGCGGGGCAGATCGATGAATTAATGCGACGCTGTGCCGGCAAGAACCGACGTCTTGCCGTCGACAAAATCGAAATTCCCGGCCTGCGCGCGATGGAAGCAGTCGGCATCGAGGTCTGCAACGGGATGCAACTCATGGAGCATGCGAGGGCCATCAAGGGTGTCGACGAGATCAACGCGATGCGCTGCTCGCTAGCCACATGCGAAATCGCCGTTGGCAAGATGCGCGAGCGTTTGCGGCCAGGCATAGCCGAAACAGAATTGTGGTCGGTTCTTCATGCCGAAAACATCGCCCGCGGCGGCGAGTGGATCGAAACGCGCATTTTGACTTCCGGCCCACGCACGAACCCGTGGATGCAAGAAGCCGGCCCTCGACGCACAATACCAGGGGATCTGGTCGCCTTCGACACCGACATGGTCGGGCCTTATGGCATGTGTGCGGATTTTTCGCGCACTTGGTATTGCGGCGACGGTAGGCCAACCGACGAACAGCGAAGGCTACACGCCATCGCGTACGAGCACGTGATGACCAACATGGCGATGCTCAAAGCTGGAGTATCATTCAACGAACTAACCGAGCGCGGCCACAAGCTCCCTGCGGAGTTCGTCGATCAGCGATATGGCGTCATGATGCATGGCATCGGCCTATGCGACGAATATCCCGCCATCCTCTATCCTCAAGACTTTATCCCGGGAGCATTCGACTATGTCCTCGAGCCGGGGATGACGTTGTGCGTTGAGGCCTATATCGGTGCCGTTGGCGGCCGTGAAGGCGTGAAGCTCGAAGAACAGGTTTTGATCACGGACAGCGGGTTTGAAAACCTGACAAAATGCCCATTTGATCCGGCTTTGATGATCTAGGATTGTCCAGCTGTGCAACTGTTCGTCGATTAGCCGTGTCCGCTTTTGTGATGGGTTTCGGATGCCGGCCATCCACGTGTTGGCCTAGCGCCGGGGCCGGCGCCCGAAAGCCTCCAGGGAACGAACCCGCGGGATGGAGGCTCGGTTCCGGCGCTATGGGGATTTAGCGTTTGTGCTTGGTGTGTTGTGGTCGAAGTGACGCGGCTGGCGGAGGGGAATGACGCTGTTGACGGCGGATCCAGCCTCGCGGATGCGGCGCATGCCGCGGCGTTGTGGTTGCCGGACGGGCGATTTCGGCGTGGCGAGCTGTGAGGTTCGTGTTGGCGGGCGGCGGCGCACGAAGCCGTCCATCCGGGGACGATAAGATCCCTCGGCAAAGATAATGCGCGGTGACGAGCGGGGCATGATCATGATGCTCGGGCTCTGCTTGTCGAGCTGCCGGACGGGGGCGCTCTGGCATCGCCGCCGCGCTCGAAGGTCTCGATGATGATCATGCGCCCGCCGCAGCACGGACACGGCGGCCGCCAGTCGGTTGGGGCGGCCGCATCGGCGCTATCGGATCCGCCGCACTCGGCCTTGGGCGGGGGCGCGGCGAGAAGCTCGCGAGCGCGCGCGATGTTGGTCTTGGCGTGCGCGCTGGCCAGCAGCCCATAGTGGGGCTCGTCGTTCAAGAGATGCTCCTGCGTCATCGCGCCCGCACCGTCCTAGTGCTTTGCCCGGCCTCTTTGAAGGAAAAGTGGCGCGTCGAGATGCAAGAGAGGTTCGGGCTCGAGTTCCAGATCGTCGACACGGATTACGTCATCCTCAACGACGCCTGTCGTTGGCTCGCCCTCTTCGCCGTCGCCCTCCCCCTGGCCAAGACCGGCCGGTATATCCCCGGGCAGGAGCTTCTCCTTCGACAGCAAGGCCCCTGTGCATCATTGGGACACAGATTCACGGTAGGCGTTTCGCCGCTGCCTGATCGGCAAGGTTCGACCCCTTGCGGACCCTGATCGTTGCAGACTTGAGCGTCCAAAACGAGGTCGGGAACCTGACCTCCAGCGCAAGTATTGCGGCGTGCTCTGTGTTAGGTCGCCACATTTAGCGTCCGGTCACATCGAGGCCGCCAGGCTGGCGGTTAGCTACTACAGAGCCGCTCAAGACAGCGCGAGAAACGGGCGACCCGCAGATGCGTTTTCCGTGTTATGATGGAGTTGCGACGCTTGATCTCCACCTCGGCAATGGCAGAGGCCGAACGTCACTTTGCCTTGGCGCAGGAAGTTTGCGCCCAACACTGGTTCAACTCAGAAGCGCTGGTGTGCCACGTTTTCTTGACTGATCCGAGGCGAGGAGGTTGTCCATGTCCACGAGTAGTATCGACCGCCCGCTGCAGCTCGGCGACCGGGCACCGAATATTGTGCTCGACGCGATCTCGCGCGAAGGCAAGATCGCGCTCGACGATTTTCGAGGCCGTAGCCCGTTACTGGTCGGTTTGTTTCGAGGCCTGCATTGTCCATTCTGCCGGCGCCATGTCGCGGCGATGGCGCAGCTCAATCCGGCTCTGAAGGAGAAAGGCATAGAATGTCTCGCAGTAATCAAGACGCCGGTCGAACGTGCGCGGCTCTACTTCCGTTACCATCCGCTACCCGATCTTCTTAGCGCATCCGACCCGGAGGGCGCTTCACACCGCGCCTTCGGTTTACCCATCCTCGAGCTCACGGAGAATGAAACCGAATGGCCGCACAAGCTCGGTATGGACGCGGTCATGACAATGCGGATCGATCTGCCGGGGGAGTTGCCCGAGCCGATGAACCCGGCTGCGGCGGGCGACTTTCTTGAGAAAAAGGACGGGTACAAAATTACGGAGGCCGACCGGCAGATTATGATCGCCGGTCACATGCCGCTTATCGGCGAGTTCTTGCTCGATCGGGAAGGCGTTGTGCGCTGGAGCTTCACGGAAGCTGAAGAGGAAGGCCAAAATGTATGCCGGGCTCCAAATCCCAAAGAATTGATGTCGGCAGCTTCCCAAGTTGCACATTAATAGGCTCTGAAAAACTCGCTCGACGACCACCGTCCTGTGTGATTCTGTGGGGTTGAACCATCATCGAGATGCTCAAGCGCGGCGGCTAAGGCGCGCCCGTAAGCTTCATAGCGGAGTTACCCGGCGCTAGAGTGAGCGAGCCTCAGCGCATATGCGGGGCGACGTCCGTTCCCTGCCGCGATTACGTCGTCCCAATAGGCGCCCCATACGGCAAGTTTCCACCCTCTTGTGACCTCAGAAGAACGCGAAAGATCGACTCGTTCCGGAATCTCGGGTTTCGAGTGCACTATGGCGCAAGTCGGTCCCATGACCGACGTTTCCGGACAAATTTTCCCGCCCGAAAACCCGACATCGAGCGCAACCAGCGGTCGACAACGTCGTAAAGCAAAATCATTGCTGCCGCGTTGGGCAGCATCATTGCGATCATCATGACCCCACCACATGACGAACATCAGCCCGGCATAGCGAGTGTCCCAGACGACGGGCTTCATCATCATGTCCATGCCTTGCCCGACCTCGTCCGGGGAAGTTGGGAACATGCCGACGACACTCACTCCAGACCGACCCCACCGGTCTGTCTTCGGGACGACCGCCGACACCAAGAGCGGCATCATCGGCCGGTCGAGAGGGGGGTATTCCATTGCGGGTACCAAACCTTCGGTTTTGCCACTAGAAGCGATAACGCACTCCAACAGTATTCGCGTTGGAACCCTCTCCCATGTTTCCAAACGTACCACCGGCACCGGATCTGTGGTGGAGCTGATAGACAAGTTCAAAATTGGGGGCCTGCCTCAGCCTGAAAGAAAGCTCCACGCCGATAAAACCAAGGAACGATGCATCGCCGTCGTAATAGATTTCGCGAGCGCGCTCGATCTTGGTGACGCCCGCAACGGCACTCAATCCGGCCGTCAGCGCCGGCGCAATCGCCAGATCGCCGATGACAAGGCCCTGGTGGCGAAGCCGCACCCCGACCCAAAGTTCACCGGATGTATCGTCGTCCTCGCCAAACCTTATGGCAGCCCCAGTCACACCGCCAAGAATGAAACCAGCGCCAACATCGGCGAAGTCACGGCCATAGGCAGCTCCGATCATTTAATTGTTGGTATAGTCGGCGCCGAAGATGTTTATGGTGTCCCCGAAGGATCCGGTCGCAAAGACGCCACCAAAAATATAGATGTCATTCTTCGTCGGTTGACCGGCAGCGAAAGGATCGTCGGTGGCAAAATAGATGAAGGGAGAATTATTATCGGCGAGGGCAGAAGTGATTGAACCGGTCAAGATCAACGCAGCCAAAGCCGCTTGCACCCCGCGCATGGACAAGCTCCGAATCAATCCCCAGTCGATCATCATTCTTCCGGTATTTCACGGGAAGAAACAAGATCTCTGCTCCCAGGAAGTAGTACCGGCTCAGTGAATACGGAGCCGAGCCCTGTGCCCGGCTCCGCTGACGGACCTACGGAACCTTGCCTGTTAGGCGACGACGTTCA
>NZ_RQXT01000092.1 GCF_003863365.1 Mesorhizobium tamadayense | reverse complement strand
AAGGCGATCGGATAGTTAATCGATGGTTAATGGCGGCGCTCGCTCTCAGGGGTTCGCGCATGAAACATATGGCAGGTCCGCCTTGCGCTCCAGGTCGGCCGTCCGAATTCAGATGGTCCATGACGTGATCACAGGGGAAAGAAGGCTCATGATCGCGCTTCCCTTCCATTGCGTCGGAACATCGCGCGCCTATCCCTCCACTCGTAGAGTGAATAGACGATCGGGATGAACCACGGCCTTCCCCGGTAGAAGGGCACTGCCTTCGGCGCTGGATCGAAGTCGAAGGCCGATCGCGCCTTCTCCGTCTCGCCAAGAAGTTTGAAGGCTGCCTTCTTGCCGAGCCAGCGCGCCCAGACCACGCCGGAGCCGCAGAAGCCGGTGGCGTAGACCGTGTCTCCCAGAGAAAACATGCGTGGAATCATGTCTCGGTTCATTGCAACTTGGCCGAACCAGCTATGCGTAAGACCGATGCCCGCCAATTCGGGGAATATGCGGCCAAGTTCGGAGCGCAGGTGTGTGGTGGGGGCAAGCGGGTCCCCTTCCGTCGTGCCGTCGCGCCCGCCAAAGAGAATGCGCGAGCCGTCTGGCGATGGACGGTAGTAGTAGCTGAGTTGCCTCGTGTCGCCGTACATCATGCGCTTGGGCATCAGGCGCTCCATAACGTCGTCACCCAGGGGCTCAGTGGCGACGATGCGGCTGCGCACGGGCACGAGACGACGGCGAAGCCAGGGATCGAAGCCGTCAGTATAGGCGTTGGTGCATACCAGCACCTTCTTGGCGAACACCTCGCCGCGCGTTGTGGCGACACGCACCCCGCCCACCTCAGCACTCGTCCCCAGAACCGCGGTGTTCTCATGGATGACCGCATCTGTCGTCTGGGCGATTCGCAGTATGCCGGAAAGCAGCTTGGCGGGATGCAGCCCACCAATATCCATGCGCACGAAACCGCCAGCGTAGAAGTCGGTTCCAACGTATTGCGACACGTCTGGGCGGGCAACTGAATGCGCCTCAATCCCGAGAAACCGTTGCAATAGCTCGGCATAGCGGCTCAATTCGTCACATTCGTGTTGATTTATCGCTCCATCGAAAAGGCCAGATAGGAAAAAGTCACACTCGACCTTCTCCTCTTCAAGAAAGCGCCAAAGATCCTCTCGCGCAGCCTTTCCCTCCATCAAGATGCCGTTGGCGCGAGCTTCTCCAAACCTCCGGATCAATTGTTTGCGCCCCGGCCTTATGCTGCCGCTCGCCATGCCGCCGTTGCGGCTGGATGCGGCTTGCCCTATCGGCAGCCGGTCGAAAAGCTGAACGCTGCGTCCGGCCCTCGCGAGTTCAATGGCTGCGGACAGGCCCGCATAGCCGCCGCCGACGATGGCGACGTCGCATCGAGGGGCCACCGGCCGCATCGGCAAGGGGGAAAAAGCGCAGTCGTCCCACCAATACGGCGCGGATTTGAATTGGCGCGCGGAATCTTCGATGCTCATGCGTGTGCCTCTTGGCTCAGTCAGCTCTAACGTATTCCGCTCAATCGCGGGATACCCAGAGCTTTCGCGTCGTTTCGATCACCCGCCAGACCCCCGAGAATCCGGGATGCATGACGAAGGCATCGCCCGCTGCGATCCGACGAGGCTCGAACCCGTCCTCAATGAGTTCCGAAACCCCCGAAACGATGTAGCAGAATTCGAAGGTCTCGCCCTTGACGGAACGATAGGCGCCGGGCGTAACCTCCCATACGCCGGCCTGCACCTGGCCATCGGCGGTTTTCGCGATATCCCAAGTCAGAAAACGGGGATCGCCTTCCACGCGTCGTTCCGGCAGCGGTATCCCTCTCCTGGGTTCGGGGAGATTTTTTTGGTCGACAAAGGTAAGCTTTGACATGGAGGTACCCTTTCAGCGTGCGTAACGCGGCTCGAAAGATAGGCGCCTTTCGATGACATTCAGAGCAGTCAGACAGGCGACGTTGATCACGAGATAAAACACAGCGGTGATGACGAAGATTTCCATGATGGCAAATGTCTCGCTCATCAGGCGTTTGGCATAACCGGTGATTTCAAGCACCGTTATGGTGGAAGCAAGGCTCGATTCCTTGACGATAACGGCGACCTCAGTGCTGTAGGAAGGCAAGGCCTGCCGCAGCGCCAAGGGGAACTTGATACGCTGGAAGATCACCCACGGGGACATGCCGCAAGCCTCCGCCGCCTCGATGAGCCCACGCGGCAGCGAGAGGAGAGCAGTGCGAAAAATTTCCGCCGTGTATGCACCCGTGTTGAGAATGACGGCGAGGACGGCAGCATGCAGACTGTCGCCGATCAGCCACCAGAGGATCGCGTTATGGCGTATGAAACCTATCTGAGCGAGGCCGTAATAAATGACGAAGATCTGCACGAGCATCGGCGTGCCCCTGAACACCGCGCAATAGAAATCGGCGCATCTCCGGATCGTGGCGACCTGAGATGTCCGGGCTGTTGCCACAAGAATGCCGAACGGTAATCCAAGGCCGACCCCGAAAAGTGCAATCAACAGGGTTGTCTTCGCGCCGACGAGCAGAAATGGAACTGCATATGTGATGATGCTCAAATCCATTTTAACGCCTACTGAAGCCCCGATTGAAGTATTTTTCGGCGCGGTTGAACAGAATTTGGCTCACAGCGGTCATAGCAAAGAACATAGCTGCCGCCAGGCAATAGAACAGAAGCGGCGAACGTGTGATGCCTGCGGCGACCGCTGCTGTACGCATCAATTCCTGCATGCCGACGACGGATACGAGCGACGTATCCTTGATTGTCATCTGCCATACGTTGTTGATCCCCCCCAGCGCCAGCCTGAGGGCGAGTGGCAGCGTCACGCGAAAAAAGGTCAAACGTGGCGACAACGAAAGCGATCGAGCCGCTTCCAACAGGCCGACGGGAACGGCCTGCAGTGCGCCTCGTATGACTTCTACGGAGTACGCGCATGAGATGGCGGCGATTGCGATGATGCCAACAATGAATGGATAGGCGTTTTCGGCGCTGTCCGCATAGCCGAATGCGGAGGCGATTTTCTGCACCCAATCGACCGAGCCGAAAAACAGGAGATAGATGACCAGCAGCCCCGGAACGCCGCGAATAACGATGCTGTAGGCATCGACAAGCTGAGACAGGACGGGCAGTCGGCGCCAACGAAGAATGGCAAGCGGTATTGCCGACGCCAGCCCTATGACCACGCCAAGAACACCAATCAGGATCGTAACGCCGGCGCCGCGCAGCAGTGCAAGGGTCCAGCCCTTCTCCACCATCAGCACCCAGATATCGTTCAACATGAAAAACATCCTGGGATCGTCGCGGCATTGCCGCGACGATCTGTTGACTGTTGAATGATCACTTCTTGCACGGGATGGTGTAGTCGTCCTTGAACCAGTTTTCCGAGGCCGCTTTTACCTTGCCGTTGTTGATCATCTCGCAGAGCGCAGCGTCCAGCTTGGCTTTGAGCTCGGTATTGCTCTTGCGCAGGCCGACCCCCATACCATAACCCAGTGCTTCGTGATCGTCGGCCCCGGTGACCTTGACATCGATGCGGGCAAAGTTGGCTCCGTCCGGGGAGCCGAGAAAGTCAACCCAGGTTGGGGAATCGCCAAAGGCGGCATCGAGCCGGCCTGTCCCAAGATCGGAATTCTGCTGGGTAGTGGCGTCGTAGGTCTTCAAGTCTGCAGTCGGAATATGTTTCTTGATGAATTTTGCGTAGGTGGTGCCGTTCACTACACCTATGGTCTTTCCTGCCAGCGCCTTTTCAATTTCCGCAAGGCTCTTCAGCCCCACGAGGGGAGAGTCCTTGGGGACCACAAAATACTGGGGCGTGGTTGCGTATGGAATGGAGTAGTCGATCTTTTTCATTCTCTCATCGGTGATGCCAAGACCCGAGATGATTATGTCGAAGCGATCCTTGTCCATCGACGGAACCAGCGAACTGAACGTCTGAACCACGAATTTGCACTTAACCTTAAGTTCGGCGCATATGCCGTTCGCGATATCGGCGTCGAACCCGGTGACGTTGCCGTTGGCATCGGCCATGCTGAATTGCGGCGCGTCGCCTTCGGTGCCGACGCGCAAAACGCCATCGTCGGCCCGTGCGAACCCCATCGCCGCCATCAGAACAAGGCAGGATACGAAAACTGAGCGAAGTGTGTTCTTAGTGCGCATACAATTTCCCCTTTTTGCTTTTTGATTGATTGCCGCCATCAGGCGGCGGTTGAGATGACGCTGGAAAGGAACCGATTCACCGCCTCGGAGGCGGGATTGCAAAACAGTTCTTCCGGCACGGCATCCTGCTCAACGATACCTTTGTGCAGGAATATCATTCGGTTCGACACCTCTCGTGCGAACCTCATTTCATGCGTGACAAGGAGAATGGTCGCTCCCTCGCCGGCAAGCGTTCTGATGACCTTCAAGACTTCGCCGACCAGTTCGGGATCAAGCGCGGAGGTTGGTTCATCAAAAAGCATCAGTTTGGGCCGCATCGCTAGGATACGCGCGATTGCCACGCGCTGCTGCTGGCCGCCCGAAAGCTGGCTTGGATAGCGGTGGCTGAAGTCGGCCATGCCCACCTTCGAGAGCGCGGAAAGAGCTGTTTCTTCTGCTTCCCGCTTGTCCTTCCGCAGAACGTAGATCAATGCTTCGGTTACATTTCCGAGCACAGTCCTATGGGGCCACAAATTGAAGCTCTGAAACACCATGCCGATGCGTCGGCGAAAAACTCTGATATTGGCCGCGTTGACGATTTCCGTTTCATGACGTTCGTTCTGCACAACAGAAATCGCGTCGCCCATCACCTCAATCTCACCCGAACTCGGGGTCTCCAGGAAGTTAATGCATCGTAGAGCGGTGCTCTTTCCTGACCCGGACGAGCCAACGAGGGAAATGACCTCGCCCTGTCGCATCTGGAAGCTCACCCCACTGAGAACGCTGGTCGCGCCAAAGGCTTTGCGAAGTTCGTGAACTTTCAGAACAGGGGACATTATCGAGGCGTCTTCCATGCGTGCCGTTTCCACTCCACCGTTGCTCGGCGCCTTTAGCCTTCGATCGTTTGCGCGACCTCGTTTATGGCCGCCTTGGCGATCGAGACCATCTCATCAATTTCGGACTCCGTCATAACGAGGGGCGGCGCAAACCCTGGAATGTCTCCAGGCGGCATGGCACCGGCAATAAGATTGCGTCGCGCGCCGCCTGGGAGATCCGGCCCCCGACCTTCAGGGCTGGGTCGAATGCCTCTTTGGTCTCGCGGTTCAAAACGAATTCGACGGCGGCCATCATGCCGACGCAGGAGTGGGTAATACAGGCGGAAATCAACCTCCAATGCCTACAGGCTAGACCGCGCCGTGATCAAAAAAGGCCGTTTGGCAGCCTTTATGCAGAGAGATTGTCTGTCTTGGGCCCCTCCGCCAGCATGATCTCTCTTTTGCTGCTATAATGACACCCGCAGCAGGCCTGCCAATGGCAGGACAACTTCCTCTTTCACCGTCTTGGTGACGATGTAAGTGAAATAGCGATCGATGCCCATCTCGCGCATAAGAATTGCATCTACCAACTCCTGGTAGGCTTCGATGTCGCGCGCCATCACTTTCAGAACGTAGTCGACACCCCCACCAACCGACCAGCAGGCGACGACTTCCGGAATGTCGCGTATGACACGTTCGAATAGAATGAAATCGAAGTGGCGATGATTGCGGAGTGTCACTTCCATCAGCACGGTGGTAACGGGCGTTACTGTCCGCACGGCGACTTTCGCATGGTAGCCGGAAACGATACCCGCCTTTTCGAGCTTTCTCAGCCGCGTCCAGCATGGCGAGGGCGACAACCCAACTTTCTCGGCCAGCGCCAGCTTGGTTATGCGTCCATCGCGTTGGATGGCATCCAGGATGCGCAGATCGACGGGATCGAGTTTCATTGGGACCATGGACCAGAACTTTCTCGCGTGGCCGGCAAACAACACCCGCCGACCCATCGATGGCTGGTGGGTAGTCCGAGCGGTTGGTGCATATGGTCAGCCGCGTAGATGGCGGGCGCGTTGGAAATAATGCCGCCACCTGGATGAACGGTATCGAATAGGACATCACAGTCCAATCGGAGCATTTCTTGTCGATGGCCGCCCACAGGATCCTTGTCGAACTGGCGCGGGGCGCGAGGACCTCAGGCCGGACGGCGCCTCGCACAACCGCTTCTTGCGCAATGCGGGTCAATTCAATATCTGGCTCAGGAACATCCTGGTGCGTTCATGCTGGGGATTGTCGAAGAACTCGGCTGGTGTGTTCTGCTCGACGATCCGTCCCCCGTCCATGAAGACTATCCTGTTGGCGACCTGACGCGCGAAACCCATCTCGTGCGTGACGCAGATCATGGTCATGCCGTCCTCGGCAAGCGTCACCATCGTCTCGAGCACTTCTTTGACCATCTCCGGATCGAGCGCCGACGTTGGTTCATCAAACAACATGATGCGCGGGTTCATGCAGAGGGAACGCGCGATAGCTACTCTTTGCTGCTGCCCACCCGAGAGCTGGCTGGGATATTTGTGCGCCTGCTCAGGTATCTTCACCCGCGCCAGGAAATGCATCGCGCGCTCCTCCGCCTGCTTCTTCGGAATCTTCCGGACCCAGATCGGCGCAAGCGTGCAGTTCTCGAGAATTGTGAGATGGGGAAACAGATTGAACTGCTGGAACACCATCCCGATATCCCTGCGGACCTCGTCGATCCTCTTGAGGTCGCTGGTAAGTTCGATCCCGTCGACGACGATGCGCCCTTCCTGATGCTCCTCGAGCCTGTTCATGCAGCGGATCATCGTCGATTTGCCAGACCCGGATGGACCGGCCACCACGATGCGCTCGCCTCTCATGACCCTGAGATTGACGTCAGACAGAACCTGGAACTCACCGTACCACTTGTTCACTCTCGTGATTTCGACTGCGACATCGGTCGCGGATATTGCCGTCGCTTTCACTGGTCCCTTCCTGTTGATCGAGTTCAGTGTCATGCCGCTCATGTCGTTGTCCTCATGTTGGTGCTGGCCGCCACGAGCAGACCGCTTGCTGGCGACTTTGGGATCTCAGTAGGCGGGCTTGCCGCTGGCGATCCATCGAACCGTATCCTCGAGCGTTCTTTCGAAGGCGCTGACCAGTTCCTCGATCTGGTCTTCGGTGATGATGAGGGGCGGGCAGAACGCGATCGTATCCGTGATGGCCCGAACCACGAGGCCATGATCATGAGCGCGATGAAATACGTAGGCACCGACCCGGCCTGGTTCGTCGAATTTGGCTTTGGTGGATTTGTCGGCCACGAGCTCCACGCCTGCGATCAGGCCGGCCCCCCGAACTTCGCCGACAAGGGGATGATCTGCAAGCGCGGCGAGCCTTGATTGCAGAACACGGCCCATCCTGGCCGCGTTTTCGACAAGATGTCGCTCCTCGATGATTGCTATGTTCTCCAACGCCACCGCGGTAGCCACCGGATGGCCACTTCCGGTGTAGCCGTGCCCGAAAGTGCCGATCTTTCCCGTGTTATCGGCCACCGCCTTGTAGATCGCATCGCTTATGACGACCGCTGCCAATGGCTGGTAGGAAGAGTTAATCTGCTTGGAAAGCACCAGGACGTCTGGCTGGATGTTGTAGTGTTCACTTCCGAACATCGTCCCCAGACGCCCGAACCCAGTGATGACCTCATCAGCCACTATTAGAATGTCATTGCATCGGCATACCGCTTGGACGCGCTCCCAATATTGGTTCGGAGGAGGAATCACCCCACCGGCAGACATCAAGGGCTCGCCGATGAAAGCGGCGATTGTTTCCGCGCCTTCCTCTGCGATCACAGCCTCGAGCTCGCCGATTAGCCGGTCGACGAACTGTGCCTCGGTCTCGCCTTCCTGGCCGAAGCGGTAGTAATGCGGGCAAGTGAGGTGCCGCACGGGGATCGCGGGGAGATCGAAATCCCGGTGATTGTTCGGAAGCCCGGTCAGGCTTCCCGACGCGACGGTGATACCGTGATAAGCCTGCTCGCGCGCAAGGAACTTCTTCTTCTTGGGCCGACCGCAGGCGTTGTTGTAATACCAGAGCAGCTTGACGACGGTGTCGTTTGCTTCCGAGCCCGAGTTCGTGAAGAAGACATGCGACAGATCGCCGGGCGTCATCTCGGCCAGCTTTTCCGCCAGAGCGATCGACGGCATATGCGATTTGTGGCTGAAGATGTGGTAGTAAGGCAGTTTCTCCAGCTGTCTCTTCGCCGCCTCCACGAGCCTCTTTTCCCCGAAGCCGACCGCCACGCTCCATAGGCCCGCCAGACCCTCCAGGTAACGACGACCCTGATCGTCGTAGACATAGACGCCCTCGCCCCTTTCGATGACGACGGGACCGATCGCCTCGTGCCGGATCGCATTGGTGTAGGGGTGCAGCTGATGGGCTATGTCGCGGGCCGCGGTAGAATTCAATACGGACATGACGGTCTCCGGTGTGTCTGGATTTGCCGACTTCGAAGTCAGCGGTGGATCGGTCTGCAGCGCTATCTCCGCTCCCGAGCGAAGTCCTCTTCGAGTCGCCGGGAATGCAGTGACAAGATGAAGCAGAAAGCGAAGAAGGCCGCGCCCACCGCAAGGTAGGCTTCGCCGTAGAAACCCATCCAGACGCCATCGGCGATAGCGCCACGAGCGCCGCCGAGCACGTCAACGAGGCCGATCACGCTGATCAGGGTCGTGTCCTTGATGGACTCGATGAACGTATTGATGATGGCAGGCAAGGCAATCCGGAACGCCTGAGGAAGAACCACGAGACGCGAAACGAGCCCGTCCGGCAGGCCAAGGCTCGCCGCGGCTTCCGACTGTCCGCGCGGAACAGCTTCTAGCCCCGACCGGATCGCTTCGGCGAGATAGGCCGCCTGGAACAGGACAAGCGCGATCTGGGCGCGTAACACCGTGTCGACGTTTCCTCCGAACGGAAGCAACAGCGGAAGCAGGGTTGACGCGACGAAGAGGACCGCGAGCAAAGGAAGTCCCCTGACGATTTCGACATAGGCATCGCAGAACCGCTTGACCACTCCGACCTGGGAGCGACGGCCGAGTGCGATCAAGACGGACAGCGGCAGTGCCAGGATAATGCCGAATGCCGACAGGCCCACGGTGAGGGGAAGGCCGCCCCACTTGCTGGTCGGAACGTCTGGCAGACCCGGCAGGCCACCGCTCATGAGCACGGCGCTCCCGATCATCGTCGCGACCCAAGCGAAGGCCAGCCAGGGCTTCCAGAGGGTTCTGAATCCGCTCGCCACCAACAGGCCAAGGACAAGGAGGACCGTGGCGGTCGGACGCCAGTATTCCTCGGGCGGGTAGCTGCCGAACAGGATGATGTTGTAGCGTGCCCGCAGCATCGACCAGCAGGCGCCACCGGCGGCGCGGCAGTCGTCCGGGGTAGCGGCCCGAAACGTGGCGTCGATGACCGCCCAACGCACGAGCTCGACTGCACCATACGAGACGACGGCCGCGGCAAGGATCGTCACCAGCGCATGGGGCCAAGGATTGAAAAGAGCACCCATCCATTTCGCAATGGTTGGACGTTGGCGGACAACAGCCGAGATGGCGAGGTCACTCATAGCTTCACCACTTGCGCGCGCCTTTCGAGCCGTCGGATGATCATCGACGTGATCAGGCTGAGTGAAAGGTAGATCAGCAGGTAGATGCTGACGGTTTCGATCGCGCGCCCGGTCTGGTTGAGCGCCGTGTTTCCAACGGACACGAGGTCCGGAAATCCGATCAGGACCGCCAGGGTCGTGTTCTTGATCAGGTTGAGATATTGATTGGCCAGGGGAGGAAGCGTGAGCCGGATCGCCTGCGGCGCCTGGACGAGCCAAAGCGAAAGCAGCGTGCTGAGGCCCAGCGACGCGGCGGCTTCGGACTGACCCTTTGGGATCGCTGCCAGGCTGCCCCTGACAATCTCGGCTATGAAGCCGGATGTGTAGAAGCCCAGACCGAACATCATGGCCAGGTATTCTGGGGTCACGCTCCAGCCACCACGGAAGTTGAAGGCCGTAAGCCTTGGCCAGTCCATAGACGTCGTGAGGCAAATCCAGACGACGAGAGATGCGAAGCCCGCCACGCAGAAGGTCAAGGAGATCCGGCTGGCGAACGGAAAGCTACCCAATCTGCTTCTGCCTCGCAGTGACCATTTCCAGACGACCGAAGTCGTTGAGGCGAGGATGACCGCAGCGATGCCCAATGCCCATCCGCCGGAGAAGACCGGCATCGGCAGATAAAGTCCCCGGCTGGAAAGGATCACACCGTCGAAGAGGATCCACGCTTGACGTGGCGCGGGCAACCCGCGAACCGCCGTCGCGCAGACAACGAGAATCAAAAGCAAGGGGACGTTTCGGGTGAACTCCACATACGTCTTTGCCGCGCTGGTGAGTAGCGGGTGGCCGATCCGCGCCGCCAGTCCGACAGCGATGCCGAACACGGTCGCCAAGACAATGCTCGACAGTGCGAGATGAATGGTGTTCAGCAGTCCGGCAGTCAGGGCCCTCAGGTACGTATCGCCTGAACTGTAGGCGATCAACGATTCCCCGATGGGGAATGACGTCGGCGCGGACAGAAATCCGAAGTCGATCGTCATGCCCCGTGCCGCCAGGTTAGCCGAGAAATTGAACGACAGCCACATGACTATGGCTGTGGCTGTCGCCACAAAGACCAGGCCGTGAAGGCGGGTCCGACTGATCATCTCAGCGGAGCCGCGTACATGAGGCCGCCCTTGGTCCAGAGGGCGTTCAGGCCGCGATCGAGCATGAGCGGCGAGCTCTTGCCGAGGTTGCGTTCGAAGCTCTCGCCGTAATTGCCGACCGCGGAGACGACCTTCACGACCCAGTCCTCGGGAAGGCCCAAATCCTTGCCATTGCCGGGAGTCTTGCCAAGAAGTTGTTGTATTTCGGGATTGGTCGAGGAGGTGGCCATTTCCTTGACGTTCGCCTGGGTGATGCCGAGCCGCTCGGCCTCGACAAGTGCGAACATCACCCAGCGAGCGGTCAGGAAGAGCTCGTCGTCACCGCCGTAGACGGCGGGCGCATAGGGTTCCAGCGTGATGAATTCCGGAAAGATGATGTAGTCGCTGGCGTTTCCATGGGCCGCCCGCGATCCGGCAAGATTGCCGTAGTTGCCGCCGAAGGCGTCGCAGCGGCCGCCGAAAAACGCGGCGTCAAGCTGCTCCCACGTACCGAGAACGAGCGGTGTATACTTGAGGCCGCGCGACTTGAAGAAGTTCTCGGTGTTCACTTCGAACGTAGACCCCTGGAGGATGCAGACCGTCGCGTCGGCGAGCTTGTCTGGGCTATCCACGCCGAGGGATTTCGCCACCATGAATGTGTAGCCGTCGAAGTAATTCGGCGAGGTGAAGCGCGCTTTCTGAGCGCCTTCGCGGTTTAGAGTGGTCGTCGTATCATGCACCAGGACGTCGATCTCGCCGGAGGCCAGGAGGACGAAGCGGTCCGAATAGGAAGTCTGGCGGTAAGTCACTTTGGTCGCGTCACCCAGGACAGCGGCTGCCATGGATTTGCAGAAATCGATGTCGATACCCGCAAGGTCGCCGTTCGCCGCCGGCGCCGAGAAGCCTGGAACCGCCTGTCCGACGCCGCAGACCAGGTTTCCCTTCTGCCTGATACCGTCCATGACCTTTCCCGCCGATGCATCGACAGGGGCAAGAAGCGCACCTGCGGCCGCGATCGCCGCGATGCACCCGAGTAGATTGGCACTAGTTCTTCTGAAAGCGTTCATTCTGCATTCCCTCTCTTTTGTTGAACAGAAGACTTCCTCCGGCGCCGCCGTCAGTTGCGGAGCCGATCTGGGTTGCGATCCGCTGGTTACCAGCCAGTCGCGATGTATTTTGTCTCCAGATATTCGAGCATGCCGTGGTGGCCGCCCTCACGGCCCAGGCCGCTCTGCTTCATGCCGCCGAATGGAGCGGCCGCGTCGGAAACGACGCCACGGTTGATACCGACCATGCCGCTCTCGATCCGACCTGCAACGGCGAGCGCCCGTTTCAGGTCGCGGCTGAACACATAGGAAACCAGTCCATATTCGGTGTCGTTCGCCATGCGGACAACTTCGTCTTCCGTATCGAAGGCGACGATCGGCGCGACCGGACCGAAGATTTCCTCGTTCAGGAGAGCTGCGTCGGCGGGGACGTCCGCAAGCACGGTAGGCGGATAAAAGAAGCCGTCACCGTCGTACCGGGAGCCGCCGGTTACGACGCGCGCTCCCTTGGCGACGGCATCTTCGACCAGACTGGCGACCTTGCTCATGGCGGCTTTGGTGATCAAAGGGCCCAACTGGGTCCCCGGGACCAGGCCTGGACCGACTTTGAGCGCCGCCATCTCCTTGCCGAGGCGCCGGGTGAAGTCCTCCAGAATACCGCGCTGGACGTAGAAGCGGTTCGCAGCGGTGCATGCCTCTCCGCCATTGCGCATCTTGGCGGCCATCGCGCCCGCTACCGCGACGTCGAGGTCGGCGTCGTCGAACACGACGAACGGTGCGTTCCCGCCGAGTTCCATGGAGCAGCTGACGACCTGGTCGGCCGCCTCCTTGAGGAGAATTCGGCCGACGCCGGTCGAACCGGTGAAGGAAAGCTTCCTGACCCGCTTGTCATGGAGCAGGGCACTGACGACTGGCCCGGCCGTCCGGGTCGTCAGGACATTCACGACGCCGCCGGGAGCGCCTGCATCGGCCATGATTTCGCCGATCGCCAGCGCGGCGAGCGGTGTCTCCGCCGCGGGTTTCAGGACACAAGTGCATCCAGCCGCCAGGGCGGGAGCAATCTTGCGGGTCGCCATGGCCGCCGGAAAGTTCCAGGGCGTTACCAATACCGCGATACCAATCGGCTCTTGGTTTACGATGATCTGGTTCGCTCCCGATGGCGCGAGACCAAACTCTCCTCGATTCCTGACGGCTTCTTCAGCATACCAGCGGAAGAATTCTGCGGCATATGCCACTTCGGACCGAGCGTCGGCCAGAGCTTTGCCATTCTCGACGGAGATGAGCCTTGCCAGCCAGTCCGAGCGCTCGGTCATAAGATGAAAGCACTTCATCAGCATGTCCGAGCGACAGCGCGGCGATGTTGCCTTCCAAGGCTCGGCAGCAGCAGCGGCAGCATCTACAGCGGCGATCGCATCCGCGACTTCGCCGTCGGCGACTGTTGCAATGACTTGGGCCGTCGAAGGATCGACCACGTCGAAGGCGAGTGCGTTTTTCGCATGCAGCCACCGCCCGCCGATGAAGAGTTGCGTCCGCGCTTTGCCGGCAACGGCGGCCACGTCACTCTGGGATTCCGCGTAAGTCTTTTGTACTGGATTTGGCTTCACGTAGGACATCATCCGCAACCAAATTGGATTAAAACATGCGATCAACTTAACATTGGTCTTGATATTGGTGTCAACATGGATCAAATTGGTTGCGAAAAAAGTTTCGAGGTAGGATGATGAGCGTCGTACTGAAGGATTTCATCGAGGCGGAGGGATTGGAGCCAGGCGACCGCCTGCCACCCGAGCGCGATTTGGCGCTAAAGCTTGGCCTGCCTCGCACCGCGTTGCGGAGGATGCTCGCTTCGCTCGAGAACGAGGGGCGCCTGACAAGGCACGTGGGAAGGGGCACTTTCATCGCAGGCAGCGGAGTCACGTCAACGGCACTACGCCGTCCGCCAGGCAGCGCGGGCGACGCGGTCCGCACCTATCCAGCAGAAGTGTTCGAGACGCGTTTGATCATCGAGCCAAAAGTCGCCGGATTGGCCGCGCTCAGAGCGACGCCGCAGGAGATCGATGAACTACAAAAATCGATCGACAAGGGGAGCGCCGCCGAGACGCTTGTCGAGTTCGAAAAGTGGGATGCCGTCTTTCACCGCATCGTCGTCGAGGCGGCAAGAAACGGTCTTCTTTCGTCACTGTACGAAGTAATCCATGAGGTGCGGGCCGGAAACCTTTGGGGTCGGATGAAAGAGCAATCACTCACACCGGACAGAATGAGGGGATACATCACCAAGCATCGAGAAATTCTAGCGGCCATCAGGGACCGGGACAGCGTAGGGGCGGAGCTAAGTATGTACAACCATATTATGGAAGCGAGGGCGAACATCCTTGGTCCGCACGCATGAAACCATGGACCGAACGTATTTTTAAAGTCGAATACATTCACTGGCTTCGACAAGACAGTCTACGACGACGAGCGCTGAAAACGCGCCTCAAGGCGCCGATGCAACCTCGGCGCCGACCGCGCTATCGACCAGTGGTGGGACGTGGCGGATCGAAACTTGGAAGGAAATGTGGCGTTCGGCCAAGCGGCGGACCGTTGCTTCGCACAAACGAAAGTCTCGTTGGGCCAGCACACCGCTGGAATGGTCAGCTAGCGACCGCCGGCGTCGATCTCGGCTTTTGGGAAGTGTAGCACCCTGCTGGACGTCCGCTACGATGTCAGCGGATTGGCCGCTTGTCGGTAACTTCGTTCGCGCCAACTTTCGGCAAGCGACAAGAAGACACTCGCGTCGTCCGCCACGCAGGCGCCTTTCTGGATGCGACCAACGCTCATCCGATCGCCAACGCAGTGACGGCCGACATCGATGGATAAGGTCGTAGACTGCGGCGACTCCGTTCGATCCCACAGTTTCCTATTAATTGACCTGGAGGCTTGGAACGGCCTCAGCTATGGCGCGACAATCTGGATGAGTCTCACCTTGTTTGTCGCCGCGCACCGCTGTGCACGAAGGACATGCGCGGCAGGCCAGCCTGCTGCTCGGCCGCCATCCTACAGCCGACGCTGGCGACGTCGCCCCTCATCGGGTCGCAGGAGAAGGCGGCCGCGGCCAGCAGTATCGACCGCCTATCAGCGAGTCGGCGAGGCGCTGACATTGTCGACCCATCAACTCAGTGACCTCCCGCCCGAAAGCCACCTCAGCGAGCCGCGTCCTATTGTCAAAACTAGTTGCCTGTCGAGCCACGTTCTCCAGATGGAGGAACTTGGCCTTCAGATCGCGCCGATGCGCCAGTGGAAGTCGCGTGCGGTGGCAGCCTTCCGACTTGGGCAATGCCCAGCGCATCCGCCTTGTCGGTTACTGTGACGAGACGAACAGGATATAAAGCTATTCGGCAGCAGCTGGTCGAGGAAAGCCTCACCGTCATGAAACCGATGAACGAAGAGCATCTG
>NZ_RQXT01000091.1 GCF_003863365.1 Mesorhizobium tamadayense | reverse complement strand
GGTCCCGATCAAGAAGTCGATGATGGCAGACTACATCATCTGCCTTGAGGACGGCAAGAAATTCAAATCGCTAAAACGCCATCTTTCAACCCACTATGGGCTGACCCCGGACGACTATCGCGCCAAATGGGGCCTGCCGGCGGATTATCCGATGGTCGCGCCGGACTACGCTGCGGCGCGCTCGGCGTTGGCCAAGACCATGGGGCTCGGCCGCAAACCGAAAGAGTCGGCAACGCCGGCGCCGGCGAAGCGGACCCGCAAGAAGGTCGCAGCCTGACTTTATCTCTCGAGGGTCGTTCTGGAGCGCGCAGCTGCTATCGGGCATGATCCGCGCGGAATAGGAAAAGGCGGAGAGCAATCCCCGCCTTACCTCGCGTTCATTCGCTGTTGCCGGGACGCAGGCGAAAATTCAGCCAGCTTTGCTGAGGCTGCCGGCAGAGGACTTGCCAGTGCGGCGGTCCTGTTCGATCTCATAGTTGATCTTCTGGCCGTCGTTCAGCGTCGAGAGGCCCGCGCGTTCGACAGCGGAAATGTGGACGAAAACATCCTGACCGCCATTGTCGGGCTGGATAAATCCAAATCCCTTGGTGCTGTTGAACCACTTCACCGTTCCAGTTGCCATGCATTTTTCCTTTGATCAGTTGCAGCGTTGGTTTTGCCTAAGCCTGTTAGCATTCTGCCTTGGGGATAGGCGCAGTAAAAGAGAGAAATCGCAAGGCCCTGGATCGACCCAAGGAAAATCAACTACCGGATACCGGCTCTGAACGGTAACGCAACAACACCGCTGCTGCGGCCCTCGCTCGCCATGGTGAGTTCGGCCGGATGGTTGTGTAATGGGAATGCGCCGGGAGTACCGATCGGCGAACAGCCTGCGAACTTCGCTCTGACGAGCATCGAGAACGCCGATTGTCCGCATTGGACCCGGGCTAGACCGTCGCAAAATCTTCATAGCGCTCCCCGCGTCTTCACGGTCGGCAACATTCCCTTGTCTTCCCTAACATTACCCGTCGTGGGTGTCGCGTTTGGCACAGTTTCGTGCAAAGGCGAAGAACAAAAGACCGTACAGGTACGCGGTTGACGTGTCGCCCTGCATAGTCCACGTTTTATTAAATCGGTTTAGTCGCGCCGCTCGACCACGTTCAGAACATGCACGATCAAGCAGTACGTATCAAAAAAGCGAACAGCGCCCGGAAGGGTCGCGACATCAATGTGGACCTTATCGCGGTCGTTGCCGCCGTGAGCGACTGGGAACCTTGTGTTCTCACCGTCGGGCAGCGGGACTCCCTCCCCTCCGGTCCGTTCGAACTCAGTCACCGGTCGCTGCAGTCAGGCCTGCGGGATTGGGTCGAACAGCAGACGGGTCACCCGCTGGGCTATATCGAGCAACTCTATACCTTTGCCGACCGCGACCGGATCATTGCCGGGCGTGAGCAGCGCAACATCTCCATCAGCTATCTCGCGCTGACCCGGCAGGATGCCATCAGGATGTCGCGCACGTCGCGCTGGAGCAGCTGGTACGACTATTTTCCCTGGGAGGATCACCGCTCCGGCGCGCCGGCCGCGCTTCGTCTCTTGCGGCCGCGCCTACTTGCCTGGGCGAAGGGCGCCGATAACGCCGCTGCGCGGCGTGAACGTCGCCAGCGCGCGGCAATTGCCTTCGGTTTCGACGATCGCCCCTGGAACGAGGAACTCACGCTCCAGCGTTATGAGCTGCTCTATGAAGCCGCGCTGGTCGAGGAGGCTGCCGCGGATCCGAAGCCGTCGGCAGCGGCTTCGTTATCGGGGAGAACCATGGTCGCGGACCATCGCCGCATCCTCGCGACTGGTATTGCCCGGCTGCGTTCCAAGATCAAATACCGGCCCGTGGTGTTCGAGCTCATGCGACCTGCCTTCACGCTGCTTCATTTGCAGCGGACCGTGGAAGCCTTGGCTGGCAGGCTGATCAACAAGCCGAACTTCCGCAGGCTGGTCGAGCAGCAGGAACTGGTCGAGGAAACCGGCGAGACCTCTCTCGATACGGGCGGCCGGCCGGCAAAGCTCTATCGCTTCCGCCACGCTGTCCTTGATGAACAGGCCGTCGTCGGGACCAAATTGCCGCTCTCGCGGGCTTGACACCTTTATAGTCGACGTAGATATATCCGGTTTATTGTCAGCCGGAATATAAGCGGAGGCGCGGATGATCGGCGCGTTACCTACGGCCGCGTCGCTCTATGAGCGTGTCCGGCGGGTCATCCCCCCAATCGAATGGCCGGCCTTTGCTGATGACATCGATGCCATCCTGGCGTTGAAGCGGGAGCGCAACGCGGTCATCCTGGCGCATAACTACCAGACGCCGGAGATTTTTCACTGTGTGGCTGACATCGTTGGCGACAGCCTGGCGCTGGCCCGCAAGGCAATGACGGTCGATGCCGAAATCATCGTGCTCGCGGGCGTGCATTTTATGGCGGAAACAGCCAAGCTGCTCAATCCCGATAAGACGGTGCTCATACCGGACCTCGAGGCCGGCTGCTCGCTGGCGGACTCGATCACCGCCGAAGACGTGCGCCTGATGCGGCAGCGTTATCCGAGCGTTCCAGTGGTGACCTACGTCAACACCTCCGCCGCGGTGAAGGCAGAGTCCGACATCTGCTGCACCTCAGGCAACGCGCTTGCAGTCGTAAAGTCGCTCGGCGCGCCGCGTGTGATCATGCTGCCCGACGAATATCTGGCCAAGAACATCGCGGCGCAGACGAAGGTCGAGATCATCGCATGGAAGGGGCACTGCGAGGTGCATGAGCGCTTCACGGCGGCCGACATCCGCGAGCTGCGTGAAGCGCATCCCGGCATCAGCGTACTTGCCCATCCCGAATGTCCGCCCGCGGTCGTGGCCGAAGCCGACTTCGCCGGCTCGACGGCGGCGATGTCCGACTATGTCGCGCGGCATAGGCCGGAGCGTGTGGTGCTGATGACGGAATGTTCCATGAGCGACAACGTCGCGGTCGAGCATCCGGACGTGGATTTCGTGCGCCCCTGCAATCTGTGCCCGCACATGAAACGCATCACGCTGACCAACATCCGCACCGCGCTCGAGGAGACCCGCCACGTCGTCACGATCGATCCGCTTGTCGCCGAGCGCGCCCGCTGGGCGGTGGAGCGCATGCTCTTCGTATGACGCCGGACATCCATGACATCGCTGGGGCGCCGGTCATCATCGGCGCTGGTATCGCCGGGCTGCTGACGGCGCTTCACCTGGCGCCGCAACCGGTCGTTCTTCTCTCCAGAACACCGCTCGGGACCGAAGCCTCAAGCACGCTCGCCCAGGGCGGGCTCGCAGCCAGCCTCGGCGAGGACGATACCCCGGAACTCCACCTCACCGATACGCTTGCTGCCGGCGACGGACACTGCGACGAACAAATGGCCAGGCGGGTGATTGAGGCCGCACCTCAAGCCATCGAGAACCTTATCCGTCTCGGCGTTCCCTTCGATCGCTCACTCGACGGGAGGCTGCGGCTCGGCCTGGAAGCGGCGCATTCGCGTCGCCGCATCGTGCACGCCGCCGGCGATGCAACCGGCCGCGAGCTGTTTCGGGCGCTGCTCGGCGTGGCGCGGCGAACCCGTTCGATCACGATCATGGAAGGCATGACAGCGCTTCGTTTGGTTGTATCGGAGGGCAGCATTGTGGGCTTGCTGGCTGTCCTGCACGGCGGCGTGTTCGCATTGCCCACACGCCGCGTCGTGCTCGCGACCGGTGGTATAGGCGGGCTGTTTTGCGACACAACGAACCCACTTGCTTCATTCGGGCACGGCCTGGCGCTTGCAGCCTGTGCTGGAGCGGAGCTCGCCGATCTCGAATTTGTGCAGTTCCACCCGACCGCGCTCGATGGTCCGCGCCGGCCAATGCCGCTTGTCAGCGAAGCAGTGCGTGGCGAAGGCGCGGTGCTGATCGATGAGCATGGCAATCGCTTCCTGGCAGACACACTCGGGGCGGAACTCGCATCGCGCGATGTGGTCGCGAGGGCGATCTCCGATCAGCTCGCCGCCGGGCATCATGTCTACCTCGACGCCCGGCAATGTCTTGGGGCGAGATTTGCAAAACGCTTTCCGGCGATCGACGCTATTTGCAAGCAGGCCGGCATCGATCCGGCCGTGCAGCCTATTCCCGTGCGTCCCGCTGCTCACTATCACATGGGCGGCGTGGCCGTTGACGCCGAAGGGCGCAGTTCCGTGAGCGGCCTGTGGGCCTGCGGCGAAGTCGCATGCACGGGACTGCATGGTGCCAACCGGCTTGCCAGCAACTCTCTCGCGGAAGCTGTTGCGACAGCTGTCTGGGTCGCGTCAAGCGTGGCTGGAACTTGCGCGGGTTGGCAGTGGGCTAGGCTTCCCGCAACCGTTCCCGTGCGCCCGGACCCTTCGTCCATACACCAGCTTGTCTCCAACGCGCTTGGCATCATCCGTGACGGCAAGGGGCTGCGGGAGGCGATCGAGACTCTGCTGCCGATCGCTGTTGGCGGGATGGCGGCGGCCGATCCTGCGTTGGTAGCGCTGTTGATCGCGATCGCAGCGCTTCGGCGCGAGGAAAGCCGCGGCTCGCATTACCGATCCGATTTCCCCGGGCGCGATGCTGCCGCCCTCCCCTCACGACTGACGCTCTGCACAGCCTTTGAGAATGCCGTCACGCTCAGCTGGCAAGTATCCGAACGGAGCTGTTGACATGACTTCACTTGCACCGCTTCCCCAGATCATCATGGAACCGATCGTGCGTAACGCCCTGCTGGAAGACCTGGGCCGAGCCGGCGACATCACGAGTGACGCGATCATCCCGGCCGATTGCAAGGCGACGCTCGCATTGACTGCTCGCCAAGCAGGCGTTGTTGCCGGGCTCGATCTGGTGATGTTTGCCTTCCTGCTGGTCGATCCCGGGATCAGCATGCAGTTGCAATGCCCCGAGGGCGGCAAAGTTTCGGCCGGCGACACGATCGCCAATGTCAGCGGGCCGGCGCGCAGCCTGCTGACTGCCGAACGGACCGCGCTCAATTTCCTATGCAAGCTGAGCGGCATCGCAACGGCTACAGCCTCGCTGGTAAACGCGGTGCGCGGCCATAACGCAAAAATCGTGTGTACGCGAAAAACAACGCCCGGCCTGCGTGTCCTGGAAAAATACGCCGTGCGCGCCGGCGGCGGCGCCAATCACCGCTTCGCGCTCGACGACGCCGTGCTGATCAAGGACAACCACATCGCCATTGCCGGCGACATCCGCACCGCGATCGAGCGGGCGCGAAGCGCTATAGGTCACATGGTCAAGATCGAGGTCGAGGTGGACACGCTGGATCAGCTCGAGATGGCGCTCGCGGCGGGTGTCGATGCCGTGCTCCTCGACAACATGTCGGTCGAGGATCTCGCCCAGGCCGTGGCGATGGTCGGCAGCCGGAGTATCACCGAGGCGTCGGGTCGGGTGACGCCGGAAACAGCTCCGGCCATTGCGGCAACCGGTGTCGACCTTATCTCGGTCGGCTGGCTGACCCACAGCGCTCCAATTCTGGACATCGGCCTCGACATGCCAGTCGACCGGAATTGCAGCAGGCGTCTGAGCTGAGGAGAGGACATGAACCGGGAACGCAGGAACCCTTTTGGCCGTAGGCTATCCGGCGCCAGACCAGCTTTAGCTCAGCCGATTGCCGACCAAAGTCTGTCCGCTGAAGTGACGGAACAGGAAAAACCCGAAGACCGTGTCGAAGCACTCGGCTTTATCATCTGTCGGCTCGACGAGCTGCGCCAGATGGCTGCCTCTCACGGGCTGGAATCTCTCGGTTATCTGCTGGACGTGGCCTTCACCGAATCCTGCGAGGCGATCAGACGGGAGCGCTCTTCCGCTCAAAGCGAAGCTATCGATGCATCGGTCTGCAGCAATGACGTAGCTGACCCCGCCGACGGCAGGCCCACCTTTCGTAGCGAAACCGGCAGTCGCCCCCCGATGAGTACTTCCGGCCAGACCAAGGGGGCTACGCTTCTCGATCGGCAAGTCGGTGCGACGCTCCCTCAGCCAGGGTATGAGGATTTGGAGGACTAGACGGATATGAACCTGGGACGCAGCCCTAACCTGACCTCCGACCCATTAGCGTGGGCGCTGCCGCCCTGGGTCCGAGCGGAAGCGCAGGCAGTCTACGACCTGCCCTTCAACGACCTGCTCTTCCGGGCCCAGTCGATACATCGGGAGAATTTCGATCCGAACCGGGTGCAGCTGTCGCGCCTGCTCTCCATCAAGACCGGCGGCTGTCCCGAGGATTGCGGCTATTGCAGCCAGTCCGCGCATCACCAGTCGGGCCTCAAGGCCTCGAAGCTGATGGAGGTTGAGCGCGTCATCACCGAGGCCAGGAAGGCACGCGACGCCGGCGCCACGCGCTATTGCATGGGCGCAGCCTGGCGCAGCCCCAAGGAGCGCGACATGGACGCTGTCGTCGCCATGGTCGAGGGCGTCAAGGCTCTCGGCATGGAGACCTGCATGACGCTCGGCATGCTCGACCTCGATCAGGCGCAGCGGCTGAAGCAAGCCGGGCTCGACTACTACAACCACAACATCGACACCTCCGAGCGCTACTACAGCGAGATCATCTCGACCCGCATGTTTGCCGACCGGCTGGAGACGCTTGGCCACGTCCGCGACAGCGGCATCAAGATCTGCTGCGGCGGCATTGTCGGCATGGGCGAGGAGAAGGCCGACCGCATCGATATGCTGGTGACTTTGGCCAACCTGCCCGAGCCGCCCGACAGCGTTCCGATCAACATGCTGATTCCGATCGAGGGCACACCGCTCGGCGAGGCCGAACCCATCGAGCCGATCGAATTCGTGCGCACAATCGCCCTAGCCCGCATCATGATGCCGAAATCGCATGTGCGGCTTTCGGCCGGCCGCACGGCGATGAGCGATGAGATGCAGGCGCTGTGCTTCTTTGCCGGCGCCAATTCGATTTTCGTCGGCGACACCTTGCTGACCGCCGAGAACCCCGGCGAGGACAAGGACAGCGCCCTGTTTCGCCGGCTGGGCATCAAGCCGATGGACCGCGAAGCCCGGTGAACGACCGCGCCATGCTCGACCGTTATCAGGCGACCCTGAGCGGACTGGCGCGCAAGGACCGGTTGCGGACGCTTAGCACCCGCGCCGGGCTGGACTTTTCCTCGAACGACTATCTCGGCCTAGCGCGATCAAAGCGCATGGCGGAAGCGGTCGCTGCGGCAGTCGCGGCAGGCACGCCCGTCGGTTCCACCGGCTCGCGGCTGCTGCGCGGCAACGCGCCCGAGCACGAAGCGCTCGAAGCCAAGGCGGCCGGCTTCTTCGGCGCCGAACGCGCGCTGTTCTTCGGCGGCGGCTACATTGCCAATTTGGCGGTGCTCACGACCTTGCCCCACAAAAGCGACCTGATCGTGCTTGACGAACTCATCCATGCCAGCGCCCATGAAGGAGCGCGCGCCGGCCGCGCCGACGTCGTGCAGGCTGCACACAATGATGCGGGCGCTGTGGACGATGCCATCATAGCCTGGCGGGTCATGGGTGGGACTGGCCGTCCCTGGATCGTGGTCGAAAGCCTCTACAGCATGGATGGCGACCGGGCGCCGCTTGGCGAATTGATCGAAGTCGCGGATCGGCACGAAGCGTTCCTGTTCGTCGACGAGGCGCACGCCACTGGTATCTATGGCCTCGACGGGCGGGGTCTCGCGCACGATCTCGAAGGCTGCGACAATGTCGTCGTGCTGCATACTTGCGGCAAGGCGCTCGGCGCCTCCGGGGCGCTGGTCACCGCACCCGCAGTGCTTTGCGATTATCTCGTCAACCGCTGCCGGCCCTTCATCTACGCCACCGCGCCCTCGCCGCTGATGGCAGTGGCGGCGGCAACGGCCCTCGACATTGTCGCCGACGAACCGGAACGCCGCGGGCGGCTGGCGAGGCTGGTCGCTCTTGCCGGCGAGAGAGCGGAGGAGCTTGGCCTGGCCGCGAGCGGTTCGCAGATCCTGCCGATCATCGTCGGCGACAATCGACGCGCCATGGCGCTGGCGCAGGCTTTGCAGTCGCGCGGGTTCGATGTGCGCGGCATCCGGCCGCCAACCGTGCCCGAGGGCACCGCGAGGCTCAGGATCTCGCTGACGCTGAATGTCGGCGAGGACGATGTTTCGGGGTTGTTCGAGGCTCTTGCCGAGAAATGGGAGCGCTCGCAATGACGGAACGCTTCATCGTAACCGGCACCGACACCGGCGTCGGCAAGACGGTGTTTGCGGCCGGCCTCGCGGGGGTTGTCGACCGCTTCTATTGGAAGCCGGTGCAATCGGGCCTTCACGAGGAAACCGACAGCGAGGTCGTTGCCCGCCTCTCCGGCCTACCCGCTGGGCGCATCCTGCCCGAAGTGTACCGTCTGAAGATGCCGCTGTCGCCGCATCGGTCGGCCGAAATCGACGGCGTCGCGATCGAGGCGGCAAAGCTCTCGCTGCCAGCTCTGCCGGGCCCTTTGATCGTCGAAGGCGCCGGCGGGCTGATGGTGCCGCTCAATCGGCAAACGAGGTTCATTGATATCTTCCGGCAATGGCGGCTACCGGTCGTCCTTTGCGCGCGCACGGCGCTCGGCACCATCAATCACACCCTGCTTTCGGTGGAAGCTCTGCGCGCCCGCTCCATACCGTTGCTCGGCATCGCCTTCATCGGCGACGAGATGGCGGATACGCAAAAAACGATCGCGGAGATGGGCAAGGTTCGCATTCTCGGTCGCCTGCCGCGCCTCGACCCGCTGACGCCCAAGGGGCTTTCCGTGGCGATGCGGGCCGCGTTCAACGTCGCCGACTTTATGGAGGCCCCACATTGAGCCGCTCCGCTGTCTGGCATCCCTTTACCCAGCATGCCACCGAGCCCGTTCCGCCGACAATCGTGCGCACCGAGGGTGCGTATGTCGAGACGCGCGAAGGCATGCGTATCCTCGACGCAAT
Organism: Mesorhizobium tamadayense; assembly: GCF_003863365.1. Classification (GTDB taxonomy): domain Bacteria; phylum Pseudomonadota; class Alphaproteobacteria; order Rhizobiales; family Rhizobiaceae; genus Mesorhizobium; species Mesorhizobium tamadayense. Next base: position 6,690 of record NZ_RQXT01000091.1, on the reverse strand, counting down.
CTCTTCCTGGTGGGTCATTACGCACGGCCATCGCCACCCTAAAATCATGGAGGCGATCCGCGAGGCGACCGACACGTTCGACCAGGTGATCTTCGCCGGCCTCAGCCATGAGCCAGCCGAGCAATTGGCGTCGGCGCTGGTCGACATGACACCGGCGGGTCTCGACTGGGTGTTCTTCTCCGACAGCGGCTCGACCAGCGTCGAGGTAGCGCTGAAGATGGCGCTCGGCTTTCACCGCAACAATGGCGTGCCGCGCTCGCGCATCGCCGTCATGGAGCACAGCTATCACGGCGACACCATCGGCACGATGAGTGTCGGCGCGCGCGGCGTCTTCAACGCCGCATACGAGCCCCTGCTGTTTCAGGTCGACACCATCCCCTTCCCCGCCGCGGGCCGAGAACAGGAAACGCTCGACGCCTTCGAGCGGCTGGCGCGTGACCGCGATGTTGCCGCTTTGATCGTCGAGCCGCTGGTGCTCGGCGCCGGCGGCATGCTGATCTATCCGGCTTCGGTTCTGGCCGAGCTCAAGCGCATTGCCGAGCGCTTCGGGACGCTTTTCATCGCCGATGAAGTCATGACCGGCTGGGGTCGCACCGGCACCATGTTCGCCTGCGAGCAAGCAGCGATCACGCCCGATATTTTGTGCACATCCAAGGGACTGACAGGTGGCGCGCTGCCGCTCGCGGCGACGCTCGCCACCGATGCAATCTTCCGCGCGCACTATTCGACGGATCGGGCCAGGACCTTCTTCCATTCGAGCTCCTACACGGCGAACCCGATCGCCTGCGCGGCGGCACTGGCGAATGTCGGCATCTGGAATGACGAGCCGGTTGCAGCACGCGTAGCGGCGCTATCGCGGACGCAGAGGGAGAAGGTTGCGCGGTTCAGCCAGGATCCGCGTTTCGACAATGTGCGCACGACCGGCACGATTGCCGCGCTCGACCTCAGCGTCGGCAATGCAGGCTATCTGGCCGAGGTCGGCCCAAGGCTGCGCGCCTTCTTCCTCGAACGCGGATTGTTGGTGCGACCGCTCGGCAACGTTATCTACGTGCTGCCGCCCTATTGCGTGACGTCGGACGAGCTCGATTGCCTTTACGCGGCAATAGACGAGGCGGCTGAACTAGCCAGCGAAAGCCGATGAACCGCACCGCGCGCATCATTGGCCTTGGCCATCACGTGCCGGCTCGAAAAGTCGGCAATGCCGAGATCGAGGCAAGCCTCGGGCTGGAGCCAGGCTGGATCGAGGGACGGACCGGCATTCGCTCGCGTTTCTGGGCGGAGCCTGGCGACACGCTGTCCGGGTTGGCGACGAAGGCAGGCGACATGGCGCTCGGGGCGGCCGGCATTGATCGCAAGGAGATCGGGCTGCTGCTGCTTGCCACGTCAACGCCGGACCATCTCCTGCCGCCCAGCGCGCCGCTGGTGGCGCACAGGCTCGGCCTTCAAATGGCCGGCGGCGTCGACCTCGCGGGTGCCTGCGCCGGATTCATCTATGCTATGACCTTCGCCGATGGCTTCGTGCGCCTGCACAACAAGCCGGCCGTCATTATCGCCGCCAACATCCTGAGCCGCCGGATCAACCCGGCCGAGCGGGCAAGCGCCGTGCTGTTTGCCGACGCCGCTGGCGCCGTGGTGCTGGCCCCGTCAAGCGATGCCGGCCACGGCATCCTCGGCTCTTCCTTTGCCTCCGATGGGTCCGCTTATGGCCTGATCCAAATCCCCGCGGGCGGCAGCAATCGTCCGTTCTCCGACGGAATCGACATCGCCGAAACCCGCATGACCATCACGAACGGCCGCGAGGTCTTTGCTAACGCGGTGGAGATGATGAGCCGCTGCTCCGCAGAGGCGCTGCAGGCGGCCGGCCTTTCGGCGCCGGACGTCGCCCGCTTCGTGCCGCACCAGGCAAATGCCCGCATCCTCAACGCGGTCGGCAAGTCGCTTGGCATTGCGAATGAGCGCATCGTCAAGACCATCGCCGACTACGGCAACTCATCGGCCGCGACAATTCCCCTCTCGCTGTCGATCGCGCATGGCGCCAATCCCTTTCAGCCAGGCGAGAAACTGCTGCTGGCCGCAGCCGGCGCCGGCCTGACAGGCGGTGCACTGGTGGTCGGCATTTAACCGGCGGATCCCGCCAATCCGGCGCGCCGGCAGCGCCCATACAAGTCCAATCTCAACTTTTGAGGACAAATCGGCGTGTCGTAAAAATTGGCAGAGCAAGTGTGGAGCGCCAGCCAATATATATGCGCCGCCGGGGCGCTTATGCCACGTCGTTCAGGCAGCGGCTTGCTGCGCCATTGCAGAGCGTGCCAAGTTCACTTGAACATTGTCGATTAGCCGTGTCTGGCCGAGCCAGGCCGCGACGAGCAGCCGCGCTGGTCGGTCCACTCTCAGGATCGAGGCAAGATCATTATCCGCGCGCAGTTCAAGATACTCGACCTTGGAGAAGCCCGCGGCGAGGATCGCCTCTCGCGCGTCAGTCAGCGCACCTTTTATAGATACGCCCGAACTCAGCTGATTGGCCGTTTGGACCAAGATTTCAGCCAGTCGAGGCGCCCTGTGGCGCTCAGTCAAAGACAGCCGCGTGTTGCGCGACGACAGCGCCAAGCCATCGGTCTCGCGCACCGTCGGGCCTGCGATAATCTGGATCGGGATATCGAGGTCACGGACAAGCCGGCGCACGACGTGGAGTTGCTGGAAGTCCTTCTCGCCAAAAAACGCCAGATCGGCGCCGCTCTGCAGAAGAAGCTTTGTGACCACCGTTGCCACGCCATCGAAGTGGCCAGGCCGAAACGTGCCGCAAAGCCCCTCACTCACGTCGCCGACCGAAACTGTGGTCGCGAAGCCTGGCGGATACATGTCGGCTGCATTGGGAGCATAAAGAATATGGGCGCCGACCGATGCGAGCTTCGCCGCGTCATCGTGTTCCGTGCGCGGATAGGCGGCCAGGTCAGCGGCATTGTTGAATTGTCTCGGGTTGACGAACAGCGTCACAATCACCCGATCAGCCTTGGCCAGTGCGGCCCGCACGAGGCTGAGATGCCCCTCATGCAGGGCGCCCATTGTTGGCACAACAGCGATCTTTAGACCCTCGCGGCGCCAAGCGGCAACGATGCTACGCAGTTCGGAGACGATCCGGACGATTGCGGTGCTCATGAAGCAACCTCACTGACTGTCCGCGGCTCATCGCCGAAGACGTGATCGAGCGCTGGGAAGCGGCGCTCGCGCACCTCGCTTGCGTATGCTGCGATCGCTGCGTCCGCAGCCGATCCCAGCTCCGCATACCGTTTGACGAAACTTGGCCGGAAGGCGCCAAACAGGCCCAGCATGTCGTCGACAACAAGGATCTGCCCGTCGCAGGCGGACGATGCACCGATGCCGATTGTGGGGATCGCCACTTGCTCTGTAATTAGCCGAGCAAGCGCTTCCGGTATCTTCTCGAGTACGACGGCGAATGCACCAGCCTCAGCCACGGCCGTTGCATCACGCAGGATCCGTTCGGCATCCTCGCCTCGGCCCTGAATGCGATAACCGCCAAAAGCATTGACCGCCTGTGGCGTCAGTCCCACGTGGCCCATCACGGGTATGCCGCGCGCGGTCAAGAACCGGATTGTCTCCGCGACGCTTTCGCCGCCTTCGAGCTTGACCGCCCCCGCGCCGGTTTCGGCCATGACGAGGGCCGCATTGCGGAAGGCCTGCGTGGGGCTATCCTCGTAAGAGCCAAACGGCATGTCCACGATCATCAGAGCGCTTTGAAGTCCGCGCCGCACCGCCTTGCCGTGCAAGATCATCATTTCGAGCGTGACGCCAAGCGTCGAAGGCATCCCGTGCAACACCATGCCGACACTGTCGCCGACCAGCACCACGTCGCAATGGCCGTCGACAAGCTTGGCGACGGGCGTTGTATAGGCCGTTAGGCAAACAAGCGGCGTCTTCCCCTTCCGCGCCGCGATATCCGGCACCGTCAATGCCTTCGATCCTCCGGTTGCGCTCACCGACCTCTCCTTCCGCTGCGGAAGGAAGCATGTGCCACATTTTTGTGCAATTGCGAAGAGAAAATTTGCAGCGCACAATCATTTGCCGACGACATTCATCGTATGACGGTTTGGCGGCCCTGAAGTGTCCAGGACGGGCGATCTCGGCGGCGCCAGCATGTACGTTTGTTACGACCGTGCCGCTCCTGGCGCGAGCCTCCAGGTATCCTTCGGCTGGGCCGGCAGATAAAAACCCATCGGCTGCGAATTCAGCAACGCGGCACAGAAGACATCCGGATGCCAGCACTTCATCCAGGATGAGGCGTAGGCGATCAGCGCGAAGGAGGCGGCGTGGCTTTCGGGGAAGCCGTAGCTGCCGAACCCTTCGAGTTGCGAGAAGGTCTTTTCGGCAAACTCCGGGGTGTAGCCGTTGTCGATCATGCCATTGATCAGTTTGTCGCGGAACTTCGAGACACCGCCGGTGTGCTTGAAGGTGGCCATGGCGCGCCGCAACTGGTCGGCCTCGCCGGCCGAAAAGCCAGCGCAGATCATGGAAACCTGCATCGCCTGCTCCTGAAACAGCGGCACGCCGAGCGTCTTGCCGAGAACGCGCTCGAGCTCCGGCGTCGGAAACGTCACCTCCTCCTTGCCGTCGCGGCGGCGAAGGTAGGGATGAACCATGTCGCCCTGTTCATACGCGGCAGCATCGACATCTGCGCGCGGGATTCGATCTGAAACACGCCAAGCGTGTCGGCCTTGCGGATCATCGCATAGGTGCGCGGATCCTCGGCCGGGATGGTGGCCAGGTCGAGTGTGACGCCCTTGTGTTCGGCAAGCAGATCGAACGATCTCTTCATGCAGGTGAGCATGCCCAGCGCCAGGACATCCACCTTCATGAATTTGAGGGCGTCGATATCGTCCTTGTCCCATTCCACCACCTGGCGATCCTTCATCGCCGCCGGCTCGATCGGCACGAGATCGTCGAGCCGATCATGCGTCAGCACAAAGCCGCCCGGATGCTGCGAGAGGTGACGCGGCGTGCCGGCAAGTTGCGCGGCGAGTTCAAGGGTCAGCCGCAGCCGGTGATCGCCGAGATTGAGATTGAGCTCGCCGGCGCGCGGCTCGTCGACTGCTTCGCCATGGCCCACACCTGCGAGGACAGAAGTTTGGTCATGTCCTCGGGCAGGCCGAGCGCCTTGCCGACATCGCGGACAGCACCTTTGGTGCGATAACGGATGACGGTGGAGCACAGTGCGGCATGGTCGCGACCGTAAGTCTCGTAGACCCACTGCATGACGATCTCGCGTCGTTCATGCTCGAAATCGACATCGATGTCGGGCGGCTCGCGCCGCTCCCGGCTGACGAAACGCTCGAACAGGAGATTGTTGCGTTCGGGATCGATGGGGGTGATGCCTAGCACGTAGCATACGGCTGAATTGGCGGCCGAGCCGCGGCCCTGGCAAAGAATGTCCTGGCTGCGGGCGAAGCGGACGATCGAGTTGACGGTCAGGAAGTACGGCGCATATTTGAGCGTCTCGATCAGCCGCAGCTCGTGCTTCAGAATACCGATCACCTTGTCGGGAAGACCCTCGGGATAGCGGCGGGCTGCACCTTCCCAGGTCAGCTTTTCCAGCGCCTGCTGGGAGGTTAGGCCCGGCATGGTCTTTTCCTCCGGGTATTGGTAGGCGAGCTCGTCCATTGAGAAACGGCAGCGGTCGGCGATTTCGACCGTGCGCGCCAGGGCCTCAGGATAACGGCTGAACAGCCGCGCCATTTCATCGCCCGGTTTGAGAAAGCGATCGGCATGACGTTCGCGCCGGAAGCCGGCGTCGTCTATGGTGACATTGTGACGAATGCAGGTGACGACATCCTGCATCATGCGGCGGGCCGGATCGTGGAAGAGCACGTCATTGGTGACGACGCTCGGCACGCCGATCGCGGCCGCCAAGTTCGCCAACTCGTATAGCCGGAGCTGGTCGTTGGGGCGTCTGCGCAAGGTGAGCGCCAGATAGGCGCGATCGCCAAAGGCTTCGCGCAGCCGCCGCAGACGAACGGCGCAAAGATCATCGGCTTCGTCCGGCACGAGAACCGCGATCAGACCTTCGCCGTAGGCGACGACATCATCCCACTCGAGATGGCACTTCGCCTTGCCGGCCCTGCCCTTACCGAGCGAAAGCAGGCGGCAAAGGCGCGAATAGGCCGGTCGGTCGATCGGATAAACCAAGACCGACATGCCGTCGGCGAGATCAAGTCGGCAGCCGACGATCAGTCGGACGCCTGTCGTCTTCGCCGCTTCGTGGGCGCGCACGATGCCGGCAAGCGAATTGCGATCGACGACAGCGAGTGCTTCGATGCCGAGGAGCGCCGCCTGCGCGAATAGCTCTTCGCAGCTACTCGCTCCACGCAGGAAGGAGAAATGCGAGGTCACTTGCAACTCGGCATATCGGGTTGCGCCAGTCATCCGAAAATCCCGTGCATGAACCATTTATGCGATCCGGTCGCGGCATCCTCTCCGTCGCCGGCACGGTAGACCCAGTAGCGCTCGCCGTTCTCGTCCTCGACCTGGAAATAATCCCTCACCGCCGCGAGCTCAGCGTCACGCTTCCACCATTCCCCGAAAACCCGTTCCGGGCCGTCCGCCCGCTTCACGCGGCGGCGCACCCCTCGCCAGGTGAAGGTCACGGGCGGATGGTCGGGAAGGAGTGCTACCGTCTCG
>NZ_RQXT01000090.1 GCF_003863365.1 Mesorhizobium tamadayense | reverse complement strand
CCGCAGAAGGCCGCCGCCCAAATTCATAGCCACCGCGGCCTTGGCCGTATGGATACCTCGTATCCTGTCCGGCGCCATGCTGACCATCGCTCAGCGGTCCGAATGATGCCGCATCGCCGCCCCCTCTGCGGCCGTGCTTTCTCGGCCATTGCATGGGCACAACCTTTGCTTTCTGGGTTTTCACGAATGAGTCCCGAGCAACAGGAGTCCGCTGCCGTTAATTCTCCTTACTGGGCGCGCTCGGCTTACGGTTCGATGGCGTCCACGAAGGGCGAGTGTGACATTGACACCGCGCCATTTGCCGTAATTAGCACCTGCTGCTCCAGCTTGACACCTTCCTTGGCGCCCACCTCGCCGATAAAACTCTCGACGCAGACCACCATATTCTCCTCGAACATCGCGTCATAGCCCCAGTCCTTCCAGTCGGTGGTATAGACCACTGTAGGATACTCGTCGACGAAACCGGCGCCGTGGATCATGAACATGTAGCGATTTGGTACGTAAGCCTCCGGCACCGGCCAGCAGCGCTCCGAGAAATCGCGGAAAGATAGGCCGGGCTTGATCAACTCGATATTGGTGAGCACTTGTTCCTGAGCGATCTCATATAGCTTCCTTTGTTCCGGAGTCGGCTTGCGGCCGGGACATATCCAGCTTCGGGAGATGTCGGCGAGGTAACCGAAGGGCCCCACCATGTCCGTATCGAAGCCAACCATGTCGCCGGCGTTAATGACCCTGCTGCCGCTCTCTTGGAACCAAGGGTTGGTGCGTTCGCCCGAGCAGAGCAAGCGGCATTCGATCCACTCGCCGTTATGGGCAATGTTGGTCTCGTGCAGGATGCTCCAAAGCTGGTTTTCGGTAATACCCGGCCGGAGCGCTCGGCGCATGCGATCTACGGCGATGTCGCAGACATCCATCGAGAGTTGCATGCACTTGATCTCCTCCGACGTCTTGATCATGCGCGCCTGCTCCAGCGGCTCTTGGGCGTCGAATAGGCAGATGCCGGCGTCGATGAGGAGTTGGGCCCCCCAAGGTTCGCAGCGGTCCACCGCAAGCCGGCGGTTAGAGCGACCGTGTTCCTTCATCAGGCCAATTACGTCGGCAGCCCAAAGCACTGTCTTCTCCCGCACTCGTGGACCTGCCATGAAGTAGAACCAGGACATCGACCGGCGCAGTTCATCCACCGTCTCTAAGTCCCGGCTGAGATGTAAGGTGGTGCCGAACTCGAAAAGCACCACAGGGCCGTCGGTTGCCACAAAGACATATCGGCCGGGCGCGTGCATTGTCCACACCGACATGTTCCGCGAACCCGTGGCGTAGCGGATGTTCATTGGATCGGAGAGGAGGGCACCGGCGTAATCACGCCTTGCGAGTTCGGCACGCAGGCGGGCGAGACGGTCCCGGCACATCTGCCGCTCGTCGATCTCTGCGCTGCGGGCATTGATGTCGAGGCCGAGCGGCATAGGTGCCACCAGCGCGGGGTCGCCTGGGTGAGGTGAGCGCTCTTGCGCCATCTCCAGAATGCGGCTCATGGGAGTCCTTCCCTTAAATGATGAGAGGCGCAGGGCACGGCGGGCCGGCCGTCCGGGGGCACATCAGCATCCCTGATATCTGCATGCGCGCGACGCACCGGGTGGCGGGATTGTCAGCTTACTTCCCGTCGCGGCGTGGATAGGCGGCGCTTTCATGCGGGTAGACGGCAGTTCGCCCCGACGCACGGACGGACAGCGACCCTCGCGCCCATGTTGCGATACGGCATGGCCGGAGATTTGCCGCGGGCCAAGAGAGCGCAAAAGTCAAACTCAGCTCGATTCCTGCATCTCTTGTAGTATCGCTTCTGTCAGATTGCGTTCCGCCCTTGATGGCACGCTACTGCGACTTCGTAAGACGTGACATACCTGCGGGAGGCGGGGGAGATCACATTCGAGCTCTTCAAGCCCTTCGGTCAAGTTGCGGCGACTGAGAAGCCCTATGCCAAAGCCGTTGCGGATTCCCGCCTGAACCCCCTCCTTGCTGGGGCACTCCAGAACAACGTTCAGGGATCGTCCCGTGTCAACCAAGCGACCTACGGCTGCCAGTCTGTAGAAACAATTTTTATCGAAGGACACGAATGGAATTGACCGGTCGAGTGCGGTTGGATGATCGGACGCTCCTACCCAGAGCAGATCTTCTCGCCACAGTTCGATGTCGTTTGGCTCTTTGTCGTCAACGAACACCTGCAGAATTGCAAGATCGACCTCCGAGGTCGTCAGCCAGAACTTAAGCACTAGACTTTGAGCGACCCGGGCACTGAGCGAGACGTTTGGGTGTATTCGTCCAAATCGGCCGAGCACCGTCGCGAGCTTCTTGCTGGTCGCATCCTCGGTCGCCCCCAATCTAATTTTTCCTGCCAGATCTGACGAACGAAAATGCTGTGCGGCCTCATCATGAAGGGAGATTATGCGCTCGGCATAATGGAGCAATCCCTGACCGTCCGAAGTCGGGAGAAAGCCGCTTCCACTTTTCATAAGGATCGGTCGCCCGACGCGCTCTTCCAGCCGAGCTAACTTATGGCTGACTGCGGATTGCGTGAGATTCAATTGCTTCGCGGCGCGCGTGATGCCCCCGTATTCGAGAACCGTCTTAAAGGTCCGAAGAGATTCGATATCCAATCGCATGGTCAACTCTATGACAGAAATTTCGGGTATCGCTTAAACCATGATATTTTTGTCATGTCTAGCATGAAATCCTAGAACCGATGCGCGACCCGAGTTTTTTGAAGGCACCTAGTCAGCAGGCGGGGGCAATGGTGACCACAGAATGACAATCTGTCATGTTTTGATGAAAACATGTCAGTTCTAAATTTCGCAGAGCCGTGTAGGTTTGCCGTTATTCCAACCACATTCAAGGGTGCCTCTATGAGCCTGCGTGACCGTAAAATCCTCACTTTCGACGTCGTTGGCACGCTCATCGACTTCGAGGCCGGTTTGATCAACTACTTCCGTCCGATCGTGGAAGGGGCTGGGCTGAACATCGACGATGCGACCATCCTCTCGAGCTTTGCTGCCGCCGAGGACAAACAGCATCATCTGACGCCTGGCATCCCGTTCACGAACATGTTGCCCGATATCTATCGCACTGTGGCAACACAACTCGGCCTGCCTGCCTCGGAAAAGCATGTTGCAGGTCTGCGGCTTTCGATGGAGTTCTGGCCGGCGTTTCCAGATTCGATCGCGGCGATGAAGGAACTCGGCAAGCGTTTCCGTCTCGTGGCAGTCACCAATGCGGATAATTGGGCGCTGGCGCATTTCTCACGGACGCTCGAAGAGCCCTTCGATGACAAGGTGACTGCCGAAGATGTCGAAGTGTGCAAGCCCGATCCGCAAGTCTTCTCTTACGTGCGCGGACGCAACAGTGAAAATGGCTACCGCTTGAAAGACTATTTGCACGTCGCACAGAGCCAGTTCCACGACATTGGCGTCGCGAAGCGCCTCGGATACCAGGTTTGCTGGATCGAGCGCCGTCAAGGTCAGGAAGGTTTTGGCGGCTCGCCATCTGTCTCCGAAAAGACGGCTCCGGACTATCACTTTGCGACGCTTGCTCAGCTTGTCCAGGCGGTCGAGAGCGGCAAGTAAACAGACTTTCGCCCTATGGCCAGGATCCACATCGTGTATCCCGGCCATTTTCTAAATGCGCAAATCAGCCGTTACTCCCCTACCGCCGGCGGCTCGATCTAGTTGCGGCTTCCATCTTGGGGAGACGCTACCCAAAGGTATCGGACCAATGAAGCTCCCTACACAAGCACGCACAGTCATCGTTGGCGGCGGTATTATTGGCGCCAGTATCGCTTATCACCTTACCAAGCTGGGGTGGAGCGATGTAGTCCTGCTGGAGCGCGGCCAGTTGACGAGTGGGACGACCTGGCACGCTGCTGGCCTGGTCAACCAGCTACGCACCACCCACACGATGACCGATCTATGCCGGTACGGCGCTACTCTTTTCAGTTCCCTGAAGGAGGAAACCGGTCAGGAAACTGGATTTCGCCGTACCGGCAGCCTTCCTGTCGCGCGCACGCCCGAACGGTTGACCGAAATCGCGCGTTTGATCTCGCTCGGCAAAACGTTTGGCGTCGAAGCCCATATGTTGTCGCCGGCAGAAATCAAGGAGCTGCACCCCCTCGTCGACATCAGCCAGGTCATTGGCGGCGCCTTCATCCCAGGCGACGGCTCAACGAACCCAATTGATACTACTCAAGCCCTTGTAAAAGGCGCGCGGAGCCGTGGCGCCAAGGTCCTGGAAGGAATTACGGTAACAGGCTTTGGCGTCGAGGAAGGCACGATAAGGTCCGTCGTAACCGATCACGGCGCGATTGCCTGCGACGTTGCCGTCCTTTGCGCCGGAGCCTGGAGTCGTGACATTGGCAAGCTTGCAGGCGTCAATGTCCCACTTTACGCCGCCGAACATATGTATGTTATGACTGAGGCTCACAAGGACATTCGGTCCAATCTCCCCGTCCTTCGGGACACGGACGGCTATATCTATATCAAGGAGGATGCAGGCAAGCTTCTCATCGGTTCATTCGAGCCGAAAGCGAAGTCGCTGCCAATGTCCAAGCTTCCGGGCAACTTCCAGTTCGGAGAGCTCGGCGAGGACTGGGACCATTTCGAACAGCCGATGGCCAACGCCATGCAACTCGTTCCGCTCATCGAGCAGCTCGGCGTGCGTCACTTCCTCAACGGTCCCGAGAGCTTCACGCCGGACAATAAGTTCATCCTGGGCGAAGCCCCGAACGTCCGAAAGCTCTATGTGGCATCAGGCTTCAATTCGCAGGGTATTTTGAGCTCCGCAGGGGTCGGCAAAGCCATGTCGGAATGGATCGTGGAAGGCGAACCGACCATGGATCTTGCCGAGCTCGACATTGCCCGCTTCAACAATTTCGAAATCAACGAGCGTTTCCTGCATGAGCGGATTTCGGAAAGCCTCGGCCTACTTTACGCCATGCACTGGCCGCACAGACAGTTCGAAACGGCAAGAGGGATTCGCGAAACGCCGCTTTATTCCCGGCTGAAGGAAAAGGGAGCCGTATTCGGCACTTCCGCCGGGTGGGAGCGCGCCAACTGGTATGCCCGCGATGGCGTCAACCCGGTATACGAATATTCTTTCGAGCGCCAGAACTGGTTCGAGTGCGTCCGCGCCGAACACGATGCCACTCGCAATAGCGTCGCGCTGTTCGACATGTCCACCTTCGGAAAAACCTTCATTGAAGGTCCTGATGCTGAAGCTGAACTGCAGCGAATTTGTGCAAACAACATGGCCGTCGCGGAAGGCAAAGTTGTCTATACCCAAATGCTGAACAGCCGCGGCGGTATTGTGGCCGACGTTACATTCACCCGCCTGTCCGAAACCCGCTACATGATGGTGACCGCAGCCGCCACCCAGCCGCAGGATATGAATTGGGTTAGGCGAAATCTACGGCCTGAATCCCGCGTTGTCATGACGGACGTGACGTCCGGATTTGCCGTTCTGTCCATCATGGGACCGAGGTCTCGCGAACTGATGCAGAAGGTTTCGCCCGCTGATTTTTCGAACGAGGCCTTCCCGTTCGGCACGGCCAGGGAAATCGAAGTCGGGTACGCCACGGCGCTTGCCCAGCGGATGACCTTTGTCGGCGAGCTTGGCTGGGAACTCTACATACCGACCGAGTTTGTCGGGCAGATTTTCGATCTGCTGGTCAAGGAAGGAGAGCCGCTCGGGCTTCAGCTGGCCGGCTATCATGCTCTCGACTCGCTGCGTAGCGAAAAGGGCTACCGCCATTTCGGCAACGACATCACACCTGGTGACACTCCCCTCGAGGCTGGTCTTCAATTCGCGGTGTCATTCAAGAAAGACGCGGACTTCATTGGGCGGGCGGCCCTCGAGCGGCAGAAGGCAGAGGGGCTCACGAAAAAGCAGGCCTTCTTCCGCTTGAAGGATGCCGGTCCGATCCTCCTTCACGACGAGCCGATCTGGCGCGACGGCAGCATCGTCGGCAGAACCACCTCTGGTGCCTACGGCTACACCGTCGGCAGCTCGGTCGCCATGGGCTACTTGCCCGTACCGTCGGAGAACTGGGCCGAGTGGCTTGCCACCGGCAAGTTCGAAATCGAGCTTGCTGGTGTCCGCTGCGCCGCCCAAGCGTCGCCTCGCCCATTCTACGATCCCGAGAACAGCCGCATCAAGATCTAACGCGAAAGGGCGATTCCCGATCATGAAGCGCATGATTCTTACCGTGACCTGCACGTCCGCTCGCGGCATTGTAGCCGCGATTTCGGGCTATCTGGCAGACTTGGGCTGCAACATCATCGACAGCTCGCAGTTCGATGATCTCGACACCGGCAAGTTCTTCATGCGCGTATCCTTCGTCTCAGAGATGGGAACGTCAGAAGTCGAGATCGAACAGCATTTTGGCGAGGTCGCTGCGAAGTTCGGCATGGATTGGACGCTCCACGATTCAGAAAGGCGCATGAAGGTGCTTTTGATGGTGTCGCGCTTCGGCCATTGTCTCAACGACCTGCTTTACCGCTGGAAGATCGGCGCCTTGCCGATCGATATCGTCGGCGTCATCTCCAACCACTTCGACTATCAAAAAGTCGTGGTCAACCACGATATTCCTTTCCACCACATCAAGGTGACGAAGGAAAACAAACTGCAAGCCGAGGCCCGTATCATGGATTTGGTGGAGCAGACCGGCACGGAACTGATCGTCCTGGCCCGATACATGCAGGTTCTATCCGACGACATGTGCAGAAAAATGTCCGGCAAGATCATCAACATCCACCACTCGTTCCTACCGAGCTTCAAGGGGGCCAACCCCTACAAGCAGGCTTACGAGCGTGGCGTGAAGCTGATCGGCGCAACAGCGCACTATGTGACAGCCGACCTTGACGAGGGTCCAATCATCGAACAGGACACGGCGCGCGTCACCCATGCCCAAAGCGCCGACGACTACGTCGCAATCGGCCGCGACGCGGAAAGCCAAGTCCTCGCCCGGGCCGTCCACGCTCATATCCATCATCGCACCTTCGTCAATGGAAACCGCACTGTGGTCTTTCCGGCAAGCCAAGGCAGCTATGCATCCGAGAAGATGGGGTAACGGGTCATCGCCGAGGTCATGTACGGCAAAGACCTCGGCGCCTTGCTTTGAAGCGTTTTGGCGTCCGACACTGACGGCATCGCTCGTTCGTCCAGCGCGTTGGGTCGCCGTCGACAGTACACCACGGAACCTTGCAACTTTGGATCGATGTCGCTTCGGCGCGCAAACTCAATTTTCACCGCAAGCAGGTTATTCCGTGCACGCAAAGTCTGCTGAAATGATTTGCGCGCAGGCAAATCACATATCCGTGGAGTTGGTATGAAAAATCGTTCTGTCCATAAGGAACGTGAGCTCTCGGACTATTTCGCAAGGCCGTATCTGCCGGCAACAGATCCAGTCGCCTTCGACGACATCGAAAAGGCGGCAGACCGGGTTCTGGAGGAAACCGGGATTCGGTTCCAGGATGATCCTGAAACAATAGATCAGCTAAGACAGATCGGTGCTATCGTCGATGGCGACATCGTGCGCCTCGAAGGTGCGGTACTTCGCCGGATCATTCGAGAAAATGCGCCGTCCAGCTTCCGGTTGAGAGCTCGGAACCCTGATCGCGATACAATCATAGGCGGTTCCGGACCTGCCGTTTTCGCTCCCATCTACGGCGCGCCGGATGTACTTCTGGAGAGCGGGGAGCGGGTCAAGGGCGGGCGTGACATCTATCGCCGGCTCGTCTCGATCGCTCATGAAAGCGCCGGTCTCACCAATACGGGACACATGGTCTGCGTCATGGATGATGTGTCCGAGCCTGGCCGTCCCCTGGAAATGCTGCTCGCACACCTGACATGCTCCGACAAACCTTTCATGGGCAGTATCGCTTCCCCTGAGATTGCGACGGAGTACATCGACCTCACGGCGGCGGCGCTCCGGCGGCCGCCGCAAACAGGCGCCTGCAATCTGCTTCACCTGGTTAACTGCACTCCACCTCTGACCTACTGGGAAAATCCGTTGAAATGCCTCCGCAGCATCGCCCTGGCTGGCGAAGCTACGATGATCTCTTCCTATATGATGATGGGTGCAACGAGTCCCGCCACGATCGCCGGCTCGCTTGTTCAGGGTTACGCGGAGGTTCTGGCGGGACTGGCGCTGACGCAGCTTTGGCAACCAGGCGCGCCTGTCGTGATGGGAATTCTCGGCTGGCCGTTCGACATGAGGAGCATGCAGCCGAACTTCGGAGACCCCGCCTCACAGTTGGTTCAGCTATACTCATCCGAACTCGCCCGACGGCTTGGAATCCCGTCGCGCGGTGATGGGGCCGTCACCTCTGCCAAAGTGGACGACGCACAGGCCGGAGGCGAGGGCGCGCGCGTGCTGGCAGCATCGGTAGCGTCCGGGGCGGGCTTCATTCTCCATAGCGCGGGCTGGTTGGAACAGGGCCGCTGCGTGTCGGTCGGTAAGTTTCATCGTGACGCCACGGCAATCGCCGAGACATATTTGCGAACTTCAGTCGAATCTGAGCCGCCCTCTGCGTTGGATGTTGCTATCGAAGCCGAAATCCGAGAGCGATTGCTCAAAATACCGAAGATCGCCTGACTTCGGTATCCGGTCTCAACATCGGAGGATATGCTGCAGCTGTGACTGCCACAGCACCCTACGTTCTGATGCCCCTCAGCCGCTCTGTGCGGCGGCGCAACAATTCTACCGTCACCAGCATGACAACTGCCAGAGCGATCAGCACGGCGGCTGCCGCCGTGATGGTAGGGCTAATCATTTCGCGAATACCGCTGAACATCTGGCGCGGCAGTGTGCGCTGGTCCGAGCTACCGATGAAAAGAACGCAGATTACTTCATCCCAAGAGGTGACGAAGGCGAAGAGGGCACCGGAAATGACGCCAGGCGCGATGAGCGGCAAAATCACCCTGCGGAACACGAGGGCCGGCGATCCGCCGAGGCTCGCTCCGGCGCGGGTCAGCGACTGGTCGAAGCCGGTCAGGGTCGCCGTGACGGTGATCACGACAAAGGGGGTCGCAAGCAGGGTATGGGCCAGAATGACGCCGGCATAGGTGTTGTTCAGGATCAAGAGAGGTTGCGACGTGACCATTAACGGATTGGCATAGAAGAAGAAGAGCGCCGCCGCCGTAATGACCACGGGGACGATCATCGGCGAAATCAGCACCGCCATGACCGCGGCCCGCGCCGGAAAATTTGGTCGGGATAATCCCAGTGCCGCCAGCGTGCCAAGGGATGTCGCTAGAATGGTGCTGAAAAACGCGATGATGACGCTGTTCTTGACGGCCGTTGTCCAGCGATCGTTGAAAAAGAAGTCTTCATACCAACGCAGCGACCAATCGTCCTTCGGAAAGGAGAGGAATGGCGTCGGGTTGAAACTGATCGGCAGGACGATCAGGATCGGCGAGATCAGGAAAAGCAGGACCAGGCCGCAAAAGGCGAAGAAGAATAGTCGCCAGGCGCGCTCCGACGCAGAGGCATAGGCTGGTAGGCCGAGCTGCGGAAGATAGGCCATGGCAAATTATCCCAGCTTCATCTTGTCGATGCCGACCAAGCGATTATAGGCCCAGTAGAGCACGAGGGTTATGATAAGAAGCGTGGCACCCAAGGCTGACGCCTGGCCGAAATTGATGATGTTGTTCATGTAGTAGGATACGTAGTTGCTGACCATCTGATCGCGCGGTCCGCCGACGAGAGCCGGCGTGATGTAGTAGCCCAAGCTGAGAATAAAAGTCAGGAGGCACCCGGCAGCTATCCCGGGCACCGTTTGCGGGAAATAGACGCGCCAGAAGGCGAGGAAAGGCCCGGCGCCGAGCGAGCGCGCCGCGCGCACATGGCTTGGCGGGATTGTCTTCATGACGCTATAGATCGGCAGCAGCGTAAAGGGCAGCTGGATATGCGTCATGGCGAGAATGGTGGCGAAGCGTGTGAATATCATGTCGAAGCGGCTGCCGATCAACAACTGGGCGAGATCGTTCAGCGGGCCTTCGTTCCTGAGCAACACAAACCAAGCGGTGGTGCGTACCAAGAGCGAAGTCCAGAATGGCAGCATCACGAAAATCATCAGGACGTTGGCCCGGCTCGCCGGTTGCGTGGCCAGCAAGTACGCGACCGGAAAGCCGAGGACCAGGGTGAGGCCGGTGACCAGACCGGCAATCCAGAACGTGCGCCCGTAGACATCAAGGAACACAGCCTGGTTCGCGGGCACCTGCTCGATACCGCTGGCGCCTTGACGAAGGTCAACCGCGGATAGCCAGTAATATGCAGTATATTTGCCCGAGGCGCCTTGAATAACGCGCCATAATTTTGGATTTCCCCAAGCCGCATCCGTTGACAGGAAGGTCTCCCGATAGGGGCCTGTCTCCATCGCAGCCACTTTTCGAGTGATCGTCTTGAATTTGGACTGGGCACCCGGAAATTCATAGTTAATCCGCTTGGCAATTTCACCTGCGAGCCGCTGTTCCCCGGCGATCTTGAGATCGGCAGCCAGGGCTGCAAAGGCGGCTTCGTCCGGCAGGTCCTGACCGCTCCAACTCGCCAATGCCTCACGCGTTCGGTCCAGGCGACCGAACGTCTCCTCGTTCTCAACGCTTTTGAGCGTCATGACGAGGAGTGGTGACAGGAAGGTGATCACGACGAACAGGAAGAGTGGCAATACCAGGCCTACGGCCTTCAGCTTCCGTTTCCGCTCAGCGCGGGCCAGCTTAATTTTAAGCGGAACGCCATCAACGGCTTGTATGAACGCTGCCTCTGCTAGGGACATTCGTCGGGATCGCCTTGTTTGAACGCAAGCAAGCGCCGGACACACCCTGTCCGGCGCTGCGCGGTTTCGCTTTACTGTGCCAGCCAGGCGTTGAAGCGCTTGGTCAGATCCTCATTGTTGTCCGCCCAAAACTGAAGGTCGGTCGTAACGGCCGTTTTCATGTTTTCCGGATAGGTGGGCAACGTCGGCGCGATCTTGGGATCCACCATCGCGATGGCTTCGACACGAGTGGGCGCGTAGGCGATGTATTTCGATTGCTGCGACATGTTTTTTGGATCGCTGGCGAACTTGATGAAGTCGTAGGCACCCTCAACGTGTTTGCTGTCGGCGGGAATCGCCCAGTAGTCCCAATCGAACTCCTGGCGGTCCCAAACGATCTTAAAGTTCTTGCCCTCCTTTATCGCATTCCCGATACGACCGTTGAAGGCGCTGGTCATGACGACCTGGCCATTGGCCAATAGTTCGGGTGGCTGCGCGCCGGCTTCCCACCAAACGATATCGCTCTTGATGGTGTCCAGCTTCTTGAACGCGCGATCGACGCCTTCCGGCGTGGCCAGAAGCTTGTAGACATCGCCGGCGGGAACCCCGTCTGCCAGCAGAGCCCATTCCAGGTTTCCGAACGGCTTCTTCAGAAGCGCTCGCTTGCCGGGATACTTCTTGGTGTCGAAAAGATCCTCCAGGACCGATGGCTGATTGTCTTTGTAGACATCAGCGTTGAACGCGAAAATCGTCGAGTATGCGATAGTGCCAACAGCACAATCCAACGCCGTACCCGGCAAGAATTTCGACGTATCGGCGATCTTTGAATAGTCGAGCTTCTCGAACAGGCCTTCGTCGCAGCCGGAGAGGGCATGCGCTGAATCGACGTCGATCACATCCCACGTGACGTTGCCAGCTTCCTTCATGGCCTTCAGCTTGCCAAGCTCGGCATCGTATTCTTCTTCCGTTATCTTGACGCCCGTTTGCTTCATGTACGGCTCGTAGTAAGCCTTCCTTTGGCTGTCCGAATAGGCCCCGCCCCACGAGACGATCGTCAAAGGCTCCGCTGCTTTCGCAGAATGGACGCCGAATACGCAAGCCGCCGCGGCGGAAGCGACCAGAGCCTTGATCAGCAGTTCACTTTTCATTTGAATCCCCTTTGGTTTCGGTTTGAATTGGCCGGTTCAGTCGGCCTCCTGTTTTTTTGTTCCGCCTCTTGATGGGCGTTTGTCCGTCGAGAAGACGGTCGATGTGGCCTACCTCTCGATTGATTTTCTCTGCCGTCAGCTCCAGTCGAGAGCCCGGCAATCCTCAGGTTTCCAACCGATCCGAATGGGCGATCCAGGTGCCAGGTCTGGCACACCTTCGGCGTTGGGGAGTTTGATAACGAAATCGTCTGTTCCGAGAACCGAAACCCGTGCGCGGGTGTGGTCGCCCAAGTAGATCAGTTCTTCAACCTGGGCATCGAACTGATTGGTGAATACGCCATCGGTCGGATTGATGCGCACTCGCTCAGGCCGAAGGGAGAGTGTCGTCTTATTCCCCGGCCCGTTGGCTCTGATCGGCACTGCCCGAACGTCACCATGCCCATTGACATTGACGATGCATTCCTTGCCGTTCTGCGAAGAAACGACGCCCCTCAGTTTGTTGCTTTCACCGATGAACTGAGCGACGAAAGCATTCTCGGGCCTTTCGTAGAGATCCGTCGGAGTCGCCAACTGCTGAACGACACCGTCATTGAAGACAGCCACCCGATCCGACATGGTGAGAGCTTCGGACTGATCGTGCGTGACGTAGACGACTGTGACGTCAAGTTTCTGGTGGATATGCTTGATCTCAATCTGCATGTGCTCTCGCAGTTGCTTGTCGAGCGCACCTAGCGGTTCGTCCATCAGGATCAGCTTCGGATCGAATACGAGCGCGCGAGCCAAGGCGACGCGCTGCTGCTGCCCGCCGGAAAGCTGAGCTGGTCGTCGCTTGCGCATCTGCGAGAGCTGCACCATTTCAAGTGCGCGCTCGACTTTCTGCTCGATATCAGCCCTTGGCATCCGCCGCACTTGGAGCGGAAACGCAAGGTTCTCCTCGACCGTCATATGTGGGAAAAGGGCATAGTTCTGGAAAACCATGCCGATATCACGCTTGTGCGGGGCCATGTCATTGATGCGGCGCCCGTCAAGCTCGATGCGCCCCTGGGTGGGCACCTCGAAGCCGGCGAGCATCATTAGAGAGGTTGTCTTGCCGGAACCCGACGGCCCCAACAGTGTCAGGAACTCGCCATGGCGTATCGAGAGATTGAGGTTTTTTACGACGAGGGTCTCACCGTCATAGGTTTTCTGAATGTCGATGAATTCTACAAAATCCCCGGGCTTGCCCGCGAGACCACGTCTATTTCCTGGCCGCTCCGACGTCGACATCCTTGGGCTCTTCCCTCCGGCGACGGTTGATCCGTCGCTATTATCTCGTTGGCACGCGTGAGATCGAACTGCGGTGTCTCTCTTGCGTGATCGGGTGAGCTGAACGGTAGGGCTGGAGGGGCGGCATCTTCTGCCGATGTGATCCCGCTGAACGGTGGCACCTACCGTTAACGCAGCTCGATTCTTGCAGCTCTGCCGGCTGTCGTTGACACGCGCCGACAAGGCGACAATCTGCAGCCCGCGCCCCGCCTGGCCGCTACTGCGTCATTCGCTCTCGCAGCCAAAGCCATTTTCTCTAAGCTACGCTACGACCTTGCCGGGATTCATGACGCCCTTTGGATCCAGCGCGGTCTTCAAGATCCTCATCACGCGCAGTTTTCCCAGTGCGCCATGTCGCTCGAGCAAGTCCATTTTCACGCGACCTAGGCCGTACTCGGCGCTGAACGTCCCCTCCATGTCAGCCGTGAGTTGATAGATCAGAGGGGAGATTTCACGCGTGAGGCGGTTCTTGAATTCAACCTTGTCGGAGAGAGCGGGGGGGACCAGATTGAAGTGAACGTTCCCGTCACCCACATGGCCGTAAATCGATGGGATGGCGCCTGGCGCATTTCGTTCGACAATTCTCGACGCCTCTACGATGAAGGCCGCCAGCTGCGATGTCCGCACGGCGATATCGTGCTTTACAGATCCGCCGTGATGAACTTCCGCCTCGGGTATGCTTTCCCGCAAATGCCATAA
Source organism: Mesorhizobium tamadayense (assembly GCF_003863365.1). GTDB lineage: Bacteria > Pseudomonadota > Alphaproteobacteria > Rhizobiales > Rhizobiaceae > Mesorhizobium > Mesorhizobium tamadayense. Next base: position 2,551 of record NZ_RQXT01000090.1, on the reverse strand, counting down.
TTCCGCGCGCTGTTGACCGCTCGCGGCGATGGTCCCATCCATGATCAGGCCCTGTTCGAAGAGTTCGCCAAAGAGCCTCGTGATGCTTTCCTCAAGGTCGAGGACAGGTGAGACCGTGGTCGCTTCGAGCAAGACGTAGTGCTGGCTTTTTTCCTGCAAGGGATGCCGAAGGACGTCCTTGGCGTCGAGGAGCAATCGTAGCGAGGCATCAGAGATGTACTCGAATGAAGTGATCGATTCGCCGGTCTGAATCTGTGCGGCGTCGAGAATTCTTGCGAGAGTGGATATATCCTTGAGTGCCAGAAAAGCCGTGACTGTCTGCCGTGGCTTGCGTGCGAGCTTGAGTGATACAGCTGTGATGATCCCCAGCGTGCCCTCGGCGCCGATGAATAGCTGCTTGACGTCATAGCCGGAATTGTTCTTCCGCAAAGGGCTTAGCTCACTATAGAGACTTCCATCGGGGAGCACGACTTCCAGACCAAGGACCAAGTCTCGGGCCATGCCGTATCGCAATACGGAAATCCCGCCTGCATTGGTTGAAACATTGCCGCCAATTCGGCACGACTGCTGGGAACCTAGCGCCAGCGGAAGCAACAATCCTGCATCGGAAACAGCTTGCTGAAGGTCGCTGAGGATGATGCCGGCGTCTGCAGAAGCCGACAGGTTCGCGGGATCCAGATCCCGCACAGTGTTCATTCTTTCGAGACTGACGACAAGCTCGTCGCCCTTATCGCTCGGGGTGGCCGCGGTGCAATAGCTGGTATTGCCGCCTTGCGGGACAAGCGGGACATGGCGTTGGGCGCAAGCGCGAACGATGTGCTGGACATCCGCCGTATTTCGGGGCCTCAGAACGGCGGTGGTGCGGCCGGTATAGTGCCGGCGGAAGTCCGTCGTGTAGGCGGATATGATATCCTGATCGCGGGTGACGATCTCCTGCGGCAGTTGAGCGAGCACCTCATCGATGCGGTCCATAGCGTGGTTTTTCATCGGCAGTGTCCATTCGATGCCAAATGGCATCCAACCAGAAGACGTTGTCGCCTGAATCTCTGGCCAGATATCTCGCGGCTTAGAGGTCTTTGAAATCCAGAGCCAAGGCGAGGGTCTTGTCGAGCCTCTCGATCAGCAGGTCGACCTCGCTTTCGGTGATGCAAAGTGGTGGAGCAAATCCAATGGTATCATCGCCGAAGGCGCGGAAGATCAGACCGTTCTTGTAGCCGGCGTCGAACAGGCGCGCACCGACCCGCGCTTCCTTCGCGGGTTTGCGTTTTGTTTCCTTGTCGGCAACGAGTTCGATAGCGCCCAGCAGGCCGATAGAGCGCACGTCGCCGACCAGCGGGTGATCGCGAAGCTCTGCTAACCGCCGCCCAAAATACGCGCCGACCCGTTGGCCATTTTCAATCAGGCCGCCTTCCTGATACAGCCGCATGACCTCGAGCCCGACGGCAGCGCTCACTGGATGGCCGGAATACGTCAGACCGTGGCCAAACGCGGACCCATCGACCGTCCCGTCAGCGATGACCTCATATACGCGATTGGACACGATGGCGGCGCCCATCGGGACATAGCCAGAAGTCAGACCCTTTGCGATGGTCATAAAGTCCGGTTCAATGCCTTCATGCTCGCAGGCGAACATCGGCCCGGTGCGGCCAAAGCCCGTAATCACTTCATCAATGATGAAAAGAATTCCCAGCTCGCGACAAGCCGCCTGCATAGCCGTGAGGTAGCCTGTCGGTGGCACAATCACGCCGCCGGAGCCTTGGACCGGCTCACAGATGAACGCGGCGACATTGTCTTGGCCGATCTCGCGAACCTTATTTTTCAGGGCTTGCACCGAGGCCGCAATGATTGCTGCCGGGTCTTCTCCAGCGGCATTGCGATATGGATAGGGTGATGGGATGTAGTGTTGCCAAGAGCGTGGCAGATCGAACTTTTCGTGGAAGACCGGGAGTGCCGTGAGGCCGGCGCCGTTTGAACTCGACCCATGATAGCCGCGTTCGAGACTTATGAATTGCTTCTTAAGCGTCATGCCGCGCACGTTGTTGTAATAGCGCACCATTCTCACCACGGTATCGACGGCGTCCGAACCGCCCAGGGTAAAGAACACACGGTTCAGATCTCCCGGAGTGATTTCCGCAAGCTTCGCGGCAAGCCTGATTGCCGGCTCGCTTCCAAAGTGAAAGTAACCCGTTGCGTAGGGCAGCCGACGCATCTGCTCCATCGCGACCTCGATGATGCTCTCGTGCCCATAGCCGGCGTTTACGCACCAAAGGCCTGCAAAGCCATCAAGCAGCGTGTGGCCGGACGCATCGGTAACGAAGCAACCCTTCGCGGATTGCAATATGGTGACGCCACGCTGCTCGTGGGCGCGAAGGGAGGTGACAGGATGAATGAGATGAGCACGATCGTCTTCAACCAGGTGGTTCGACAACATTTTCGTTACCTCTTGAATCGGTTAGCGATTATGCTGGCGATGCACCTCCGAATTGTCGCTGGGGTTCTGGGATCTGAAACCATGCTTTATGCCATAAAAGGCAATAAGGAAGCATATTGT
>NZ_RQXT01000009.1 GCF_003863365.1 Mesorhizobium tamadayense | reverse complement strand
CCGAAATTACTGCTCGACCGTGACGGTGACGGCAAGCTTCTCTTGCGCCTGGCCGAGCAGTATCCCCGATACCGGCGAGGCATCGCGATAGTCGCGTCCCGTCGCCACCCTCACATAACGTTCGTCGGGAGAAATACCGTTTGCGGGATCGAAGGCAACCCAGCCGAGGCCCGAAACATGCGCTTCCGCCCAAGCGTGGCTCGCCGCTTGCTCGATTGCGGCGTCCATCATCAGATAGCCGCTGACATAGCGTGCTGGAAAGCCCATGGCCCGCGCCGCGGCGGCGAAGATGTGGCTATGATCTTGGCAGACACCGCTCTTCAGCGCCAAGGCCTCTTCCGCCGCCGTGACGACGCTGGTCGTGCCCGGCTTGTAGTCGACGCGCTCGCGGATCATGCCCATCAGCCGATGCAGTCGCTCGACATCCGTCCCCTTGCCCGCCGCGCCCGTCAATTCGCGAATGCCGTCGCCGGCGGTCGTGAGCGGCGTCTGCTGACCGAACAGCCAGAGCGGCGCGAAACCAAGATGCGCGCCGGACACGCCGGCCGTGTCGCGCGTCGTCACCTCGCCCGCCGCCTCGACCGTGATGGTGTGGTGGCCGCCTTCGGCGCTCACCAGCCGCGTGTCGTTGCCGAACTGGTCGGTGAAACGCACCTCCTCGCGCGCGCCGTCGATCTTGATTGCCCAGGATACCACGGTCTGAGTGTGCCCGCTCTGTGGCAGCAGGCGCAGCCGCTGCAGCAGATACTGCACCGGCGTGTCGTAACGATATTCGGTCCGGTGGGTGATCTTGAGCCGCATGGCGCCGCCCCCTTAGCGCTCAATGGAATCGGTAGTCCTGGGCGATCTCGTCGCCCAGCCTGGTGTTGTCACGAATGAATTCGACCAGGAACTCATGCAGGCCGTGGTCGAAAATGTCCTTGATCGACCCCTTCTTCAGCATCGCCTGGGTCTTCTCGGCGGTGGCGTGACAGGCATGGCGCTCGCCATAGTCGTCGGCGAGAAATTTCAGATGCTCGCCGAGGAAGCGGTAGCAGAAGGTGAGCGAGCGCGGCATGCGGACATTGAGGATCAGATAGTCGGCGATGTTGGTCGGCTTGTAGTCGGCGTCATAGACCCAGCGGTAGGAGCGGTGCGCCGACACCGAGCGCAGGATCGATTCCCATTGATAATTATCGAGCGTCGAGCCCACCCAGGAAATCGACGGCAGCAGCACGTAGTATTTAACGTCGAGGATGCGGGCCGTGTTGTCGGCGCGCTCGACATAGGTGCCGAGCTGCGAGAAGTCGAAGATCTCGTTGCGCAGCATGGTGCCGTAGAACGAGCCTCGGATCAGCGCCGTCTCGCGCTTGATCGCGTCGAGAACCGTCGGCAGCTCGCGCTCGTCGATCGGCCTCGCCAGCATGCGCTTCAGCGACATCCAGGCCTCGTTGATGCTCTCCCAGGTCTCGCGGGTCAGCGCGGTGCGCACCATGCGCGCATTGTTGCGCGCCGTCTCTATCGACGACATCGTGCTCGACGGGTTCGAGGTGTCGCGCAGCAGGAAATCCGAGACGTTGGCGACGGTGTAGTCCTGGTATTTCTGCGAGAAGGTGACATCGGAGCCGGCGCTGAGCAGCACCGAGTTCCATTCCTCCGAAGCGTTCTGGGTGCGCGTCAGCGCCATGCGCAGACCGGCATCGACCAGCCGCGCCATGTTTTCGGCCCGCTCGATATAGCGGTTCATCCAGTAGAGACCGTTGGCGGTGCGGCCAAGAAGCATGTGAAGCGGCCTTCGGGCTAGTGCGCAGCGAATAGTGAATAGTAAGTAGTAAGTATTTGAATCTCGATCGAGTCCGGCATTTCCCTGTCCCCTCTTCTACTCACTACTGACTACTCCCTACTCACCCATCTCAATCATCCAGCACCCACGTATCCTTCGTCCCGCCGCCCTGTGATGAGTTCACAACCAGCGAGCCCTCCTTCAGCGCCACCCGAGTCAGGCCGCCCGGCACGATCTGGATACGGTCCGAGACCAGGACGTAAGGCCGAAGGTCGACGTGGCGCGGCGACAGTCCCTTCTCCGTCAAAATCGGGCAGGTCGACAGCGCAAGCGTCGGCTGGGCGATGTAGTTCGCGGGCTTGGCCTGCAGCTTCTTGGCGAACGCCTCGCATTCCTTCTTGCTCGCCGCCGGGCCGACCAGCATGCCGTAGCCGCCAGAGCCGTGCACTTCCTTGATGACCAGCTCGTCGATGTGCTCCACCACATATTTCAGGCTGTCGGCCTCCGAGCAGCGCCAAGTCGGGATGTTGCCGAGGATCGCCTTGCGGCCGGTGTAGAATTCGACGATCTCGGGCATGTAGGAATAGATCGCCTTGTCGTCGGCGATCCCGGTTCCCGGCGCGTTGGCGATGGTGATGTTGCCGGCGCGATAGACATCCATGATACCCGGCACGCCGAGCGCGGAATCCGGCCGGAATGTCAGCGGATCGAGGAAGGCATCGTCCACGCGCCGGTAGAGCACGTCGATCTGCTTGTAGCCTTCGGTGGTGCGCATCGTGACATGACCGTCGACGACGCGCAGGTCCTGTCCCTCGACCAGTTGCACGCCCATCTGGTCGGCGAGGAAAGCATGCTCGAAATACGCTGAGTTGTAGCTGCCCGGCGTCAGCACGGCGATGGTCGGCGCGCCCTTGGCGCTCTGCGGTCTGACCGCTGCCAACGATTGGCGCAACAACTGCGGATAATTCTCGACCGGCCGCACCTTGATCTGCTGGAACAGTTCCGGGAAGAGCTGCATCATCGTCTCGCGATTCTCCAGCATGTATGAGACGCCGGAGGGCGTGCGGGCATTGTCTTCGAGCACGTAGAATTCGTTCTCGCTGATGCGCACGATGTCGACGCCGATGATGTGGGTGTAGACGCCGGCCGGCGGCCTCACGCCGATCATCTCGGGCAGGAAGGCTTCATTCTTCGCGATGAGATCCTTGGGAACGCGTCCGGCGCGCAGGATTTCCTGGCGATGATAGATGTCGTCGAGAAAGGCGTTCAGCGCCTGGACGCGCTGCTCGATGCCTTGTGTCAGTCGCCGCCATTCATTGCCGGAGATGATGCGCGGCACGATGTCGAAGGGGATCAGCCGTTCGGAAGCTTCCTGCTCGCCATAGACGGCGAAGGTGATGCCGGTCTTGCGGAAGACACGTTCGGCGTCCTGCATTTTCTGGGTGAGCCTGGCCGGGTCCTGTTCCTTCAGCCAGCGATCGTAAGCCTGGTATGGTCTTCTCAATCCGGAGACTTCCGGAAGCATTTCGTCGAACGCTGCCAATCGCGTACTCCCCTGTGCAGCCATTTCACTGGCCCCGCCGGAGAAAATCAAGCGCAATCGATGATTTGGGCGACGGCGACGCTCACTCTATGCAATCTGCCTAAGATTAGGGCAGCAGGAACGATGCAGGGTCAGGCGCTGCCTCGCGGCCGGGCATCGCCAGGTAGTCAGAACGCCCGGAAGGTAACGATGGTGAAGGTGTCCTTGATTCCGGGCAGGATCTGCACCCTCTCGTTGACGAAGTGGCCGATGTCTTCCTGGTCGTCGACATAGAACTTGGCGAGCAGGTCGTAATTGCCGGCGGTCGAATAGATCTCGGAGGCGATCTCGGCGTCGGCGAGCGCGCTGGCGACCTCATAGGCTTTGCCCAGATCGCACTTTATCTGCACGAAAAATGCCTTCATCTGCCGGTCCTGCCTAGCCTCTGCTCGAATAAGCGGCCCTTGTGGCAGACTGGCGAGAGGCTTTCAAGCATCAGGCTGCACGCACCTTGGCGACTGCTTGCCGCAATTCCGCCACCGGCATCCCGCGCCGGCCTAGGCTGCCGCCGATCACCAGGGCCGCCATGCCTCTCAACCAGGCATGGGTCTGGCATCGGAGAGCAAAGAATCTTCCGACAGCAATGAAACCACGGCGCGCCGACGCGCGTATGTTAGATTGCGTTCGCAAAGCGAATTCCGGGAGGCAGGCCATGCGCCGCGTATTGTTCGCATTCGCTCTCGTTCCAATGCTCGTGGCTTCGATCGCCTTCGCCGACGATGCAGAGATCAAGGCGGCGCAAACGGTCATCGACAGCCAGTTGAAAGCCTTCCTCGCCGATGACGGCGCCACCGCCTACAGCTTCGCGGCGCCGAACGTGAAGCGCATCTTTCCGACGGTCGACACCTTCATGAACATGGTGACCAACGGCTACGCGCCGGTGCGCAAGCCGCAGAGCTACGCTTTCGGCAAGGTCGAGCAGACCGGACCAGCCTCGATCATCCAGCAGGTGCTGATCGTCGGACCCGACGGCAAGGACTACGAAGCGGTCTATACGCTTGAGCAGCAGCCGGACGGCAGTTTCAAGATCACTGGCTGCAGCCTGCGCGCGTCGACCTCGGTCAGCACCTGAGCCAAATGCATTTCAGTACCGTGCCCTGCCGCCCGACATGTCGAACACGGCCCCGGTATTGAAGCTGCTGGCATCGGAACAAAGCCAGAGCACCAGCCCCGCGACTTCATCCATGGACCCGAGACGCTTCAACGGACTGGCGCTGATCATGTCGTTGACGACTTCGTTTCCAAGGCGCCTGATGAGATCGGTGTCGATAGGCCCCGGTGCGACGCAATTGACGCGGATGCCAGTATCGCAGACCTCGCGTGACAAGGCCTTGGTAAAGGCAATGACACCCGCACTTGCTGCCGAATAGGCCGCCAAGTTCGGTAGTCCCTCCTTGCCAGCCAGCGAACCCATGTTGACGATAAGGCCGCTGCCCATCTTTCTCATGAGCGGCAGAACCTGGTGGGTAACCTCGAAAACGCCAATCAGGTTCACGCCGATGATGCGTTGCCACTCCGCCGGATCCAAGGTCTCGAAGCCTCGGTAGCTGCCCAGATAGCCGGCATTGTTGATGAGGATATCGATCTGCGCTGCGCCGACCGAGACCTCGGCCATAGCATCTTTTATCTGATCTGGCTTCGTCACATCAACAGCTTGGCAATGTGCGCCGTCGAGCGGAACGGGGTCGGCGTCCCATACCCAGACGTCGGCTCCAAATCGCACCAATTGCGTCGCGACGGTTCTGCCGATACCCCTCGCACCGCCAGTCACTATCGCGGTCTTATCGCCAAAGTCGTATGTCACGGTCATGACAAACCCTCGGCGGAACTCTGCGCGCCGGGAAGCAGACCGTCAATCACTCGACACCGGAAGGCGCCGCTCAGAGGGCGGGGATATCGCCCCTCGCCCAGCCTTCGGACATCTCGGCTGCGCGCGCCTCGAAGGTCTGTGCCTCGATCGCGGCGCGGATGTCTTGCATCAGCTTCTGATAGCAGGACAAGTTGTTCCAGGTGAGCAGCATTGCGCCAAGCGACTCCTGCGAGCGCACGAGATGGTGCAGATAGGCCCGGGAATAGTCGCGCGCAGCAGGGCAGTCGCTTTCCTCGTCCAGCGGACGCGGATCATCGGCATGGCGGGCGTTGCGCAGGTTGATCTTGCCGCGACGCGTGTAGGCCAGGCCGTGGCGGCCGGCGCGCGTCGGCATCACGCAGTCGAACATGTCGATGCCGCGCGCCACCGATTTCAAGATATCGTCCGGCGTGCCGACGCCCATCAGGTAGCGCGGCCTGTCGGCCGGCAGTTCCGGGCAGGTGATGTCGAGCATCTCCAGCATCACCGCCTGCGGCTCGCCGACCGCGAGCCCGCCGATGGCGTAGCCTTTGAGTTCCATCGCCTTCAGCGCCTGTGCCGAGCGCACGCGCATGACCGCGCTGTCGCCGCCCTGGACGATGCCGAACATCGCCTTGCCGGGCTGGTCGCCGAACGCCGTCTTGCAGCGCTCGGCCCAGCGCAGCGACAGTTCCATGGCGCGCTCGATTTCCGTCGGCTTGGCCGGCAGCGCCGTGCACTCGTCGAGTTGCATCTGGATGTCGGAATCGAGCAGCCCCTGGATCTCGATCGACCGCTCCGGCGACATCTCGTAAGCCGCGCCGTCGATATGCGAGCGGAAGGTGACGCCCTTCTCCGTCAGCTTTCTCAGCTTCGACAGCGACATCACCTGGAAGCCACCACTGTCAGTCAGGATCGGATGCGGCCAGCGGGCGAATTCGTGCAGGCCGCCAAGCCGCGCCACGCGTTCGGCACCCGGTCGCAGCATCAGGTGGTAGGTGTTGCCGAGGATGATGTCGGCGCCGACGCCGCGCACCTGGTCCATATACATGGTCTTGACGGTGCCGCCGGTGCCGACCGGCATGAAGGCCGGCGTGCGGATCTCGCCGCGCGGCATGCGGATCAGGCCGCGCCGCGCCTTGCCGTCGGTGGCAAGCAGCTTGAAGGAGAAAGTCTCAGCCATCGAATTCCTTGTCGTGCACCGGCGCGCCGCGTGCCTGTTCGTCGAGCGACTGCCGGTAGCGGATGCAACCGCGCATGAATTTCGGCCAGGGCGGCACGGCGATTGCCGGCTCGGTCTTTTCCGGCAGCAAGTCCCAGAGGTCGGGGTGATGCCAGCACAGATCATGGCCGGTCGCATCGCGATGAGCGCGGATGCCGGCGCGCAGCTTCTTCACCTCCGCGATCAGCGCATCGCGGTCCATTTTCTCGAGATCATCGTCCATCGCTCGTCTCCGCTCGGAAAAGCAGGCTGGAGTCCCCGTAGGAGTAGAACCTGTAGCGGCTCTCGATGGCATGCGCATAGGCCGAACGCATCGTCTCCAGCCCGCTGAAGGCTGAGACCAGCATGAACAGCGTCGAGCGCGGCAGATGGAAATTGGTCATCAGGATGTCGGCCGTCCGGAAACGGTAGCCGGGCGTGATGAAGATATCGGTCGGTCCCGACCAGGCTTCGATGCTCCCGTCCTCGCGCGCGGCACTTTCCAAGAGGCGCAGCGATGTCGTGCCGACGCTGATGATGCGCCCGCCCCGCGCCTTTGCCGCATTGAGCGCATCCGCCGTCTCGCGGCTCACCGAGCCGGTCTCGGCATGCATCTTGTGTTCGGCGGTGTCGTCGGCTTTCACCGGCAGAAACGTGCCGGCACCGACATGCAGCGTGACGAAGCGGCGCTCGATGCCCTTGGCGTCAAGCGCGGCGAACATCTCCGGCGTGAAATGCAAGCCCGCAGTGGGTGCCGCGACCGCGCCCTCCTCCCTGGCATAGATGGTCTGGTAGTCGCTGCGGTCGCGCTCGTCGTCGTCGCGTTTCGAGGCGATGTAGGGCGGCAGCGGAACGTGGCCGACGGCGTGCATTGCCTCGTCGAGGAACGGACCGGAGAGGTCGAAGCCGAGCAGCACCTCGCCCGCCTCGCCCTTCTCGATCACTGTCGCGTCGAGCTGGCCGAGGAAGCAGGAATTCTGGTCGTGGCCGAAATGAATGCGGTCGCCGGCGGCGATCCGCTTGCCCGGCCGCATGAAGGCCCGCCAGCGGTCCGGCGCCACCCGCATGTGCAGCGTGGCCTCGACCTGGGCCATCGCCTCGCCGCGCCTGCGTATGCCTTTCAGCTGCGCCGGGATGACCTTGGTGTCGTTGAACACCAATACGTCGCCTTTGCGGAGCAGCGACGGCAGGTCGCGCACGATCCGGTCTTTCAAACCTTGGCCTGGCCTGACGACCAGCAGCCTGGCGCTGTCGCGCGGCTCGGCTGGGCGCAGCGCGATGCGCTCCTCCGGCAGGTCGAAGTCGAACAGGTCGACACGCATCAGTAGAGCCGGATGAGCAGCGCTCCGGCCAGCAGCAACACCGCGCCGGCGATGCGGCCAAGCGAAATCTCGCGCACGGCAACACCGAGGAAGCCGGCGCGGTCGACAAGCATGCCGGCGATCAACTGGCCTGCGACCAGGAAGGCCATCAGCGCGGCCGCGCCGATACGCGGCGTGAGAATGGTGGAGAGCGTGACATAGAAGCCGCCGAGCATGCCGCCGGCAACGAACAGCCATGGCGCCGGCGCCTTCCAGTCGAGCGAGATGCCCTGCAGCTTGATCACGGCGACCGCGATGATGCCGAGCACGATGGCGCCGGACAGGAACGAAAAGGCGGCGGCTGCGACCGGAAGGCCGAGGCCGCGCGCCAATTGCGAATTGATCGGCGCCTGGATGGCGATGAAGGCGCCGGACAGGATGCCAAGCAGGGACCAGACTGCGCCCATCATCGTCGTTCTACCTTACTTGACGTCGGCCGCGACCTTCAGCGACACGATCTTGTCGGGATCCTGCACCGGCTCGCCGCGCTTGATCTTGTCGACATTCTCCATGCCCTCGATCACCTGGCCCCAGACCGTGTACTGGCGGTTGAGGAAGGAGGCGTCGTCGAAGCAGATGAAGAACTGCGAGTTCGCCGAGTTCGGGTTCTGCGCGCGCGCCATCGAGCAGGTGCCGCGGCCGTGATTGGCGTTGGAGAATTCGGCCTTGAGGTCCGGCTTGTCGGAGCCGCCCATGCCCGCGCGCGAAGGCGCGAAGGAGGGCTTCGAGGAATTGCCGAACTTGACGTCGCCGGTCTGCGCCATGAAGCCGTCGATGACGCGGTGGAACACCACGCCGTCATAAGAGCCTTCACGCGCCAGTTCCTTGATGCGGCCGACATGGCCGGGCGCCAGATCGGGATACATTTCGATCACGACCGGACCCTTGGTCGTTTCCATGATCAGTGCGTTCTCGCGGTCCTTGATCTCAGCCATGTCAGAAAATCCCTTTGAAAATTGAGAAGTTATTTGCCGTCGGCGGCGATGCGGACCTTGATCATGCGGTCGGGGTCGGTGACCGTGCCGTTGTCCGCCTCGTCGCCCTTTTTGATCTTGTCCACCAGTTCCATGCCGCTCACCACCTTGCCGACGATGGTGTACTGGCCGTCGAGGTTCGGCGCCGGCGCGAACATGATGAAGAATTGCGAATTGGCCGAATTCGGGTCCTGCGAACGTGCCATGCCGATCACGCCGCGCGTAAACTGCTCGGTCTGCGAGAACTCGGCCGGCAGATCGGGAAGGTCGGAACCGCCTGTGCCGACGGCCTCGGGGTTGAAACCCTTCTCCATGTTGCCGAACTTGACGTCGCCGGTCTGTGCCATGAAGCCGTCGATGACGCGGTGGAACGCGACGTTGTCATACGCGCCTTCGCGCACCAGCTTCTTGATCTGCGCGACATGCTTGGGCGCCAGATCGGGGCGCAGCGCGATGGTGACGTCGCCGTCCTTCAGCGTGATGACCATCGTGTTTTCCTTGTCGGCGGCGAAGGCAGGCAAGGATGCCGCGAAAAGGCCGGCAAGCACGACAAGGAACGAAGCGAGCTTTTTCAGCTGCATAGGGGTCTCCGACAGGATTATTTCGCGAATTTGGCGGTGAGCGCGCCGGCGACGGCCGCCGGCACGAACGGGCGGATGTCGCCGCCCATCGACGCAATCTGGCGCACGAGTGTGGCGGTAATGGTTCTGACCGAAGGGCTGGCCGGCAGGAAAACCGTCTGCAGCGCCGGCGCCATCGTCTCGTTCATGCCGGCCATCTGCATCTCATAATCGAGATCGGTGCCGTCGCGCAGGCCGCGGATGATGATCGAGGCGCCTTGCTTTCTGGCGGCATCGATGACCAGGCCATCGAACGAAACGACCTTGATGCGACCGCTGTCACTGCCGAACTCGGCCTTGGTCGCAGTCTCGATCAGCTTGACGCGTTCCTCGAACGAAAACAGCGGCGTCTTGCCGGGATGGATGCCGATCGCCGCGTAGACGGTGTCGGCCACGGCAAGTGAGGCCTTCAAGACATCGAGATGCCCGTTGGTCAGCGGGTCGAAGGAGCCGGCATAAAGGGCGGTGCGTTCGGTCATGGCAGGCTTCTAGCGAGCCTCTCAAGCAAAGGCAAATCCCCATTGATGCGCCCGGCCGTGAACCTTTTCACGGACATGAACGACAGATGAATGCGACGATCACGAACGCTTCACGCAGCGTTCACTAGGTTGCCGCTTCAGGAGATGAAACCAAAACACCATCTTATCGTTGTATGAGCAGGAGAACACGCAAATGCTGATCTACATCCTTGCCACTGCAATGACTGTCGTGATGCTGATCGCAACCGCATTCGGGTTGCATCGGGAGGCGGCGCAGGTCCGCGTCAGGGCCAACACCAAGCGGCTCGAAGGTTTCGTTGCCCGCCGTCACTTCTAATTTCCAGAACGATCGTACCGGCCCGCGGGCCGGTGATGCTTGGTCCAGGCTATTCGGTATCGGCCTGGCCCGTATCTTCGGACACTGCCTCGCTTGAGCTGTCTTCTGTTTCCTCGTCCGACTGCGGCTCCGAAATCCGCTCCACCGACACCACTTTCTCGCCTTCGGCCGTGTTGAAGATGGTCACGCCCTTGGTGGCGCGGCTGGCGAAACGAATGCCTTCGACCGGAACGCGAATGACCGTGCCGCCGTCCGAAACCAGCATGATCTGGTCGTCGTTGCCGACCGGGAAGGTCGCGACCAGCCGGCCGATCTCGGCCACTTTCGAGACGTCGGTGGCGCGGATGCCCTTGCCGCCACGCCCCGTCAGGCGGAAATCATAGGATGACGAGCGCTTGCCATAGCCGTACTCGGTCACCGTCAGCACAAGCTGCTCATGCGCCTTGAGGAAGTCGTAGCGCTCGTCGGAAAGTTCCGCCTCCTCGCCGATCTCCTCATTGGTCAGCGCGATCTCTTCCTCCTCGGATGCTCCGCCGACGACAAGCCGGCGTTCCGCGGCCGCGCGCTTGAGATAAGCGGCGCGTTCGGCGGGCGAAGCATCGACATGCTCGATCACCGACATGGAGATCACGCGATCGGTCTCCGCCATGGCGATGCCGCGCACGCCGACGGAATTGCGGCTCTGGAAGACGCGCACGTCGCCGACCGGGAAGCGGATGCACTGACCGGAGCTCGCCGTCAAAAGCACGTCGTCATTGTCGGTGCAGGTCTCGACGCCGAGGATCTCGTCGCCCTCTTCCTCCAGTTTCATCGCGATCTTGCCATTGCGGTTGACCTGGACGAAGTCGGATAGCTTGTTGCGCCGCACCGTGCCGCGCGTGGTGGCGAACATCACGTCAAGCTCGCCCCAGCTGGTCTCGTCCTCCGGCAGCGGCATGATGGTGGTGATGCGCTCGCCCTGCTCGAGCGGCAGCATGTTGATCAGCGCCTTGCCGCGCGACTGCGGATTGCCAATGGGAAGACGCCACACCTTTTCCTTGTAGACGATGCCGCGCGAGGAGAAGAACAACACCGGCGTATGCGTGTTGGCCACGAACAGCCGAGTGACGAAATCCTCTTCCTTGGTCGACATGCCGGAGCGGCCCTTGCCGCCGCGGCGCTGCGCCCGGTAGAGCGAGAGCGGCACACGCTTGATGTAGCCGGAATGGCTGACGGTGACGACCATGTCCTCGCGCTGGATCAGGTCCTCGTCTTCCATGTCCGCTCCGCCCTCGGTGAGCTCGGTGCGGCGCGGCGTGCCGAACTCGTCGCGGACGGCGATGAGCTCGTCCTTGACGATCTTCTGGATGCGCGCGCGGGAAGACAAAATGTCAAGATAATCAACGATCTCGACGCCGATCTTGTTCAACTCGTCGGCGATCTCGTCGCGGCCGAGCGCGGTCAGGCGCTGCAGGCGCAGGTCGAGGATGGCGCGGGCCTGCTCCTCGGACAGATTATAGGTACCGTCCTCGTTGATGCGGTGGCGCGGATCGTCGATCAGCTGGATCAGCGGAGCGACGTCGTGGGAAGGCCAGCGCCGCTCCATCAACTGCTCGCGCGCCGTCTGCGGATCGGGCGCGGTGCGGATCAGCTTGATCACCTCGTCGATGTTGGCGACGGCGATAGCGAGACCGACCAGCACATGGGCGCGCTCGCGCGCCTTGCGCAAAAGGTATTTCGTGCGCCGGCTGATCACTTCCTCGCGGAAGCCGACGAAGGCCTTCAGCATGTCGATCAGCGTCAGCACTTCCGGCTTGCCGCCGTTCAGCGCCACCATATTGGCGCCGAAGGAGGTTTGCAGCGGCGTGAAGCGGTAGAGCTGGTTCAGGATGACGTCGGCGACCGCCTCGCGCTTCAATTCGATGACGACCCGATAGCCCTGGCGGTCGCTCTCGTCGCGGATGTCGGAGATGCCTTCTATGCGCTTCTCGCGCACCAGCTCGGCCATCTTCTCGATCATCGCCGACTTGTTCACCTGGTAGGGAATCTCGGTGATGATGATCGATTCACGGTCGTTGCCACGCGCCTCGATATTGACGCGGCCGCGCATGACGATGGAGCCGCGGCCCGTCGAATAGGCGTTGTAGATGCCGGAACGGCCGAGCACGATGCCGCCGGTCGGGAAATCCGGACCGGGCACGATTTCCATCAGCGACGGCAGGTCGATCGCCGGATTGTCGATGATGGCGATGGCGCCGTTGCAGACCTCTGCCAGATTGTGCGGCGGGATGTTGGTTGCCATGCCGACGGCGATGCCGCCCGAACCGTTGACGAGAAGGTTCGGGAAGCGCGCCGGCAGCACCTTCGGCTCGCTGCCTGAAGCATCGTAAGTATCCTGGAAATCGACGGTTTCCTTGTCGATGTCCTCCAGCAACTCGTGCGCGACCTTGGTCAGCCGCGACTCGGTGTAGCGCATCGCCGCCGGCGGATCGCCGTCGATAGAGCCGAAATTGCCCTGACCGTCGATCAGCGGCACGCGCAGCGACCAGTCCTGCGCCATGCGCACCAGCGCGTCGTAGATCGAGGCGTCGCCATGCGGGTGGTATTTACCCATCACGTCGGCGACCGGGCGCGCCGACTTCACATATTTGCGATTCCAGTGGTAGCCGCTTTCATGCGAGGCGTAGAGGATGCGGCGGTGCACTGGCTTCAGCCCGTCGCGCACGTCGGGCAACGCTCGGCTGACGATCACGCTCATGGCGTAATCGAGATAGGAGCGCTGCATCTCCTCGATGATCGAAATCGGCTCGATGCCGGTGGGGCCACCCTCCGGCCCGCGCGGTGTCTTCTGGTCGGTCAAATCAGGTCACAATCCAGTCGGGAATCACTCGCCGCTTATATAGGAAGCCGGGCTGAAACTCCAATGGCGACCACACTTTTCCAGAGACAATTTCGGCGGCAATTTCAAAAGGATACCGCTGATTGCGACGATAGGCCAAGCTGCATTTCGCCGCCACAGGGGCAAGGTCGGCGATATCGGACGGCCTTGGCTAATGTCCGCGTCCGCCCGTCCGTTTGGCGCGACAGGCACCGGGAGCCTCGCCCATCTCGCGCCGGAACCGGCGGTTGAAGGTCGAAAGGTCGTTGAATCCGGCATCGAAAGCGATCGTCGAGATTGCCTCGTCCGACGCGCGCAGCCGCACGGCCGCGCGGTGCAGCCTGGTCCTCAACAGGAACTGGTAGGGTGTCATGCCGGCGACATGCCGGAACGTGCGCAGGAAATGAAACGGGCTGGTCGCCGTGCCGTTGGCGAGCTCGCTCAGCGATAGCGGCCGTTCGGCGTTGAGCTCGATCAGGCGCACCGCCTCGGCGACACGTTTCTGGTCGCGGCGGCTGGGTGCCCGTGCGACCGTGGAAGAGCCGGTCGCAGCCGCGACCACCGCGCCGGCAATGCGCAGGCCGAATTCCTCGAACGCTTCGCGATCTCCCGTTTCCCGTGCGGCCTCCGCTTGCGCCAGCAACGGCGCCAGCGCCGGCAAGGGCGGCAGGCGTGGACCGGCGAAGCCAAGCCGCTTGGCGCCCGGTACATCGGCGACGACGCGCTCCATATAGGCGGGCGAAAAATGGAAGGAGAGACAGCGGTCGCCGGCGCCGTGCTCGTGGCCACACTCGTAGCAAGCGCCTGGATTGCCGAGCAGGATGGCGCCGGGCGCCAGCATTGCCGTGCCCTGGCGCGTGCGGTAGCGGAACGTGCCCCTGGTCACGGCGGCGACACAGAAACTGAGGTGCTGTTCCTCGAACGGCTTGTCGCCGACGCCGGCGGTGCAGATCACGTCGGACACCTGCCAGCCCGGTCCCGAAGCAAGTTTTTTCTCAGTCGTCGCCATCACCGAAAAATAGCAATTTATCCCAAGCGCAGAACCCCGCATGCTCCTATTGCTTGCCCTCTCCTGACAAACGAGGCAGCAGCCATGACCGATCCCTTTGCCGAAGCCCTGCACAGCGACGGCCCCAATCCGGACCTCGCCGAAAAGCTGAAACTCTACGGCCGCTTCATCGGCTCCTGGACATTTGACGCCACGCGTACGCTCGAGGACGGGACTAAGCTTACGGGTCGCGGCGAGGTGCATTTCGGCTGGGTTTTGGAGGGTAAGGCGGTCCAGGACGTCTGGATCCTGCCCTTGCGGAATACCGGCGTGCAGACCTCTCTTGGGCCGTGGACCTTCTACGGCACAACGCTGCGCGTCTACGATCCCGGCATCGACGCCTGGCACATCTTTTGGAGCGACCCGCGCAGCCGCTATTTCAGCCGCCAGCTCGGCCGCGCCGAGGGCGACACGATCGTACAGCAAGGCGCAGACGACACCGGCTCCTCGGTGCGCTGGAGCTTTTCGCGCATCACCGGGAATTCGTTCCGCTGGCTGGGCGAGCGCTCGCATGACGGCGGCGCGACCTGGCGCATCGAGGTCGAGTTTTTGGCGCGGCGGGTGACTCCAACCTGAGCGATCAACCATCTGTAATCATGGAGAAAACGATGCTTGACCATATCTCGATCGGCGTCCGCGACACCGACTCCTCGAAACGCTTCTACGACGCCGCCTTGCAGCCGCTCGGCTATTCTTGCCTTAGCCAATCGCCTGGCTCGCTCGGCTATGGCGCGAAAACGGTGGAGCTTTGGGTCAATGAGGCCGGCCGCCCGGTTCCAGCCGATATGGATTCCGGCTTGCATTTCTGCTTCGCCGCGCCAAGCCGCACCGGCGTCGATGCCTTCCATGCGGCGGCGTTGCGCGAGGGCGGCAAGGACAATGGTCAGCCTGGGCTGCGCACGGCCTATGGCGACAACTACTATGCGGCGTTCGTCATCGACCCCGACGGCTACCGCCTTGAGGCCTATTGCGGCAAAGCGGAATAGCCAACCGATCCCCTTCCGCCTGTTCCCAGCGCCCGGGCTTTGCTCTACCAATTGCAGAGCTTGGGCTTCGCCCGGCCGGAGGGGACCAGCGATGCCGAGCTTCGACAGCCTGTTCAACGCCTTCGTCACCATCCTGGTGACCATCGACCCGCCGGGGCTGGCGCCGCTCTTCCTCGCCGTCACGCGCGGCATGAACCGCGACGAGCGCCAGCAGGTTTCGGTGCGCGCCTCGGTGATCGGCTTCCTGGTGATGGCGCTGTTCGCCGTCGCCGGCGCGTCGATCCTATCGGTGTTCGGCATCACGCTGCCGGCCTTCCGTGTCGCCGGCGGTTTCCTGCTCTTCTTCATCGCCTTCGAAATGGTGTTCGAGCGCCGGCAGGACCGCAAGGAGAAGATCGGCGACGTCGCCATCACCAAGGACATGATCCACAACATCGCCGCCTTCCCGCTGGCGATCCCGCTGATCGCCGGCCCCGGCGCGATTTCGGCGACCGTGCTGCTTTCCGGCTCCTTCCAGGGTTTTGGCCCGCAGGCAGCACTCGTCGGCATCATCGCGATCTGCCTTGTCCTCACCTATCTGGTGTTCGTCTTGTCAGAACGCATCGACCGCATCCTCGGCCAAACCGGCCGCTCGATCCTGACCAGGCTGCTCGGCGTCATCCTGGCGGCGCTCGCCGTGCAGTTCGTGGCGGACGGAATCAGGGCACTGATGGCCGCTTGAGCAGCATGCCTACTGCCCACTGCCTACTGCCTTATCTCTCCGCCGTATCGACGACCTCAAAATCATGCGTGACCGTTGCCGTCTTGGCCATCATCGCGGTGGCCGAGCAGTATTTTTCGATCGAGAGATCGATCGCCCGTTTGACCTTGTCGCGCGACAGCGCGCGGCCCTTGACGATGAAATGCATGCGGATGCGGGTGAAGACGCGCGGCTCGGTCTCCGCACGATCGGCGTCAAGCTCGACCACGCAATCCTCGACCGCCTCGCGGCCTTTCTCGAGGATATGGACGACGTCATAGGCCGAGCACCCGCCGGTGCCGATCAGCACGAGTTCCATCGGGCTCGGCCCCGGCGTGCGGCCTTCCGGCCCGTGCGCCGTGCCCAGCACGACTTTATGGCCGCTGCCGGACTCGCCGACAAAGGTGCGTTCCTCGACCCATATGACGCGTGCTTTCACGATGATCTTCCCTACGAGGTTCTTGCCGCCTTATTGACCGAACACGACGGCGTGCATGATCCGGCCGGGCAGCAGCGTAAGGACGCCGGCGCCGACCAAAGCGAAAACATAGAGCGCAACCATGACGCGGCGATGCTTGCCGACGAGATGGTTGTGCGCATGCCATACCGCCAGCGGCACGGTGACCAGCACCAGGATCGACAGCAAATGGATCGGGCTGAACGGACCGACGAGACGGATCTGCTGGATCCAGAAGCTGCTGATCGCGATGACCAGCATCAGCCCGGCCCAGACATAGCCCGGCACGCGGTGGCGTGGCGTACCTTTCGGCAGCGCCAGCTGCGCGCCGCCGACCGCGAGCGCCGCAGAGGCGGCGAACGCATGCCACGGAATGGGAGGCGACGCCGATAGAAGCGGCCCGAGCGACATCCGCTTTCCTCAGATGCTTGTCACGCAGTCCAAACGCTCAGAACGGTATCTCGTCGTCCAGCTCGCGCGACGAGCCGCCGCCACCGCCGCCCTTGGAACCGCCGCCGCCGCCACGGCTGAAGCCTTCGTTCGGGCCGGACTGGCCGAAGTCGGAACCACGGCTGCCGCCGCCGCCGGCATAATTGCCGACCTGGCCGCCACCCTCGCCGCGCGCATCGAGCATCTGCAGCTCGCCGCGGAATTTCTGCAGCACGATCTCTGTCGTGTAGCGGTCATTGCCGGTCTGGTCTTGCCATTTGCGCGTCTGCAACTGGCCCTCGACATAGACCTTCATACCCTTCTTCAGATACTGCTCGGCCACCTTGGCGATCTGGTCGTTGAAGATGACGACATTGTGCCACTCGGTCTTCTCCTTGCGCTCGCCGGAGTTCTTGTCGCGCCAGCTTTCCGATGTGGCAATGCGGATGTTGACCACTGGCTCGCCCGAATTCAGGCGGCGGATTTCAGGGTCCGCCCCGAGGTTGCCGACCAGAATGACCTTGTTGACGCTACCCGCCATCTTACTTCTCCGCGCTCATCCGAAACAAAATCTACGTCGCCGCACCTTACAGCCTATGGGACGCCACTGCCTGCGAAGGCTGGCTTTTCCCACAAGGTTTTTGTTCTCTTTTCGTTCTAGTCGTGGTTGCCGGTTCTGTCAAGGAATGTCAGCAACGGCGGCGTCTCTTCATATGGCGATAAAACAGCACTTGCCAAACCAATAAGTATCGACTTATGCTTTTGCCATGGTCGAGGCAGAGATTTTCCGGGCGCTTGCCGATTCGACGCGGCGCGCCGTCTATGAGCGGCTCGCGGGCGGCGAGATGAGCGTGTCCGAGCTGCGCGCCGGCATGAGCGTGTCGCAGCCGGCGGTCTCGCAGCACCTTGCCGTGCTGCGCGGCGCCGGCCTCGTGGTCGAGCGGCGCGCAGGCCGCAACACCTATTACCGCGCCGACCCGCAAGGTCTCGATCCGCTGCTCGGCTGGATCGAACGCTACCGCGCCTTCTGGCCGGAGCGCATCGAGAAGTTGAAGACGGTTCTGAAGGGAATGGATCAATGACGGCAATAAAACACCCATCAGCAGCCGAGGCGCCGCTCAGCTTCGAATGCGAGCTTCCCGATCCGCCGGAAAAAGTCTGGCGGGCGCTCACCGAGCCCGAACTGCTCGCCGCCTGGATGATGCCGAACGACATCAAGCCGGAAACCGGCAAGCGCTTTGCCTTTGCGGGACCGGACGCGTCGATCGAATGCGAGGTGCTCGATGCCGAGCCCGGCAAGCTGCTGCGCTATTCCTGGCGCGAGCGGCCAGGTGCCGAGGATGCCGACCATCTGCCGGCATTCGACAGCGTCGTCACCTTCACGCTCGCTCGCACGGTCTCCGGCGGCACGCATCTCAGCGTCGTCCATGATGGCTTCGTGCCGGCGGCGCAGCCTGTCGTCGCCGTTTCCGGCGCCGGCTGCGGCCTTTCGTTCGACGCGCGCAAGAACCCAACCGCCGCCAATGCGCCCTGCATGATGCTGCGCGCGGCCTGATCAAAGACAACCGAGGAGATCTGCGATGAGCGCCTTTGCCAATCTGGTGCCGATGGTGATCGAGCAGTCGAGCCGCGGCGAACGCGCCTTCGACATTTTCTCGCGGCTGCTGCGCGAGCGCATCGTTTTCATCAACGGCGAGATCAATGACGGCGTGTCGGCGCTGGTCTGCGCGCAGCTCTTGTCGCTGGAATCGGACCATCCCGACAAGGAGATATCGATCTACATCAACTCGCCGGGCGGCGTGGTGACCAGCGGCTTCGCCATCTACGACACGATGCAGTACATCTCCTGCCCGGTGTCGACGGTGTGCATGGGCTTCGCGGCCTCGATGGGCTCTTTCCTTTTGATGGCCGGCTCACCCGGGCGGCGCATCGCGCTGCCCAACACCCGGATCGTGCTGCACCAGCCGCTGGGCGGCTTCCAGGGCCAGGCCTCCGACATCCAGCGCCATGCCGAGGACATCCTGCGCACCAAGCGTCACATGACGGAGCTTTATGCCAGGCACTGCGGCCGAACCTATGAGGAGGTCGAGCGCACGCTCGACCGCGATTATTTCATGACCGCCGAGGAGGCGAAAGCCTGGGGTCTCGTCGATCATGTCTACGACACGCGCAAGAAGGCGGCCTGAGCGACGCGCGGCAATTTGATTGCCACGCGTCTGGCCCCGCTCCCGACGCGCCTCTATAGTCGGCGGATGATCAGGCATCCGAGATCCAATTCGTGTATTGCCCTCGCCGCGTTCGCCGGCGTGCTGATAACCGGCACCGCTGCCTTCGCGGACGACAATTCGGCGCAGAAACTTCCGGGCGTCAGCGGCGACTACCGTATCGCCAAGCCCGCGCCGCAGCCCGAGCCGGACGACGCGCAGCCGGCCGGCAGCAACGGCACGTTCAAGATCGGCAACACCGATGTCAGGATTTCCGGCAGCATAACCATCGACATGGCGACCGGCGGCATCAGACCGCCAAACCATTGAGGCGTTCCTGTCTGTCGGTGAAGAAGCGTCCGCGCCCCATAAAATGCAAGCCCCGCCGCTGCTTCCGCAGGTGGACGGGGCTTTCATGGATCTGAAATCCAATTTTAGCCGGGAGTGGACTGCCGGCGTTCTGTTTCGGATGCAACGCGGCGTTCAGCCGACGATCCGACTGTAGTCTCTGATTGTAGCGAATCGGCAGGTCACGGTTTGTCGGGCGGCGCTCACGCCTGCCCTGGCACTTATGCCCGCCGCGGCTCCATCATCGTGTGGAGCCTCAAGGGACTGTCCGGTGGCGTCATGCTCCGCTCCTTCTGTCCGTTGCGACCATTGTCTTACGAAGCTCAATCGCCAACGCCTGCGGCGTCTCGCAGGCCACCTTCGGGTGGCGAGGCCATCGAAAGACGGCCGGCTTCGCTGACGTCCAGAGACTGCTCCCGCGGGTCGCCGGCGTCAACCGTCCAATAGCCGATTACCGAAAAATGTGATCGCCAGGAGGTTACGTGCGGGTAAGTCGAGCACCTATGTGGATCAAAGCGGCAGCGCGTCGGGAGCATTGTTTCCACAGCGCTTTGTCAGGAGCGTGTTCGGCCTTTGTTCTTTCCGCTTGCCCGCTCGCGCGAAAGACGATTAAAGGCTTCTGTCGAGATTTGTGGCGTCTCTCGACGTGGCGGCGAAACTACCTACATAGGGGATGGCCGGGAAAACCCCGCCGATCCCATGAATTCCAGACCTGAGGCGGCGACCGGCGATGGCCGACCATAAATACCTTTCCATTCGCGGGGCGCGCGAGCACAATCTCAAGAATGTCGATCTCGACCTGCCGCGCGACAGCCTGATCGTCATGACCGGCCTGTCGGGCTCCGGCAAGTCGTCGCTTGCCTTCGACACCATCTATGCCGAGGGCCAGCGCCGCTATGTCGAGAGTCTGTCGGCCTATGCCCGCCAGTTCCTGGAGATGATGCAGAAGCCGGACGTCGACCAGATCGACGGCCTGTCGCCCGCCATCTCGATCGAGCAGAAGACCACCTCGCGCAATCCGCGCTCGACGGTCGGCACCGTCACCGAGATCTACGACTATATGCGCTTGCTGTTCGCGCGCGTCGGCATCCCCTATTCGCCGGCGACCGGCCTGCCGATCGAGAGCCAGACGGTCAGCCAGATGGTCGACCGCGTGCTGGCGCTGGACGAAGGCACCCGCCTCTATCTGCTGGCGCCGATCGTGCGCGGCCGCAAGGGCGAGTACCGCAAAGAGCTTTTGGAGCTGCAAAAGAAGGGCTTCCAGCGCGTCAAGGTCGACGGCGTCTTCTACGAGATCGCCGACGTGCCGGCATTGGACAAGAAGTACAAGCACGACATCGACGTCGTCGTCGACCGCATCGTCGTGCGCGGCGATCTGGCGACGCGGCTGGCGGACTCGATGGAAACCGCGCTGAAGCTCGCCGAGGGGCTGGCGGTGGCCGAGTTCGCCGACAGGCCGCTCGACGCCAGCCAGACCGGCGAGGACTCGGTCAACAAGTCGAAGAACGAGACGCATGAGCGCATCATGTTCTCGGAAAAATTCGCCTGCCCGGTCTCCGGTTTCACCATTCTGGAGATCGAGCCCAGGCTGTTCTCCTTCAACAACCCGTTCGGCGCCTGCCCGACCTGCGATGGCCTCGGCAGCCAGCGCGCCATCGACGCCAATCTCGTGGTGCCCGACGAGAACGTCTCGCTGCGCGACGGCGCCATCAGCCCGTGGGCGAAGTCGACCTCGCCCTATTACGCGCAGACGTTGGAAGCCCTCGGCAAGGCCTATGGCTTCAAGCTCGGCGACAAGTTCAAGGATCTGAGCGCCGAGGCGCAGCAGGCCGTGCTGCACGGCACGGGCGAGCGCGAGATCACCTTCCAGTATGACGACGGCTTGCGCTCCTACAAGACGACCAAGACCTTCGAGGGCGTCATTCCCAACCTCGACCGGCGCTGGAAGGAAACAGAATCGGCCTGGATGCGCGAGGAGATCGAGCGCTTCATGTCGGCGACGCCCTGCCCTGCCTGCAACGGCTACCGGCTGAAGCCGGAAGCGCTGGCGGTCAAGATCGCCGGAAAGCATATCGGCGAGGTCACGGAGATGTCGATCCGCAAGGCCGACCAGTGGTTCACCGACCTGCCGGCGCAGCTGAACGACAAGCAGAACGAGATTGCGGTCAGGGTGCTGAAGGAAATCCGCGAACGCCTGCGCTTCCTGAACGATGTCGGCCTCGATTACCTGACGCTGTCGCGCAATTCCGGCACGCTGTCGGGCGGCGAGAGCCAGCGCATCCGATTGGCCTCGCAGATCGGCTCCGGCCTCACCGGTGTGCTCTACGTTCTGGACGAGCCGTCGATCGGCCTGCACCAGCGCGACAATGCGCGGCTGCTCGATACGCTGAAACACCTGCGCGACATCGGCAACACGGTGATCGTCGTTGAGCATGACGAGGACGCCATCCTGCATGCCGACTATGTCGTCGACATTGGCCCGGCCGCCGGCATCCATGGCGGCGAGATCATCGCGCAGGGCACGCCGCAGCAGATCATGGCGACACCCGCCTCGATCACCGGCAAATATCTTTCGGGCGAGTTGGAGGTAGCTACGCCGGAAGTGCGCCGCGAGGCAAAGAAGAGCCGCCGGATCAAGGTCGTCGGCGCGCGCGGCAACAATCTGAAGAACGTCACGGCGGAGATCCCGCTCGGCACCTTCACCTGCGTCACCGGCGTGTCCGGCGGCGGCAAGTCGACCTTCCTGATCGAGACGCTGTTCAAGGCCGCCTCGCGCCGCATTATGGGCTCGCGCGAGCATCCGGCCGAGCATGATCGCATCGAGGGGCTGGAGTTCCTCGACAAGGTCATCGACATCGACCAGTCGCCGATCGGGCGCACGCCGCGCTCCAACCCGGCAACCTATACCGGCGCCTTCACGCCGATCCGCGACTGGTTCGCCGGGCTGCCGGAAGCGAAGGCGCGCGGCTATCAGCCGGGACGCTTCTCCTTCAACGTCAAGGGCGGCCGCTGCGAGGCCTGCCAGGGCGACGGCGTCATCAAGATCGAGATGCACTTCCTGCCCGACGTCTACGTCACCTGCGACGTCTGCCACGGCAAGCGCTACAACCGCGAGACGCTGGATGTGCTGTTCAAGGGCAAGTCGATCGCCGACGTGCTCGACATGACGGTCGAGGAAGGCGTCGACTTCTTCACCGCCGTGCCCGGCGTGCGCGACAAGCTGGAGACGCTGAAGCAGGTCGGCCTGGGTTATATCCATATTGGCCAGCAGGCGACGACGCTGTCGGGCGGCGAGGCGCAGCGTATCAAGCTCGCCAAGGAGCTGTCGCGCAAGGCGACCGGCAAGACGCTCTACATCCTCGACGAGCCGACGACCGGCCTGCATTTCCACGATGTCGCCAAACTGCTCGAAGTGCTGCATGAGCTGGTCGATCAGGGCAACACGGTGGTGGTGATCGAGCACAATCTCGAAGTCATCAAGACCGCCGATTGGGTGCTCGACCTCGGCCCCGAAGGCGGCGACGGCGGCGGCGAGCTGGTTGCGTCGGGCACGCCGGAAGCGATCGTGCGCGAGAAGCGCAGCTACACCGGCCAGTTCCTGAAGGAGCTTCTGGAGCGGCGCCCCGGAGGCAAGCGCGAAGCGGCGGAATGAGCGCGCAAATCGTTAGTGCCCGGAGAGCGTTTGAATGACCCTTAGAAGAGCGCTTTCCGGAGATCTCCCGGCAGTAGTTTCGCTGACGACGGCCGCCTACGCGCCCTACACCGCCCTGTTCGGCGCGCCGCCGATCCCGGTCACGGAAGATTACGCGCCGCGCAACGAGGGCGGCGAGATCTGGCTCCTGGAAGAGGATACCGAGCTGACCGGGCTGATCGTCCTCGAGCGGCTTCCCGACCACGCCATGATCTTCAGCGTCGCCGTCGCGCCGGCCTTCCAGGGCAGGAAGCTCGGCATCAAGCTGCTCAACTTCGCCGACGAACAGGCACGACTGTGGGGCTTGCAGGAGGTTCGGCTCTACACCAATTCGCGGATGGAGCGGAACATCGCGCTCTATACGGCCTATGGCTATCGCGAGACCGGTCGCCGGCCCAATCCGTACCGGCCGCGATGGACCGTGGTCGACATGGTCAAACCCCTCGACAAAGCCGCCTGATCGCAATTCGAAACTAGGAGGATAATAATGGCCAGCCAAGGAAAAATCCGCTCGGGCATGGGCGGCTGGACCTTCGAGCCGTGGGACACTTCCTTCTATCCGGACAAGCTGTCGAAGGCGAAGCAACTCCACTATGCAAGCCGTCAGGTGCCGACCATCGAGGTCAACGGCACCTACTATTCCAACTTCAAGGAACCGACCTTCGTCAAATGGGCTGGCGAAGCGCCTGACGGTTTCGTCTATTCGCTGAAAGGCAACCGCTTCGTCACCAACCGACGCGTGCTCGGCGAAGCCGGCGAGTCGATAATGCGCTTCCTCGGCTCGGGTATCGCCGCGCTCGGCGACAAGCTGGGGCCGATCCTGTGGCAGTTCGCGCCGACAAAGAAATTCGATGCGGACGATTTCGAGGCCTTCCTGAAGCTGCTGCCCGAGAAGCAGGACGGCGTGCCGCTGCGCCATGCGCTCGAAGTCCGGCACGACAGCTTCATCGTGCCGGAATTCCCGGCATTGGCGCGAAAATACAATGCCGCGATCGTCTATGCCGACCATGCCAAATATCCGGCGATCGCCGACGTCACCGGCGATTTCGTCTATGCGCGGCTGCAGACCGGCAGCGACGACAATCCCGACTGCTACACGCCGAAAGGCCTCGACGAGTGGGCGGCGCGGGCAAAGACCTGGGCCGAAGGCAAACAGCCGGCCGACCTGCCGCGCGCCGATACTGGGACCGACGCGCCGGTCAAGCCGCGCGATGTGTTCGTCTACTTTATCACCGAGGGCAAGGTGCGCGCGCCCTTCGGCGCCATGGCTTTGATGAAGCGGGTGACATCCTGACGCACGGGGAATCCGCGCACCTTCTTGGCTATCGTAGCGTAATCGATACTTCCTTGCTGCACTAATGCACCAACGCCGGCTTCGCCTTCGGCAGCAGTGAAGGCATGAGCTTCGACAAAGGTGCTCAGCGCCGCCGACAGGGCGATTTATGCAGCCAAGCGCGGCGGCCGCAGCCGCGTGCTTGACGTCCGCCGCTGCGCTTGAAGCTGGAAAGTCCAAGCCGTCAGTGGTGACCGATCACTTCGTAATAGGCGTCGAGGTCGACATAAAAAACCTTGGTTATTTCGCCGAGCAGATCGTCCTCGTCATAGCCTTGCGACATCAGGATGTTGATCGCCGTCATGATGTCGACGCGTTCGGTGAGGCGCCGCTTCTGATAGTCCTCGACAAAACGTTCCATCGCCTTCCCCTGGCAAGCTCTTTGTTGGACGCATTGACCGACAATCACTGCGGGAAAGCTAGGCAGGCATGCTTGCGTGGAACTTGCGGCGGGGCCCGCCCCCTTCCCCTCATTCGCGACTGGCACGGATAAGCGGCCGACTCACCAAGGCCAGGAAAAGACTAGCATGTGGTATTAATGGCGCCAGAGGGCTCAACAACTTCGTCATCCTTGGGCGTAGCGACGAGAAGCGGAGCGAAGACCCAAGGATCCATGCCGTTGCTTCGGAGCGTCACTAACGGTGCAGAATCTAGAATGGTTGAGGCGCGGGAGAACGGATTGTATTCTGCACCGCCGCACTGTTCGGCAGACGTAATGGCATGGATCCTTGGGTCTGCGCCGCGTCGCTGCGCTCCTTGCTTCGCCCAAGGATGACGACGCGAAAGGCGGCTCAGCTAATCTTCAAGGCTTACAATCCGCTATCCAGCAGGACCACCACCCTCATTTTAGATTACACCGTCAGGAATTTCCTTACATCCGCGCGATCGAGATCCTCGGCCGAGCCGGTGTGCACGATCTGGCCGCGGTCCATGATGTTGACCTCGTCGGCAAGCTCGCGGCAGAAGTCGAGATATTGCTCGACCAGCAGCACCGCGATCCCCGCCTGGTCGCGCAGATAGCGGATGGCGCGGCCGATGTCCTTGATGATCGATGGCTGGATGCCTTCGGTCGGCTCATCGAGCACAAGCAGCTTCGGCCGCATGACCAGCGCCCTGCCGATGGCAAGCTGCTGCTGCTGACCGCCGGAGAGATCGCCGCCGCGCCGCGACAGCATCTGCTTCAGCACCGGAAACAGCTCAAAGACATGCGCCGGAATGTTACGGTCGACGCGCTTCAGCGGCGCGAAGCCCGACTCCAGGTTTTCGCGCACCGTGAGCAGGGGAAAGATTTCCCTGCCCTGCGGCACGAATGCGATGCCCGACCGGGCGCGGTCATACGCCGCGCTCCGGTCGAGCGCCTTCCCCTCGAAGGCAACGCTTCCGCTCGTCAGCCGGTGATGGCCGACGATCGATCTCATCAAACTGGTCTTGCCGACGCCGTTGCGGCCGAGCACGCAAGTGATCCTGCCGGCGCCGGCCTTCAGCGAAACGCCGCGCAGCGCCTGCGCGGCGCCGTAATGGAGCGTGGCATTGGAGACTTCGAGCATGGTCAGCGCCTTCTCCAGCGCTTCAGAAAAGCGAAATCGAAACGGTGGAACGGAACCCGCCAGACCATGCTCATCGCCCCAGATAGACTTCGACGACACGTTCGTCGGCCGAAACGAAATCGAGCGTGCCTTCGGACAGCACCGAGCCCTCGTGCAGGCAGGTGACCTTGACGCCAAGCTCGCGCACGAAATGCATGTCGTGCTCGACGACGATCACCGAATGATCGCGGGCAATGTCCTTGAGCAGCCGCGCCGTCTCCTCGGTCTCGGCGTCGGTCATGCCGGCGACCGGCTCGTCGACGAGGAGCAGCTTCGGATCCTGCGCTAAGAGCATGCCGATCTCCAGCCACTGTTTCTGGCCGTGGCTGAGATTGGCGGCGAGCTCGTCGCGCTTGTCGCCGAGACGGATGATGCCGAGAATGTCGTCGATGCGCCGGGCCTCGGCCGCCGAGCGGCGATGGAAGAGCGCCGGGAAGATCGAGCGCGGCCCCTTCAGCGCCAGCATCAGGTTGTCCTCGACGCTGTGGTTCTCGAAGACGGTCGGCTTCTGGAACTTGCGACCGATGCCCATCATGGCGATCTCGGCCTCGTCATGCCGGGTGAGGTCGACCTGGCCGTCGAAGAAGACCTCGCCCTCGTCCGGCCGCGTCTTGCCGGTGACGATGTCCATCATCGTCGTCTTGCCGGCGCCGTTGGGCCCGATGATCGCGCGCATCTCGCCCTTGTCGAGCACCAGCGACAAATTGTTGATGGCGCGGAAACCGTCGAAGGAAGCCGAGACGCCGTCGAGATAGAGGATGGTGTTCGACTTGCTCATGATCGCTCACTCCGCCGGCTGCGGCTCGGCGCCGGAAGCCGACCATGCGCCTGGCGTCCGTGCGGCCGAGCGCACGATCTTCGGCGCCTCCGGATCGGCGCCGGCTTCCGCGGCGAGCGAGGCCGCGCGCGTCGCCCTGGCGTTGCCGCGCCATGAATCCCACATGCCGACGATGCCCTTGGGCAGCAGCAGGGTGACGGCGACGAACAGCCCGCCCAGCGCGAACAGCCAGAATTCCGGCAGCACGCCGGTGAACCAGGATTTGCCGGCATTGACGAGCAACGCGCCGATGATCGGGCCGACGATGGTGCCGCGCCCGCCGACCGCGGTCCAGATCACCACCTCGATCGAACTGGACGGCTCGAACTCGCCGGGGTTGATGATGCCGACCTGCGGCACGTAGAGAGCGCCGGCAATGCCGGCCATGATCGCAGAGACGGTGAAGGCGAACAATTTGACGTTCTCCGCCCTCCAGCCGAGGAAGCGGGTACGGCTCTCGGCGTCCCGCACCGCCATCAAGAGCTTGCCGTATTTGGAACCGACGATGGCCGCGGTGAGAAGAACCGCGAGCGCCAGCGTGACGGCGCTTGCCGCAAACAATGCCGAGCGCGTCGCATCGGCCTGCACGTTGAAGCCGAGAATGTCCTTGAAGTCGGTCAGGCCGTTGTTGCCGCCAAAACCCATGTCGTTGCGGAAGAAGGCGAGCAGCAGTGCATAAGTCATCGCCTGGGTGATGATCGAGAGATAGACGCCAGTGACGCGGCTGCGGAAGGCGAACCAGCCGAAGACGAAGGCGAGCAGGCCGGGCACGGCGAGCACCATCGTTGCAGCGAACCAGAAGTGGTCGAAGCCGTGCCAGAACCAGGGCAGTTCCTTGTAGTTCAGGAACACCATGAAGTCCGGCAGGATCGGGTTGCCATAGACGCCGCGCGAGCCGATCTGGCGCATCAGATAC
This sequence comes from Mesorhizobium tamadayense, assembly GCF_003863365.1. Classification (GTDB taxonomy): domain Bacteria; phylum Pseudomonadota; class Alphaproteobacteria; order Rhizobiales; family Rhizobiaceae; genus Mesorhizobium; species Mesorhizobium tamadayense. Next base: position 150,749 of record NZ_RQXT01000009.1, on the reverse strand, counting down.
ATGCCCATCGCATAGCCGCCGAGCGCGAAGAAGGCGCCGTGGCCGAGCGAGAGGATGCCGCAATAGCCCCAGACAAGATCGAGCGCGAGCGCCAGCAGCGCGTAGCAAAGATATTTGCCGACCAGCGCCACGATATAGGGCGGCACGTAGAGCGCGCTCGACGGCGCGATGGCAAGATTGAGCAGCGGCACGACGACGGCGGCTGCGAGCAGGATGAAGACGGCGACGGCGATGCGGCGGTCGGCGCTGAAGAAGCGCTGCGTGATCATGCTTCCACCGCCCTGCCCTTCAGCGCGAACAGACCGCGCGGGCGCTTCTGGATGAACAGGATGATCAGCACCAGCACGACGATCTTGCCGAGCACGGCGCCGGCATAGGGCTCGAGGAACTTGTTGACGATGCCCAGCGAGAAGGCGCCGACCAGCGTGCCCCAAAGATTGCCGACGCCGCCGAAGACGACGACCATGAAGCTGTCGATGATGTAGCCGCGGCCAAGATTGGGCGAGACGTTGTCGATCTGGCTGAGTGCCACGCCGGCAATACCGGCGATGCCGGATCCCAGAGCGAAGGTCAGCGCGTCGACCCATGGCGTGCGGATGCCCATCGAGGCGGCCATGCGGCGGTTGGCGGTGACGGCGCGCATCTGCAGCCCCCAGGGCGTGCGCTTCATAACGTAGAGCAGCACACCGAACACCAGCAGCGCGAACACCAGGATCCACAGTCGGTTCCAGGTCACGGCCAGTTGGCCGATATCGAACGAGCCCGACATCCAGGACGGATTTCCGACCTCCTGGTTGGTCGGCCCGAAGATGGTGCGCACCGCCTGCTGCAGGATCAGCGAGACGCCCCAGGTGGCAAGCAACGTCTCCAGCGGCCGGCCGTAGAGGAAGCGGATGAGGCCGCGCTCGATGGCGAGGCCGACCAGCGCGGCAACGAGGAAGGCGAGCGGCAGCGCGATGACCAGCGACCAGTCGAACAGGCCGGGGAACGACGTGCGGATCACCTGCTGGACGACGAAGGTGGTGTAGGCGCCGAGCATCACCATCTCGCCATGCGCCATGTTGATGACACCCATGACGCCGAAGGTGATGGCCAGCCCGATCGCGGCAAGCAGCAGCACCGATCCGAGCGAGATGCCGTACCAGATGTTCTGGCCGGCATCCCACAGCGCCAGCGTCGAATTGATGGTGCCGATAGCGGCCGTTGCCGCGTCCTTGACCGGGCCTTGGGAACTGGCTTCAACCGAGGTCAGCAACGAAAGCGCGTCGCGGTCGCCGCGCGCGGCGATCAGGGAGATTGCCGCGAGCTTGTCGGCCTCGGGCTTGTCCGAGACCAGAACCGACGCCGCCCGGGCCTGTTCGAACAGAGCCTTCACGCCCGGCTCCGTCTCGGCGGCGATCGCGGCATCGAGCGGCTCGATGTTCGCCGCATCGGGCGTCTTGAACATGGTCGCCGCGGCGGCGAGGCGCACGCCGGCGTCCTTGGCGCGCAGCGTCAGCGTGCCCAGCGCATCGCGGATCGTGCGGCGCAGGCCGTTGTTGACCTTGATCTTGGTGAGATCGGTCTTTGCGGCGTCGGCAGCCTTCTCGCCGCTCAACGGATCGAGCAGCTCGATGCCGTCTCCGGCCTCCTTGCCGACGAAGACCTGGGAATCGGATTTGCGGATATAGAGATTGCCGTCGGCGAGAGCCGAGAGCGGGCGTTCGACGGCCGGATCGCCGCTCGCGGCCAGCTCGCGCACGACGGCTTCCGTGCCTGAGAAATTCGTGGCGGTCGCGAACTTGGCGATGGTCGCGCGAAGGTCGGCCTCGGCCGCGCTGGACGGCAGCAGACTTGCAATCACTAGCAGCAGCGTCAGGCCAATCGCGCGGATCAAGATCATCGGTTAGCGATCATTCTCGAAAGGTTCGGATTGTGTCCGGGCGGGCTGGAGGAAGAGCCCGCCCGGAGCGACTTGCGGTCTCGGGTCGCGGAAATCCGCGACCCGGAAGACCCGGGAGGATCAGTTGGTGCCCTTGCCGCCGCACTTGCCGGTGGCGACGTTGAAGTTGCCGCAGGACAAAGGCGCGCGCCAATCGGAGATCAGGTCCTTGGAATCCGGCAGGTAGTCGGACCATTCGTCGCCCATCACGAGGCCCGGCGTCTGCGACACGGTCTCGAACTGACCGTCGGCCTGGATCTCGCCGATCAGCACCGGCTTGGTGATGTGGTGGTTGGGCATCATCGTCGAATAGCCGCCGGTGAGGTTGGGCACCGACACGCCGACCATAGCGTCGATCACCTTGTCCGGATCGGTGGTGCCGGCCTTCTCGACCGCCTTCACCCACATGTTGAAGCCGATGTAATGGGCTTCCATCGGGTCGTTGGTGGTGCGCTTGTCGCTCTTGATGAACTTGTGCCAGTCGTCGATGAACTTCTTGTTCTCGGGCGTGTCGACGCTCTCGAAGTAGTTCCAGGCGGCGAGATGACCGACAAGCGGCCCGGTGTCGAGGCCGGCCAGCTCTTCCTCGCCGACCGAGAAGGCCATGACCGGAATGTCCTCGGCCTTGACGCCCTGGTTGCCGAGCTCCTTGTAGAACGGCACGTTGGCGTCGCCGTTGACGGTCGACACGACCGCCGTCTTCTTGCCGGCCGAGCCGAACTTCTTGATCGCCGAGACCTCGGTCTGCCAGTCGGAGAAGCCGAACGGTGTGTAGTTGACCATGATGTCCTCGGCCGGCACGCCCTTCGCCTTCAGGTAGGCTTCAAGGATCTTGTTGGTGGTGCGCGGATAGACATAGTCGGTGCCTTCGAGCACCCAGCGCTTCACCGAGCCGCCATCGGCGCTCATCAGATAGTCGACGGCCGGAATGGCCTGCTGGTTCGGCGCCGCACCGGTGTAGAAGACGTTGCGCTCGCTCTCCTCGCCCTCATACTGGACGGGATAGAACAGGATGTTGTCGAGCTCGCTGAACACCGGCAGCACCGACTTGCGCGACACCGAAGTCCAGCAGCCGAACACCGCCGCCACCTTGTCCTTCGAAATCAGCTCGCGTGCCTTTTCGGCGAACAGCGGCCAGTTGGACGCCGGATCGACGACCACCGCCTCGAGCTTCTTGCCGAGCAGACCGCCCTTGGCGTTCTGCTCCTCGATCAGCATCAGCATCACATCTTTCAGCGTCGTCTCCGAAATCGCCATTGTCCCCGACAGCGAATGGAGGATGCCGACCTTGATCGTGTCGTCGGCCGCCTTGGCGGGCGCCGACATCGCCAGACCGGCAGCGACCACGCCGGCCGAAAACATTTTTGTTATTGTCGAGAAATTACCCCTCATGTTCCACGCTCCCAAGCTGGTTGTTTTGCATTGCAATATAGCGGTGCAAGCGACGTGCCAAACGCGGCGGCGTGGCTGGGTGGAGAGCGATAGATCAGTGTTTACAATTGGTTATCATATAGCCGTCGAACATATCGAGGCTTTTCGGTGCGGACGGATTGAGAAAACTTTACGCACATCTGCCTAGATTTTGCCCAAATTATGAAAATGCCCAAACTTTCATCTCAGCCACGCATTCCGCAGTCCACTGACGGTTGCGAGATGATGGCAAAATGGGGCAAGGTCGCCGCGCAAACGAGCGACGTCATGGCCTTACGAATCATCCTGGGTTTCCTGCTTCTCATGTCCGCCGCGGGCGGTGCTCGCGCCGACTTCACCGACGGCAAGCTGCCCGACGGAACCTATCACTGCGAGGTCTACCTGCTCGGCATGTTCCTTAGCCTCGGCGACATCACCATCAAGGGCAACCTCTACAGCGGCCCGGTGACCTTCGGCAGCGCGCCGCTGGCCTACAACTATCAGATGAATCCCAATGGCGAGATCAGCTGGCTGGGTCCCCTCGGCGGCTACACCAGCGGCGGCAACTCGATCTCGATGACGCAGGCGACGCTCCACGACCCGGGCGGCCCCTCCTTCGACATCATCATGAAGCAGCCCGACGGAGCCTTCACCGCTTCGACCTGCACGAAGAGATAGCCGGCAAAAAAGGGCGCGGAACCCGGCAGGGTCCCGCGCCAGCAGGCAGTCGGGAGGTCGTGCTTAAATGCTCTTCGCCGACATTTGCGCGGCGATGTAGTCGGCTTGGCGGATCGCCAGCGACACGATCGTTAGTGTCGGATTTTCGGCGCCGCCGGTGGTGAACTGGCTGCCGTCCGACACGAACAGGTTCTTGATGTCGTGCGTCTGGCCGTGCTTGTTGACGACGCCGTCGGCCGGCTTCTCGCTCATCCGGTTGGTGCCGAGATTGTGGGTCGAGGGATAGGGCGGCGTCGGGAAAGTCCGGGTCGCCCCCACCGCCGCGTACAAGGCCTGGCCTCGGCTGTAGGCGTGGTCGCGCATGGCTGTGTCGTTGGCGTGATCGTCGAAATGGACGTCGGCGATCGGCATGCCGTGCTCGTCCTTTTCGTCGGCATGCAGCGTGATGCGGTTCTCCTCGCGCGGCATGTCCTCGCCGACGATCCACAGCCCCGCCATATGGTCGTAATGGTCGAGCGCCGTGGTGAAGGAACGGCCCCAGCCGCCGGGATTGAGGAAGGCGGCCATGAACGGCAGGCCGAGCGACAGCGTCTCCATCTCGTAGCCACCGACGAAGCCGCGGGACGGATCGTGGCGTGCCTCGTCGCGGATGATGCCGGCCATGGTGGTGCCGCGATACATATGCACCGGCTTGTCGAAGATGGCGTAGACCGAGCCGGTCGTGTGGCGCATGTAGTTCTTGCCTACCTGCCCCGACGAGTTGGCGAGGCCGTGCGGGAACTTGCTTGATTCGGAATTGAGCAGCAGGCGCGGGCTCTCGATCGAGTTGCCGGCGACCGCGACGATGCGCGCTTTCTGTTCCTGCAGCTTGCCGTCCTTGTCGGCATAGACGACGCCCGTCACCTTGCCTGAGGCGTCATGGTTGATCTTGATGGCCATGGAATTCGGCCGGACCTCGAGGTGGCCGGTGGCTTCGCCCTTCGGGATCTCGGTATAAAGCGTCGACCATTTGGCGCCCCATTTGCAGCCCTGGAAGCAGAAGCCGGTCTGCTGGCAGGAGTTGCGGTCGTCGCGCTCGACCGAATTGATGGCCATGTTGCCGGTGTGGCATTCCTTGTAGCCCAGCTTGTCGGCGCCGGCCTTGAGCACCTTGAAATTGTTGTTGCCCGGCAGGCGCGGCCAGTCGTTGGTGCCGGTCACGCCCATCTTGGCTTCGGCCTTGGCGTAATAGGACTCCATCTCGGCGAGCGTGACCGGCCAGTCGAGAAGGTTTGCGCCCTTCACCTTACCGTAGGACGAAAGCGCCTTGAACTCATGCTCCTGGAAGCGCAGCGACGCGCCCGCCCAGTGCGTGGTCGAGCCGCCGACGGACTTGACGATCCAGGCCGGCAGGTTCGGGAAATCCTTCGCCACGCGCCAGTCGCCGGAGGTGGTGCGCTTGTCCTTCCACGCGAGCTGGGCGAAGGAATCCCACTCGTCGTTGACAAAATCCTCGTATTCGTGGCGGGCGCCCGCCTCGAGGATGACGACGTCGATGCCTTTCTGCGCCAGTTCGTTGCCGAGCGTGCCGCCGCCGGCGCCCGAGCCGATGATGACGACCACACCGTCGTTCTTGAGATCAAATTGTGCTGCCATGGTTTCCTCCCATGAAATCGGTCAAAAGCCGTTCAATCGGTCAAAGCGGCTTGGGACAGAGCGCCTCAGAGCCACTCGATGTCGTTGAAGCCGCGCGCGATGTAGCCGCCCTTCGAGTAGGACTCGCCCTCGTAACCGAAGATCGGCCACACCTCCTTCTGGTTGTAGAGGCTGACGACGAGGCCGCCGCGAACCGCCTGAAAGAAGGGCGTCTTCTCGACCTCCTTCAGCAGTGCGACCCGCTGTTCTTCCCAGCCGAGCCCGCGATAGCCGCCGCTGCCGGCCTTCTTGTCGAGATCGGCGATGCCCTTTTCGATCAGCTCCTTATGGGCCGGATCCTTGGCGGCCGTCTCGTCGTGGCCCTTGACAGCGATGGCGTAGTATTTGTCCGGGACCTGGTCGTGCGGGTAGATGTCGCGCGCCACCTGGATCAGCGTCGCCATCGTCTCGGGCTTCAGCGCCGCGGTTTCCAGCCCCCAGGCATGTTCGGGGCTGATGACGGCGCCGCCCGAAATGATGAGCAACGCACCGGCGCCGCCGCGCTTGAGAAGCTCGCGCCGTGACAGGCCAGGCTTCCTCTCATGGGGCTGCCTTTCATAGATCGTGACCATAGTTTCCTCCCTGCTTGCTGTTCGCACTCTGGAGAGTGCCGTTGCTGGCGCCGCGCCTGTCCGCGCGGCGGGTATCCCCTATTGGAAGCGCCCTCCCCGCTGCAGGACCTCGATCTTGTAGCCGTCAGGGTCCTCGATGAAGAAGAAGCGGGCGATCTGCGCGCCGTCGCGGTTGAACTCCACGATCTTCTTCGGGTTGAGGCCGAGCGCGCCGAGCCGGCCGTGCTCGCTGTCGAGATCGGCGACGGAGACCGCGAGATGGCCGTAGCCATCACCAAGCGCATAGGGCTCGGCGCGCCCCTTGTTCACGGTCAATTCGACCTCGAACGGCGTGTCGGCATTGCTGAGATAAATGAGCGTGAAAGTCTCGAAATCGAGCCGCTGCGCGATATCGAGGCCAAAGGCCTTATTGTAGAAATCGACGGACCGGGTCTCGTCGAGAACCCGGATCATGGTGTGGATCGCCTTCGCCAAATCGGACTCCGCAGCTTTGGTACTCTGGAAGGCGATTATGCGCGCCGGCGAAAAAAGGTGGTGGCAGCCGATTACCACGCATGCGGCTGGAAAACGGATAGTGTCGCGCCGGTTTTAAGGACGCCGGTTTTAAAGACGAAAGTCCGATTGCCGACACGGGTTGTCAGGCCGAAGATGAAAGTGCAGGCAGTGTTCAAAAGGCGCCAACCGCTCAATCGGCGCCCAAGACCAACAAAAACGGGAGGTAACGATGTGCAGAGTCTTTGCCGGACAGGATCCGGAAGGCTACCGGCAGATCAACAGGTCGATCCGCATAGACGGGCATTCCACAAGCATCCAGCTCGAGGCGACGTTCTGGACGCTGCTCGACGAGATCGCCGAGAGCCAGGGGCTGACGACGCCCAAATTCATCTCGACGCTCTACGACGAGGCGATCGAGATCAACGGCCAGATTCCCAACTTCGCCTCGATGCTGCGCACGACCTGCGCGCTTTACCTGCGCGGTCACCGGCCAGCGGCGCAACAGCAGGCAGCACTCAAGCGCGAAGCCGCTTAGGCGTTCGCCGCGACTTCCAGCGCCAAGCGTGTCATGTCGGTGAACAGGGCCTGGCGTTCGGAATAGTCGGTCTGCTCGTCCGTGGCGACGTGATCGACCACAGTCAGCAGCGACAGCGCGCGCGCGCCGAACCGCGCCGAGATGCGGTAGAGCGCGCTGGTTTCCATGTCGACCGCCAGCGCGCCGAGCGCCTTGGGCTCGTCGAAACGGGCGCGGCCATCGGGATGATGGAAGACGTCGCTGCAGACCGTCAGTCCGGCGCTGCAGGCGATGCCGAGATCGGCGGCCCGCTGCAGCGCCAGCGCATGAAGCGCATCGTCGGGCCCCGCCGGCTGGTAAAGTCCGAACACCTGCCCGCTGATTGCGCCCTCGGCGCGTACGGCGCTGGAGATGACCACGCCGCGCAGCGGAACGTCCTCCGACAGCGCGCCGCATGTTCCTGTTCGGATCAGCGTCTTGACGCCATGATAATCCAGCAGCTCGTGGGCATAGATCAGGAAGGATGAGACGCCGATGCCGGTTGCCTGGATGCTCACCGACTTGCCACGGAACTGGCCAGTGAAGCCAAGGGCGCCCCGGCGGCGATTGACGCAGCGCGGCGTCTCCAGGAAAGTTTCCGCCATCCATTGAGCGCGCTCGGGGTCGCCCGGCAACAGCACGGTTTCGGCATAATCCCCCCGGCCCGCCTCAATGTGCGGCGTCACGCGCTATCACCCCCATGACAGGACCCGTCCGATCTCCATCATGGCAGGGTCGCGCCAATGTGCAAGCGGCAGCTATTTTAGGATTCCAGCACATCCTTGACGATCGTCGCCAGTTGCTTGAGCGAAAACGGCTTGGGCAGGAAGCCGAAATGCGCGTCGGCCGGCAGGTTTTTGGCGAAGGCGTCCTCGGCATAGCCGGACACGAAGACGAACTTGATGTCCGGCTGCCGTTTGCGCAACTCGCCGAGCAGCGTCGGGCCGTCCATTTCCGGCATCACAACATCGGACACGACGATGTCGACCTTGCCGCCGAGCGCCTCGAAGATCTCCAGCGCCTCGACTCCGGAGGACGCCTCGTGGACCGTGTAGCCGCGCGAGGTCAGCGCCCTAACACCACCCATGCGCACGGCGTCCTCGTCCTCGACCAGAAGCACGGTCGCCGAACCGGAGAGGTCCTTGGCGGTGTCGGCCGACTTTGCCGGTGCCGCGGCGACCGCCGCGGTGTCCGCCGGCTCGCTCGCCTTCTTCATCTCCGCGATGTGGCGCGGCAGGAAGATGCGGAACACCGTCCCCTTGCCGACCTCGGAATCGCAGTAGATGAAGCCGCCGGTCTGCTTGATGATGCCGTAGACCATCGAGAGGCCGAGGCCCGTGCCCTTGCCGATCTCCTTGGTGGTGAAGAAGGGCTCGAAGATCTTCTTCAGCACGTCCGGCGCGATGCCGCTGCCGGTATCCTCGACCTCGACGAGAACATACTCGGCCGGGGTAAGCTCGCGATAGGCGAAGGATTTGCACTCTTCGGCCATGACGTTGCGGGTGCGCACGGTAAGGTCGCCGCCGGCGGGCATCGCATCGCGCGCGTTGACGGCGAGATTGACCACCACCTGCTCGAACTGGCCGATATCGACCTTGACCGGCCACAGATCCCGGCCATGGTCGATCTTCAGCTTGATGTCGTTGCCGACCAGGCGGGCAAGCAGCATCCGCAGATCGGCCAGGACGTCGGTCAGGTTGAGCACTTCCGGCCGCAAGGTCTGCTTGCGCGAGAAGGCGAGCAGCTGCCGGACCAGCGAGGCGGCGCGGTTGGCGTTCTGCTTGATATTCATGATGTCGGGGAAGGAGGGATCCGACGGCCGGTGGTTGGTGAGCAGAAGGTCGGACGCCATGATTATGGCGGTGAGAACGTTGTTGAAGTCGTGCGCGATGCCGCCGGCAAGCTGGCCGACCGCCTGCATCTTCTGGCTCTGCGCCATCTGGCCTTCGAGCGCCTTCTGCTCGGTGGTTTCGACAGCGTAGACGATAGCAGATTCTTCCGCTCCCTCGCCGCCGGCGCCGTCGGCGACGGCGTTGACGTAGAAGCGGATATGGCGCTCGTCATTGCCGGGTAGCAGCGAGTCGATCGGCTCGATATTGGCCTGGCTCTGCCGCGCCTTCTCGAAGGCGGCGGCGAAGGCCGGCCGGTCACGCTCGTGCACCACGGTCTCGAAGCGCACGCGCCGGTCGACCGCGTCGCGGTCGACGACGGACGAAAACAGCGACAGGAACGGCGCGTTGGTGCGCAGGATGCGCCCGCTCGCATCGACGCCGGCAATCGCCATCGGCGTCGAGTTGAAGAAGCGGGTGAAGCGGACCTCCGAGGCGCGCAGGTCGGCGGAGGCGTCCTCGCCCTGGGTGCGGTTGAGCACGATGGTGCGGGTCGGCCCGTTCAACCCTTCGCGGCTCGCCGAGACGCGGTGCATGAAGCGGACCGGCAGCGCCTGGCCGCTCATCGTCGTGAGATCGAGGTCGATGACGGCATTGCGCGTGCTGCCGGGATCCGCCTTGACCGAGCGGACGAGCGCCATGCCGTCGCCGGCGACGATCTCCGGCAGCGTCACCGCGCCCGGAGTGAAACTGGCAAGGTCGATGCCCAGCCATTCGGCAAGCGTTGCGTTGATATAGGTGACGCGGCCTTCCTGGTCGGCCGAGAAGAAGCCGGCCGGCGCGTGGTCGAGATGGTCTATCGCCTTTTGCAGGTCGAGGAAGAAACGCTCCTGCTCCGCCCGCTCCTGCGAGATGTCGGCGATCTGCCAGGCAAGCATCGGCAGCCGCTGGCCCGGGACGTTGAAGGCACGCGCGCGGGCGCGGTACCAGCGCGCGCCGGGCTCGGCGCCGGGCTTGATCGACTGCGCCAGCCGGAACTCGCCGTCGCCAGCCTGGCCGTCACGCAGGCCGGACGCCAGCCGGTAGATGGTCATCGAAGCCTCGGGGACATCCGAAAGCAGCCCCTCGACCGTCTTGAGGTCCGCAGCCGAGCCAGCACCCGTCATGTCGGCATAAGCCCGGTTGGCGTAGACGACGCGACCCTTGGTGTCGGTGACCAGGAGGCCTTGCGACATCGAATCGACGAAGGCTTTCGACAGCTCGTCGCCGGTCGAGCGCGGTGCGATCTGCACGAAGCCGATCGCCGTCGCGAACAGAAACCCGACGCCGATCATGGCGAGCACGCCAAGCATGCCGAGCAGGAACGGATCGCCAAGGCGCTCGCGGAACAACCCGAAGACGACCGCAGCGCCGGTCAAGACGACGATGAAGACGATGAGCCTGGCGACGGCACCCGGACGCGTGTTTTGGTCGACGATCGGTACCGGATAGAAATCGCCGCGCGCTTCCTTGGCCATGTGCCCCCTGCTCGTGATTCCGATGCCCCGACACCCGCGAACGGCCGGTTGAATCACATTCTCCTGTAGCGGAAAAGGCCCTGGCGGCAAATGTCCGATAAAATCAACGATTCATGTTTCAAACTGTTCACGATGCGTGATGCGAACTTGCGGTCGCTAGTCCCCACGGTCTAGTGTCGCCTCACTTCAAGAAGGCGATTGGGTGCACCGATGCTGCAGTGGCTGGATAGCGTGGCGGGTCCGGGTTATGTCGCTGCAATCCTATGGACGTTTGCGGCCCTTATCCTGCTTGTCGTCGTCCTCCTCGTCATCAAGGTGGTCCGTAACCTGACTTTCGGCACCTTCGTCGCCGGCGGCAGGAACCGCAAGACGCGGCTCGCCGTCATGGACGCCACCGCTGTCGACAGCCACCGCCGGCTGGTGCTGGTGCGGCGCGACGATATCGAGCACCTGATCCTGATCGGCGGCCCGACGGATGTCGTGGTCGAACGCGACATAAGGCTGGCAGCACCCCGCCGCCCTGCGCTGACCGGCGACAGCGGCCAGCAGCAGGCCGCCGCGCCGCGCCCGCGCGCGCCGCAGCCCGCGCCAGCACCGGCGAGGCAATCTCCAGCGTCGGCGCCTGCTCCAGCCACCGAGCCGGCTGCGCGTCCGCGCACGGTGAGCTCGGTGAGCTCCGCGCCCAAGCCGATGGCCCCAAGCCAGCCGACTGCGAAAGTCATGCCGCTCCCTGCCTATGGAACGCCGAATGGTAGTGTCCGGCATGCCCCGCCGCCGCCCTCCAACGACTCGATCGACGATACGCTGATGCACGAACTCGAGGCATCGCTGGAGGAGGCGCACCCCAAACCGGCGAGCAGCAAGCCGGCGGCGAAGCCTTCGCTCGATGACGAGATGACCAAGCTTCTCGGCGAGCTTGCCAGCCACAAACGCTGACCCGCTACTACACGACCGGCAGCCGGCGGTTTATCGGCCCGGAAGCGTCCGTGGCAGGTCGAACCATGACAAAACGCTGTTTTCGAACCTGGTCATGGCGCAGATCCGATCCCCGGACAGGGTCAGCACGATGAGGCCGATCCCATGGCTGATGCCGTCGGATCCGCGCAGATAGGCGCCGAAGGCCGGCTGGCCATTGGCCCTGGTCGCCACGAGGTCGAACCTGCGCTCCGCACCGAAAATGCCGGCGCAGAAACGAGCCACGAGATCCCGCCCCTGATATTCGAGCGGCATCGGCGGCATCGAAATGAACACATCGTCGGTCAGCAGCGTCACCAGCGTATCGAGATCCGCGGCTTCATAGGCTCCGACGAACTTCGCCACGATCGCCCTCTCGCGCGCTGAATGGGCGGCAGGCGGCGGCTTGCGGCCCGCGGATGGCGGCGGCCGCCGCTGCAGGGCGGCGCGCGCTCGCTTGAGAGCGCTGTTGGCCGATTCCACAGTGGAATCCAGCATTTCGGCAACTTCCTTCGCACCGAAACCGAGAACATCGCGCAGGATAAGCACGGCGAGTTGGCGCGGCGGCAGCACTTGCATGGCGGTGACGAAGGCGAGCGAAATGGATTCCGTCCGCTCGTAGAGCGCATCCGGGCCGAGCGCCGCGTTGAAAGCACCGTCGAGCAGGCTGTCGGGAAACGGCTCCAGCCAGACGACCTCGCCGAGCCCGGTCGGCTCGGGCGGCTCGACGCCGGGAATATCCCACGCCTTGGCGGGCCGCCGGCTGGCGGTGCGTCGGGCGTTGAGGCAGCGGTTGGTAGCAATCCGGTAGAGCCATGTGCGCAGGGAGGCGCGCCCTTCGAAACCGTGAAAACCCTGCCAGGCCGAGAGCAGCGTGTCCTGAAGGGCGTCCTCGGCATCCTGGAAGGACCCGAGCATGCGGTAGCAATGCAGCTGGAGCTCGCGCCGGTGCGGGGCAATCAGTTCCCGGAACGCTTCGCCATCGCCTGCCCGGGCCTTCTCGATCAGACCGGCCATACTCATCATCGCTCTCCCGCGTCTCGTAATCGCTTCACCCGTTAGACACCGGCCATCGCGTGAAATGGGCGGCGCCCAGTTTTGCAATGCGGCGGTGTCTCTATCCGCGGACGGCTCCAACGCACCGATGCGTTCGAGCGGCCAGGAAGCAAAATCGAAAGGAACAGGACATGTTGCTAAAGGACAAGGTCGCGGTGATCTATGGCGCAGGCGGCGCAATCGGCGGTGCCGTCGCACGCGCATTTGCAAGCGAGGGCGCCAAGGTTTTTCTGGCCGGACACAACCAAGCGCCCATCGAGGCCGCCGTGAAAGACATCGTCTGGGCGGGCGGTGCCGCCGAAGCGGCGGCAGTCGATGCGCTCGACGAACAGGCCGTGGAGACACACCTCCAATCCGTGGTCGAGAAGGCAGGTCGGATCGACATCTCGTTCAACGCCGTCGGTGTGGCGCATGCGGCTATATTGGGCGTGCCGCTGGTCAAAATCGAAGTCGGCCAATTTTCGTTGCCGATAGTGGCCTACACGACGTCCTACTTCCTGACCGCGCGCGCAGCCGCCAGGCACATGATCCCCAACAAGGCCGGGGTGATTATGACCGTTACCGCCCTGCCCGCGCGGATCGGGACGCCACTGAACGGCGGATACGGACCAGCGCAGGCCGCCAAGGAAGCGCTTACCCGGGACCTGTCCTACGAGCTTGCGCCGCAAGGCATTCGCGTCGTCAGCCTGCGGCCGCACGGCATTCCTGGGACCAGCACGATGCGGAACCTCTTCGAGCTCAAGGCAGAGGCCTCGGGCATGAACTGGGACCAGTTCCAGGCCTATCTCGCCGGCACCACGCACTCCAGGCGCGTCATGGCGCTCGACGAGGTGGCCAACATGGCCGCCTTCATGGCCTCGGACCGGGCAAGCGGGATGACGGGAACCACCGTCAACCTGACCATGGGCGCCCTCAGCGAGTAGACAGCGGACGGCTGCAGGCGGCGCCTATCTGCAGCCGGCGCAAGACTGCCCAAAAAGAATGGCCGGGAAACCCGGCCATTCTTCAATCCTTGCCTGCCTACCCGCATCAGTCGTCGCGGTAGACCTTCTCGCGGCGCTCATGGCGCTCCTGCGCCTCGATCGACAGCGTCGCGATCGGGCGGGCGTCGAGCCGCTTCAGCGCGATCGGCTCGCCGGTTTCCTCGCAATAGCCGTACGTGCCTTCGTCGATGCGCTGCAGCGCGGAATCGATTTTCGAGATGAGCTTGCGCTGGCGATCGCGGGCGCGCAGTTCGATGGCTCGGTCGGTTTCGGAAGAGGCGCGGTCAGCCAGATCTGGGTGATTGGCGTTTTCTTGCTGAAGGATTTCGAGAGTTTCACGCGCCTCGCGAAGGATATCGTTCTTCCATGTGACAAGCTTCATGCGGAAGTAAGATTTCTGCCGTTCGTTCATGAACGGCTCGTCTTCGGAGGGTACGTAATCGGCGGTAGCGATATCGTTCATTCGACTCACCCAACAACCCCAAATTTGGCGCCTATATATTCGCGGACCGAAGGCTGCACAAGCGCAATCGGCGACGGTTTCACGCAATTGTTAATGTCGGGCAGGCAAGCACAGACGAGGCCTTTCGCAATAAGGGCACGGCCGAATTCCTGCATGATTCGTTGCGCTTGTGCGGTGTCAGCCATTGTGCGTAGAGGGATTTCCTGGCTAATCCCATAACGCTTTGGACAGATTTTCGTTGCTTGGCGCCAGTCGAGGGGAATCGAGTGAGCAGACTCTGCCTGTTGAGGCATGCGAAAGCCGGGTGGGCGCTGCCGGGCGTGCGCGATTTCGATCGCCCGCTCGACGAATCGGGCATGGCCGACGCCGAGGCGATGGGCGACGCCATGCGGGCCCGCAACTATGTGCCGGACGTCACGCTCTGCTCCAACGCTAAGCGGGCGCGGCAGACGCTGGAAGGCCTCGCGGGCCGTACCGACACCGGCCGGGTGCTGTTCTTCGACACGCTCTACAGCGAGGATGCCGCCGGCTACCTCGAAATCATCCGCCGGAATGGCGGGACCGGCTCATTGCTGGTCATCGGCCACAATCCGATGACGGAGGACCTCGCCATGGCGGTATCGGGCGACGGCGACGAGACCGCGCGCGGCATGCTCAACCACGGCTTTCCCACCTCCGGCCTCGCCGTCGTGCGTTTTCCCGGCAGCCTCGGTGAGGCGGGTCAAGGCAACGGCTATCTCGAAGCCTTTCTCACCCCCGCCGATCTCTGACACCATTTCAAACGCCTTGCCCAAGGCCTATATCGGGCCCTGACGGGCGACCCAGAGGCAGATTTGGCATCATCGCTGACCACTTTCACCGACGAGGCAAGGATTGCGCTCGACACGCTGTCGGGCCGTGCCGCCGGGCTCTTCGCTCCATCGCTGCGACTGGGTGTCACCGGTCTTTCCCGCGCCGGCAAGACAGTGTTCATTTCCGCTCTCGTGCACAACCTTATCCATGGCGGGCGGCTGCCGCTGTTCGAAGCGCAGAAATCGGGCCGCATCGCCCGCGCCTTCCTCGAGGAGCAGCCGGACGACGCCGTCCCGCGCTTCCAGTACGAGGACCATGTCGCGGCCCTGGTCGACCACCGCGTCTGGCCGGATTCGACGCGCGCCATTTCCGAGCTGAGGCTCACCATCGAGTACGAGTCGGCCTCCGGCTGGAACCGGCTGTTTTCGGCCGGAAAACTGTCGGTCGACATTGTCGACTATCCCGGCGAATGGCTGCTTGACCTGCCGCTGCTCGGCAAATCCTTCGCCGATTTCTCCCGCGAAGCGGTCGAACTTGCGGCCTTGCCCGCGCGCTCCGATCTATCGCAAGCCTGGCGGGAGCTGGC
Source organism: Mesorhizobium tamadayense (assembly GCF_003863365.1). GTDB lineage: Bacteria > Pseudomonadota > Alphaproteobacteria > Rhizobiales > Rhizobiaceae > Mesorhizobium > Mesorhizobium tamadayense. The sequence goes on along the minus strand of NZ_RQXT01000009.1, from coordinate 135,266 downwards.
TTCGACCATCGATCCGGATGCCGACGCCGACGAGATGACGGCGCGCCGTCTCGCCGAAAGCTTCACCGCCTACCTCAAGGCCTGCAAGCTCGACGAACGCGCGCTTTCGACGCTGCCGCCCGGCCGTTTCCTGATGCCGGGCGATCTCGAAGGCTCGCCGGCGCTCACCTTTGCGCCGCTGGTGAAGCTGTCGGAGCGACGCCCCCGTTCCGGATCGGTACAAGCGATGATGGAGCGCCGCTTCGAGGCCTATAAGACGCATGTCGTAAAACCGTTCTTTCGCGAGCACATCGCCCGCCTCGACCGTCAGATCGTGCTGATCGATGCCATGCAGGCGCTCAACGCCGGCCCGGCCGCTATGGCCGATCTGGAGCGGGCCGTCACCGAAATCCTCTCCTGTTTCCGGCCAGGGCGCGGCAATTTCGTCACCGACCTGTTTTCCAGACGCATCGACCGCATCCTGGTGGCGGCGACCAAGGCCGACCAGTTGCACCATGAGAGCCACGACCGGCTGCAGGCGATCGTGCGCAGGCTGGCCGATCGGGCGGTGGCGCGGGCGAATTTCAGCGGCGCCGCCGTCGATGTGGCCGCCATGGCCGCTATCCGGTCGACCCGCGAGGGCACGGTCAAGCAAGGCCGCGAGACATTGCCGGTCATCATCGGCACACCATTGAAAGGCGAGCAGATCAACGGCGATACATTCGACGGCAAAACCGAAACAGCCATATTTCCCGGCGACTTGCCGGAAAAAGTCGATGCAGTGTTCGATGTTTCCGGGCCGCAGGCGGAAAACAATGAACCGGCGATCCGCTTCGTGCGTTTCCGTCCGCCCAAGCTCGAACGCACGGCCGAAGGCGTCACGCTCTCGTTGCCGCATATCCGGCTCGACCGCGCGCTGCAGTTCCTGATCGGAGATCACCTGGCATGACCCGCAAACCGGCGGCCTTCCGCATCGAGCCCGAGCCAGCGCCGAGGCAGGAGGCGCCGCGGAAGCAGCGCGCCGACGAACGGCCCGCGCGCAAGCCGCAGGCCGCCCGGTCAGACGTCGCGGTCGTCATTCCTTCGGAAATCGACGTCTTCGACGAACCGGACATCGAGCAGGCCGCGCCGCCTCCGGCGACCGCCCCAAGGAAACGCTCGCTGCTCGCCCGTCTGTTCTTCGGCGCCTTCGGCGTGCTGGTCTCGCTCGCTGTCGGCCTGTGGACGGACCAGCTCATCCGCGACCTGTTCCAGCGCGCCGAATGGCTGGGCTGGCTGGCGGCCGGCATGGCGGCGATCGCGCTTTTGTCGCTGCTCGTCATCCTCATGCGCGAATTCCTGGCAATAGCGCGCCTCGCCGAAGTCGAGAAGCTGCAGCGGCGGGCCTTGGATGCGGTAGCACGCGATGATCCCAAGGCCGCGCGCGCATTGGTCGACGAGCTTTCCGCTTTCGTCGCCGCAAAACCCGAGACCGCGGCCGGCCGGCGCTCGCTTGCCGAACTGCGCGGCGAGATCATCGACGGTGGCAATCTGGTGCGGCTCGCCGAAACCGAGATCCTGTCGCCGCTCGACGCCCGTGCCAAGACGATGATCCTCGAGGCCGCAAAGCGCGTCTCGCTGGTGACGGCGGTCAGCCCGCGCGCGCTCGTCGACGTCGCCTATGTCGTGTTCGAGGCCGGCAGGCTGATCCGGCGCCTTTCGGAACTCTATGGCGGCCGCCCCGGCACGCTCGGCTTCTTCCGGCTGGCGCGCGGTGTGCTCGCCCATCTGGCGGTGACCGGTTCGATCGCCGTCGGCGACAGTTTCGTGCAGCAGATCGTCGGCCATGGCTTGGCCGCGAAACTCTCCGCGAAGCTTGGCGAAGGCGTGGTCAACGGCATGATGACCGCGCGCATCGGCATTGCGGCGATGGAAACGACGCGCCCGCTGCCGTTCATCGCGGCAAAGCGACCGGGGCTAGGCGATTTCCTCTCGGCGTTGACTTCGTTCGCGACGCGAAAGGAGAGCCAAAGCGAACAATAAGGCCGAGCGGTAAGGTAAATGCGCAAACGGCCGCCAGTGACGAAGCATTAACCAATCTTCTTCATGGTCACTCTGGTTCCAACAGCAGACTCGTTCGTGCCGGGTGTTGTCTATGAAAAGCGTACTCTTGTCCTGCGTCATGGCCGCAACCGCCGCGGTCGCCGTGCCGCTTGGCTTTGCCGAAAGGGCCTTTGGCGCAGAGCCTGACAAGCAGTTTTTCCGCTCGGTCGAAGGCAAATGGGTCGGCCCTGGCGAAATCATCGCCGGCAAATACAAGGGCACGAAATTCACCTGCAATTTGAACGGCTCCACGCCGGACGGCAAGCTCGGCATGACGCTGGACGGCGATTGCCGGGTCGGCGTCTTCACCCAGAAGATGTCCGCGACCGTCGAACGCAAGGGCCGCGAGGGTTACAAAGGCAACTTTATGGGCGGCTCCGCCGGCAACGGACTCGACATTATCGGCGGCAACGTCGTCGATGCCCAGAAGGTGGTCTTCACCATCAACCGCAACCAGTTGAACGGCGTCATGCAGGCCCGTATCCCCGGCGACAATTCGATGACCGTGACGGTCGCCGTGCGTGTCAACAAGCAGCTGGTGCCGGTCATCGGCATGAGCCTGAAGCGGATCGACGCGGTCGAGGTCGGCTCCATCGCCAAAAACTAGAGCAAGCGAGGTCAGCCGGGTAAACAAAAGGCGGTAGCCACCTGGCTACCGCCTTCTTTCGTTTTGACGTCGCTCAACCCTTGATGGCGGCGGTTACTTCGTCATAGGCCTTGCAGGCTTCGTCCAGCGTCGTGGCGCTCTGATATTTCGTTGTCACGGCCTGCACCTTGGCCGTCAGGTCGGCCGCCTTGCTCGGATCCTTGGTGACCGCTTCCTGAAGCGCGGCGGCCATGTCCTGCGCCTTCTTGGCGGCGATCTCCTGCGTGCACTCCGGTCCCTTCGAACAGGCTGAGCCGGCCAGCGCCGCAACACCAACGGCAACGAGCAAAAAGTTCTTCATGTCAGTCATCTCCTCAAAAAAGGCAGCGGCCCATCACCGCTGCCTTCCAATGGCCGAAGCCCAATGGCCAAAGCCGACCGTGCCTTAACCTCTGATTGTGGCGACACGCAACGACCGGGCCGCGTAAACTTGTGTAACGAAGCTGCAACAGGACTTTGCCTGGGGCCGTCGTCTTTTCCCACTAAAAGCCCTGCTCTTCCTGCCAGGCTCGCCGCCCTTGCCTCTCGGTCACCCTGCATGCAAGGAGTGCTTCGAGACAACGGGACGACAGGCATGGCGGCTGAAGCATCGAGCAGCGATCTCGTACAGGTAGTGGCGCTGCTTGCTGCCGGCGTGGTCGCCGTGCCGATCTTCAAGCGTATGGGGCTGGGTTCCATCCTCGGTTACCTTGCCGCCGGCGTGGTCATCGGGCCGTTCGGCCTTCGCGTCTTTTCCGAATCGGAAGCCATCCTTCACGTCGCCGAGCTCGGCGTCGTCATGTTCCTGTTCATCATCGGCCTGGAAATGCAGCCGTCTCGGCTCTGGGGCCTGCGCCGCGAGATCTTCGGCCTCGGCGCGCTGCAAGTCGGCGTCTGCGCCGTTCTCTTGACGCTCGTCGGGCTGGCCGGAGGCTTTCCGATCGCGCAATCCTTCGTCGCCGGCGCCGGCTTCGTGCTGACATCGACGGCGATCGTCATGCAGCTGCTCGAGGAGCGCGGCGAGATCGCCACGCCCAAGGGCCAGCGCATCGTCTCGATCCTTCTGCTCGAAGACCTGATGATCGTGCCGCTTCTGGCGCTGGTCGCGTTCCTTGCGCCAGGCGGAGCTGATACCAGCCTGTCCGAACGGTTGACCGAGGTCGGCATCGGCGTCGCGGCGATCGTCGGGCTGGTTGTGGCGGGACGCTATCTGCTCAACCCGCTCTTCCGCATCCTGGCCGATGCCCGCGCCCGTGAGGTGATGACGGCTGCAGCGCTGCTCGTGGTGCTTGGATCGGCTTTAGCCATGCAGCTTTCCGGCCTGTCGATGGCGATGGGCGCCTTCCTCGCCGGCGTGCTGCTCTCCGAATCGACCTTCCGCCACCAGCTCGAAGCCGACATCGAGCCGTTCCGCGGCATCCTGCTCGGCCTGTTCTTCCTCGCCGTCGGCATGTCGCTCGATCTCGGCGTCGTCGCCCAGAACTGGCGGCTCGTCGCCATCTATGTCGTCGCCTACATGACCATGAAGGCGCTCGGCATCTATATCGTCGCGCGCATGCTCAAGAGCGGCCACCGCGAGGCGCTCGAACGCGCCGTCTTCATGGCGCAAGGCGGCGAATTCGCCTTCGTGCTCTATTCCTCGGCGGCCGCGGTCGGCATCATCGACGGGCAGGCCAATGCCACGCTGACCGCCATCGTCATCATCTCCATGGTGCTGACGCCCTTGGCAATCGCGGCGCTGCGCTATCTCACGCCACGCGACGAGCAATCGCTCGAAGGCGTCGACATTGCCGACGGCCTCACCGGCAGCGTGCTGATCATCGGCTTCGGCCGCTTCGGCCAGATCGCCAGCCAGCCGTTGCTTTTGCGCGGCCTCGACGTCTCGATCATCGACAACGAGGTCGAGATGATCCAGGCGGCGGCCGATTTCGGCTTCAAGGTCTATTACGGTGACGGCACGCGGCTCGACATCCTGCATGCCGCCGGCGCCGGCCGGGCGCGCGCCGTGCTGATCTGCGTCGACAAGCCGGACGCCGCCGTGCGCATCGCGAAGCTGATCAAGGCCGAGTTCCCGCTGGTCACCATCCTGGCGCGCGCCTTCGACCGCGGCACCGCGCTGCAGCTTGTGCGCGCCGGCGTCGACTATCAGCTGCGCGAGACCTTCGAATCGGCGTTGGTCCTCGGCGGCTCGGCGCTGGAGGCGCTGGGCGTCGACCCGGAAGAGGTCGCCGATGTCATCGAAGATGTTCGCCGCCGCGACGAAGCCCGCTTTGAAACGCAATTGGCCGAGGGCGTGCGCGCCGGCCAGCGCTTCCTGAAGGGTAATATCGGCACGCCGATCCCGACGCCGCTGACACAGCCCCGCCACGCCGGCCGGGCGCTGAATGAAGAGACGGCCGGCGTGCTGAACAAGGCAGAAACGAAGAGCTGATGGGGTAACGCATGGCAGTGCTCGACGCGCGAGCGCTTTCCGTCACCAAATTCTGGCGCGATGCCGGCGAAGACGCCTGGTTCGAGAAGAACGACGCGTTCGACGCGGATTTCCGCAACCGCTTTCTGGAATTGCACCATGCCGCCGCCCGGCGCGAATGCGACGACTGGAACGCGCATGCCGAAGGATCGCTGGCGCTGATGATCCTGCTCGACCAGTTCCCGCGCAACTGCTTCCGCGGTACCGGACATATGTATGCGACCGATCCGCTGGCGAGGTATTTCGCCGACAGGGCGATCGCCGCCGGCCAGGATCTGGCCCTAGAAGAAGCGCTCCGCGTCTTCCTTTATCTACCCTTCGAGCATTCGGAATTGCTCGCGGACCAGGAGCGGTCGGTGGAGCTCACCGCTGCGCGGGCGCCGGACTATCTCAAATACGCCAAGGAGCACCTGGAGATCATTCAGCGCTTCGGCCGCTTTCCGCACCGAAACCGGATGCTTGGCCGCGAGACGACGCCCGAGGAAAAGGTATTTCTCGACGGCGGCGGCTTCTCCGGCTGACAGCCGGAGCAATTCCAGGAAACGTGTGTAACGGTTTTCCGTCCGGAATTGCGTGAAAACTACGGCTCAGCCGAGCCACCATTCCCGGCCCGACGGCAGCCGCTCTATCCCCGATGCGTCGACAGCGCCGAGCCGTTCCGACACGCTTTTGCCGCCGACTGCGAGGTCGGGCGCAATTTCGGCCAGCGGCGCCAGCACGAAGGCCCGCTCCAGCATGCGCGGATGCGGCACTTCGAGACCGGTCTCGTGGATCACCCGGTCGCCGAACACCAGGACATCGATGTCGATCAGGCGCGGCCCCCAGCGCTCCTCGCGCACCCGCTTCAACCGCTTTTCGACGTCCAGGCAAAGATCGAGCAAGGCGCGCGGCGACAGCGCCGTTTCGATCGCGGCCGCTGCGTTGAGGAAATCCGGCTGGTCGAGCTTGCCCCAGGGCGGCGTGCGGTAGAGCGAGGAGACGGCCGTGACGCGCGTCCTGTCGTCGCCGTCAAGCATGCGCAGCGCCGCGGCCATGGATTTCGCCGGATCGCCGAGATTGCCGCCGAGACTGAGGTAGACGGCGCTATTGGGGCCAGACAACGGTCACCTCGACATGATCGAGCACGCCCGGCACCGGGGCGTTCGGCTTGCGCACCGTGATCTCGGCTTTCCTGATCTGCGGAAACCGCGCCGCCAGCGCCTTCGCCACTTCCAGCGCCAGCGCCTCGATCAGGAAACGCCTATGCCCGGTGACGATCTTCTCGATGACCGCAAAGGCGACGCCGTAGTTGACGGTGTCCTCGATGGAGTCTTCCTCCAGCGGGCGGCTGGGCTCGACGGTGAGTTCGGCGTCGATATAGAAACGCTGGCCAAGCGTCTCCTCCTCGTCCAGCACGCCGTGCCGGGCAAAGAAGGCGCAGTTCTTCATGCGGATGACATACATGCTCAGCGTCCGGGCGGAAGGTCGGTTTCGCGCGCCAGCATAGCATCGGCCACCGCCAGCGCATCCACGTTGATTGCGACATCGTGCACGCGAAAAAGATCGGCTCCTTTGAGCCGCAGGATGACGCTGGCGGCCGCGGTGCCGGCCGCTCGCTCGGCAGGCTCGCGCCCAGTGACGGCGCCGATGAAGCGCTTTCGCGACGTCCCCGCCATCAGCGGAAAGCCAAGCGCCTGAAGCTCGGAGAACCGTGCCATCAGGTCGAGGTTTTCCTCCGTCGTTTCCTTGGCGAAGCCGAAGCCGGCGTCGAGCACGATCTGTCCGTCGGCGACGCCGCTTTCGCGCGCGATCTCCAACGACTTGCGCAGGAACCGGAACTGGTCCTCGATCGCGTCCGGCAGCTTCTGCCGTTCGCGTCCGGTGTGCATGATGATCAGCCCCGCGCCGGTCTCGGCCGCGACGCGCGCGATGCCGGGTTCGCGCTGCAGGCCCCAGACATCGTTGACGATATGCGCGCCGGCAGCAACGGCACGCCGCGCGGTATCCTCGCGATAGGTGTCGACCGAAATCAGCGCCGCGCCCGATGCCGCGAGCGCCTCAATCACCGGCAGCACCCGCGCCTGTTCTTCCTCTGCGGTGATCGGGGCAAAACCCGGCCGCGTCGATTCCCCGCCGACATCGATGACGGCCGCCCCCTCTTCGGTCATGCGGCGCGCCTGGGCTATCGCTTTCTCCGGCGCGATGAACAATCCACCGTCGGAAAAACTATCCGGCGTGACGTTGAGGATGCCGACGACGACCGCCTTCGGGCCGAGGTCGAGATGGCGTCCATGCGCGAGCTGCCATCGCCTTGTCGTCATTGTCCATCAACCATCTGTGATCCGCGCGAAATCAATTCCGTTGCGCCGGCAACGGCCGTAAAGCAAGGTGCGAGAAGAGGCAACATGATGAACCGCTCCCTGCTCTGCGCCCTGATGCTTTCGCTCGCCGCCATGCCGGCCGGCGCGGCCAGTCTGGTCAAGACATACAGCTATTTCAGCGTTGGCGGCCGCACGTTGGGCGATATCGAAAACCAGCTGACGAAAAACGGCCCGGAGGTGAAGAGCACCGGCTCCAGACATCCGGGCGCAACGCAGATGGCCTTCACCACCCGCGCCAGCTACGCGCAGACGGCGAATTCCTGCCGTATCGCGAACGCGCAGGTAACCGTGAAGGTCAAGGTGATCCTCCCGGAATGGCGGCGGTCGCGCAAGGCCGGTCCGGACGTCAGGCTGTTCTGGGACACGCTGTCGGCCGACATCAAGCGCCATGAGGAGCGCCACGTCGAGATCGCCAAGAATCACGCGCGCGAACTCGAGGACGCGCTGAAGGCGACTTATCCGCAAAAAACCTGCGAAGCGGCGAAGGCGAAGGCCGCCGAAATCTCGGCCGCCGTCCTCGCCAAGCACGATCGCGCCCAGGTGCAGTTCGACCGCGTCGAAAGCGTCAACTTCGAAAGCCGGATCATCCGGCTCCTGCGCTACCGGATGCAGCGCATCCAAAGCGGCCAGTTGCCGCCGGCTTGACCGTGGAGTGGGGTGCTGGCTGCGAAGGCCACTTCCACGGAAACGTAGTGCCAGATTCGAAAAACTTTCGAGCGGCGGTCGAAAACGGCCTATATCGAACGACATGTATCGGGTTCGCCGTCCGGCGGGCTTTGGAAACACGAGACCACCAACGACAGGCGGAAGTCGCCCCGCATCGGCAGCTTCGTGCGGACTGCGCGCCAGCCTTTGAGAGCCAGCCACTGTTTTGAAAGCCAGCCTTTTTTGAAAGCCAGCCTTTGTTTTGAAAGAACGACGCATGGACCAGACCGTCGACAATCGCACGACGATGGCGACAACCGCCTCGCCTTCGATCACCGAGAGCGAGAAGAACGCCATCATCGGCGGCGTTCTCTTGTCGATGCTTTTGGCGGCGCTTGACCAGACCATCGTCGCCCCTGCTCTGCCGACCATCGCGCGCGCGCTCGGCCATGCCGAATACCTGCCCTGGATCGTCACCGGCTATCTGCTGACGGCCACCGCGATGGCGCCGCTCTACGGCAAGATTTCCGACGTCTATGGCCGTCGGCCGGTCATCTACGCCGCTATTTTGATCTTTCTCCTGGGATCGCTGGTCAGCGCTCTGGCCCCCAACATGCTGGTGCTGGTCATCGGCCGGGCGATCCAGGGCGCGGGTGGCGGCGGCTTGTTCGCGCTGACGCAAACCGTCATTGGCGATCTCGTGCCGCCGCGCGAGCGGGCACGCTACGCCGCCTGGATAGCCGGCACCTGGGCGGTCGCCAGCGTCGCGGGTCCGCTGCTTGGCGGTATCTTCGCAGAGCACCTGCACTGGTCGCTGATCTTCTGGATCAACCTGCCGATCGGCTTCCTGGCGATGGCGATCATCAACAATCCGCTGAAGAAGCTGCCGATCGCGGCCAAGCACCACCGCATCGACGGGCTGGGCGCGGTGCTTCTGGTGATCGCCACGGCGCTGCTGCTCCTGGCGCTCAACTGGGGCGGCAGCACCTATCCGTGGTTCTCATCGGAAATCCTCGGGCTGGTGGCCTGCTCGGCCGTGTTCTGGGCGCTGTTCGCGCTGCGGCTAATGAGGGCCAGCGAGCCGCTGATCTCACTCGAAGTGCTGGGCAATCCGATCGTGCTCGCCGGCACGCTGTCGATGTTCCTGCTGCAGGCGGCAAACATCGGCGCCTCGGTCTACCTGCCGGTCTATCTGCAGTCGGTCGTCGGGCTCTCGGTCAGCGAATCCGGCACCGCCATGCTCGGTCTCCTGCTCGGCACCGTCGCCGGCGCCACATTCAGCGGCCGCATGATTCCGCGCTTCGTTCATTACAAGCGCATCGCCATGGTCGGCGTCATCTTGGCGATCGTCTGCATCGGCGTGCTCAGCGCCATCGCGGGACAAGCCTCGCTGCTCGAAGTCGAAATCCTGACGACCCTCATCGGCCTGGGCAGCGGCACGACCTTCCCGGTCAGCACCGTCTCGGTCCAGAACGCGGTCGATCGCGCCCATCTCGGCGTCGCCACCGGCGTCCTGACGTTCCTGCGTTCGCTGGGCGGCGCGCTTGGCGTTGCCCTGCTCGGGGCCGTCGCGCTCGGCTACGGCCTGCCGCTCTCAGCCGAGGGCTCGCAGACGCATATCGAGCTGACATCTGCGATGCCGTTCGTGATGATCTTCCTCACCGCCGGCATCACGCTCGTCCTGGCATTGATCGCGCTGGCGCTGATGCCGGAAAAGCCGCTGCGCGGCAAGGACGAGCAGGCCGCGCCCGTGCTCGCCGAATGACGGCATCAATCGTGGACGCCGAGCTTCTTCTGCAGGCTGGTCGACGAGGTCGTGTACTGGAAGACGATGCGCTCGCCGGGGCTGACGATGCGTTTGGCCGCCTGCGCCATCAGGGCGACCTCGTGGAAGCCTGACAGGATCAGCTTCAGCTTGCCCGGATACCAGTTGATGTCGCCGACGGCGAAGATGCCGGGAACCGACGTCTGGAACTTCTGGGTGTCGACCGGGATCAGGTTCTCGTGCAGGTTCAGCCCCCATTCGGCGATCGGCCCGAGCTTCATGGTGAGGCCGAAGAACGGCAGCATGCGGGTGCAAGGCACCTCGACATCGCCGTCCGGACCGCCCTTGATGGTCGCGGATGACAACTGGCCGTCGGCCCCGGCGAGGCCGCTCACCTGACCGACCAGGAATTCCAGCTCTTTCATCTCCTGCATGGCATACATCTTGTTGACGCTGTCGGGTGCGGCCCGGAACTCCGGGCGCCGGTGGACGAGCGTCACGCTTTTGGCGATCGGCTGCAGGTTGAGCGTCCAATCGAGCGCCGAATCGCCGCCGCCGACGATGACCAGATCATGGCCGCGAAATTCCTCCATGCGCCGGACCGAATAGAAGACGCTCTTGCCTTCATAGGCCTCGATGCCCGGGATGGGCGGGCGCTTGGGCTGGAACGAACCGCCGCCAGCGGCGATCACCACCACCTTGGCCTCGAATATCTCGCCTTCGTCGGTGGTGATGCGAAAGCTGCCATCCTCGAGCTTTTCGAGGCTGGAGACCATACGGTTGAAGGTGAAGTCGGGCCTAAAGGGGTGGATCTGCTCAAGCAGCTTGTCGACCAGGCCCTGGGCAGTGATCAATGGCCAGCCGGGAATGTCGTAGATCGGCTTTTCCGGATAGAGCTCGGCGCATTGCCCGCCGGGACGGTCGAGGATGTCGATGAGATGGCACTTCATATCGAAGAGCCCGAGCTCGAATACGGCGAACAGGCCGACCGGCCCGGCCCCGACAATAAGTGCGTCAGTCTTGATTGTATCGGTCATACGATGCGCCTTGTGCCAAACTGGCGCGACACTGCATGAGCATTGGCCTGCTGCCAAGCAGCCACCGGCAAAATTGGAAAATGCAGAGTTGGTTCAGCCCTGGCGTTCGGGCACCCGGACGACGAGCCCGTCGAGCGCGTCGCGCACCTTGATTTGGCAGGACAGGCGCGAGTTCGGCCGGACCTCGTAGGCGAAATCCAGCATATCCTCCTCCATCGCCTCCGGCTCGCCGACTTCGGCCGTCCAAGCCTCGTCGACATAGACATGGCAGGTCGCGCAGGCGCATGCGCCGCCGCATTCCGCCTCGATGCCGGGCACCGCGTTGCGGATCGCGTTTTCCATGACGGTCGAGCCGTTTTCGGCTTCCACGTCGAATTGGGTCCCGTCATGGGCGATGTAAGTCAGCTTGGTCATTGGTCACCTGAGGGAGTCGCAGCGGAGATAATCACTCCACCGCACAAGTCAACTGCGGCGGGAAAACGCCACCAAATGGCGTTTTTCAGAAGGTGGCTGTTCGCCGGCGCCGAGGCGCGGCGGCGGGCTGGAAGCGCGTCGCTCGAATCTTCTCAAGCACGAGGTTTCAGCGGCTGATGGCGGCGATGAAGTCCCGCACTTCCTCGATCAGCACCCCAAGCTTTTTCAGGGTGCGGGCGTCCTCGGGCTGCTTTTCGATGACTGCCGCGCATTCGGCGACGGCAAAGGCCCCTATGCCGCACGCCGAGCCCTTCAGGCTGTGCGCCAGGAGCACCCGCTCCTTGGCATCGGCTTCGAGGATCTTGTCGCGCACCGAAAGCGCCTGCTGCACGAACATCGCCAGCACTTCCTGCTCGAGCGCGCGATCGTCCATCGTCTGCCGCGCAAGATGGGCCAAATCCACAGGTCGCGAACCTGCCGTCCCCGACACGTCGCCGCCGGGCATGGAAAACGCAACTCCACTTTCGCCACGCATACGCACTGCAACTCCTACAAAAGGCGGTCAGCCGCCAAAAAAATAGGCGATCCCCGTCGCCATCGGGTTAACGGTTGCCAGGGAAAAATGTTGTCACGGAGGCAGCCCAAATCACGCCTCCGTTAACCTTATATTTAAAGTTTTACGTATCGCCCGGAATGCATGTTTTCTTTACCCCAGTGTGTCATTACGATACGAACGTCCATTTTCAGCCTCCTGTCTGGGACCAGACAAGCCAGAATCAGGCCAAAATCATAAGTCCCGCGGCAGCTAGTACAGGGTAGCGAAGGCATGGCTAAGAAACCGACGACGACCAAATCTCTCGAGAGCGACGTAGCCGCGGAACTGGAAAAGGCGCTTGACCTCGACCTCAACGGCGACGACGGCGGGCTCGACATGGCGGCGTCGATGGAAGATCTCGAGGCCCAGATTTCGGCGGCCGCGGACGAATTGGCGCGTGAAGGCCGCAGCCAGAGAATCGAGCCGGCAAATGAGCCTCAGGCCGCCAAGGCAACGCCTCAGTCAAAGCCGGCGGAGCTGCGCCCGGCCGAATCGCGCGGTTCGCAGCCGGCCGGTTTCACGCCCGCCAATGACGATCGCCAGAAGGATTACCGGACGCTTTTGCAAAGCCTCAACCGGCGTGCGTCGAGCACCGTCTACTGGGTCGTAGCGTTCGTTTCGATTGCCTGGATCGCAGGCGCCGGCGGCCTCGCCAACCTTCTGTTCGGTCCGAGCATCTGGAAGATCCGCACCTTCGACCAGTTCTTCGCCCGCCCCGAGCTGATCGGCCTGGCGGTTGCGGTGATCATCCCGGTCATTCTGTTCTGGGCATTCGCCGCGATGATCCGGCGCGCGCAAGAAATGCGCATTGCCGCGCAATCGATGACCGAAGTGGCCTTCCGCCTCGCCGAGCCGGAAAACCTGGCCCAGGACCGCGTCATGATGATCGGCCAGGCCGTTCGCCGCGAGGTAGCGGCCATGGGCGAAGGCATCGAGCGCACGCTGGCGCGCGCCGTCGAGCTCGAAACGCTCGTCCACAGCGAAGTCAGCCAGATCGAGCGCTCCTATTCCGAGAACGAGGCCCGCATCCGCTCGCTGGTCGACGGCCTCGGCAGCGAGCGCGAGGCGGTTGTCACCCATGCCGAACGCGTGCGCGCTTCGATCCATGGCGCCCATGAGACGCTGCGGGACGAGATCGGCGCCGCCAGCGACATCATTCGCGACTCGATCCTCAATGCCTCGACCAAGCTGTCGATGACGATCAACAATTCCGGCGACACGCTGATCGATCGCATCAACGAAAGCTCGACGTCGATCTTCGATTCGGTCGAAACCCGGCTCGATTCGATCACCGACCGCCTGTCGACCTCCGGCGAAGCCTTCGCCAGCCTGCTCGACACCCGCATCGCCAAGCTGACCGACACCACCGACGGCCTCACCCGCTCGCTGACAGACCTGCTCGACGACCGCACCAGCGGCATGGTCTCGCTGCTCGGCGGAGCGGCGCGCACGCTAAACTCCGAATTCGAAGCGAGCCTCAACGGCATCGAGCGGACGCTGGCCGAGCGCGGCCAAGCGTTGATCAGCGAGTTCCAGACCCGTGCCGAGGCGCTCGATACCGGCACGCAGAAGCTCAACGCCGCGCTCGAGGCGCGTGCCCGCCAGATCAACGAGACTCTGGTCGAACGTGCGCGCGAGATCGCCAACACCTTTGCCGAGAGCAAGGATACGCTGTCGGCGATGATCGACCAGGGCAAGACACAGATCGGCGCGGATATGGCCGACATCATCTCGTCGACCTCGTCCATGCTCGAAGCCCGCGCCACCGATTTCGCCGGACGCATGGAGGCCGCCCGCCACGTCGTGTCGCGTTCCTTCGACGCCGACATCCAACGGCTGGCCGATGCCCGCGTCGGCATCGAGGAGGCGGTCGAGAACCACAGCCTCAAGCTTTCCGAGAGCCGCGACCGCATGGCTGCCGCCATGCAGGAGGATCTGGCGAAATTTGCCGAGGGCCGCGCGGCAATCGATGCCGCGGTCACCGACCAGGTGCAGAAGCTGGCGGAAGGCCGCAATCTGATCTCGCGCGCCCTGGAAGAGGACCTGCGCAAGGTCAACGAATCGCGCGCCGCCATCGACGCTTCGCTGGGCAGCCATCTCGAGCAGCTCGAAGAGGGTCGCAACCGCCTCTCCCAGGCATTGAACGAAGACTCGGGCAAACTCGTGCAAGCCCGCACGATGATTGATGAAATGGTCGCTGGCCATGTTGGCAAGCTGGCCGAGGGCCGCAACATTCTGGCGCGTGCGCTGGAAGCCGATCTCGGCAAGCTGGCGGACAGCCGCGCCTCGATCGACGGCCTCGTCGCCGGCCAGGTCGAGAAGATCGCCGAAGGGCGTGCGGTGCTTGCCAAGGCGCTCGAGACCGACATCGTCGGCATCAGGAGCCTGATCGAGACCCATTCGACCAAGCTCGCCGAGGATCGGGGCGAGCTCAGCCGCGCCCTGGAGAGCGACCTCGGCGGCATCCGCGACCTGATCGACAGTCACGCCGGCAAGCTCGCGGACGACCGCAGCCTGCTGTCGCAGACGCTGGAGGCCGACCTTGCCAAGCTCGCCGAGAGCCGCGCGTCGATCGACGGCCTGGTCGCCGGCCAGGTCGAGAAGCTCGCCGAAGGCCGCGACATCCTCAAGCGCGCGCTCGAAGCAGACCTCAACACGATCAAGGGCGCCATTGCGGGACACTCCGACAAGTTGGTGGAAGAGCGCGCTCAACTGTCGAAGGCCCTGGAGGCCGACCTGCAGACTGTCGGCAGCGCGATATCCGATCACCAGAACCGGCTTGTGCAGGATCGTTCGGTGCTGTCGAAGTCGCTCGAAGACGATCTGGCGAAGCTCGCCGAGAGCCGCTCCTCGATCGACGGCCTGGTCGCCGGCCAGGTCGAGAAGCTCGCCGAAGGCCGCGATATCCTCAAGCGGGCCTTGGAAGCGGACCTCAACACCATCCAGGGCGCCATCGTCGATCATTCGCAGAAGATCACCGACCACCGCGCCGAGCTGTCACGCGCCCTCGATGCCGACATGGCCAATGCCAGCGGCCTCATGCAGACCCACGCCGACAGTCTCTCGCAAGACCGCGCGATGCTGTCCAAGGCCCTGGAGGACGACCTCGCCAAGCTGGCCGAAAGCCGCTCCAGCATCGACGGCCTGGTCGCCGGCCAGGTCGAGAAGCTCGCCGAAGGCCGCGACATCCTCAAGCGTGCCCTGGAAGCCGACCTTGCCAAACTGGCCGAGAGCCGCGCCGGTCTCGATGGGCTGGTCTCCGGCCAGGTCGAGAAGCTCGCCGAGGGTCGCGATATCCTCAAGCGCGCTCTTGAAGCCGACCTGCAGAAGTTGGCCGAAAGCCGCTCCGAAATCGACGAGGTCATTGCCGGCCATGTCGGCAAACTGTCCGAAGGCCGCAACACGCTAGCTCGCGCCCTCGAGGAGGATCTCGCCAAGCTCGCCGAAGCGCGCAAGGACGTCGACCGTTCGGTGTCCGGCCACATCGACCAGATCGCCGCCAAAAGCGGCGACATCTCGGCGGCGATCTCGGCCGATGTCGAGAAGATAGAGCAGGCCTTCAGCCGCCAGACCGGCATCATCGAAGAGCGCGCCAGCACCATGGAGCGTGCGCTCTCGACCGGCGTCGACAATGTCCGCGGCGTTCTCGAAAAGACCGCCGTCTTCGTTGCCGGCGCGCTGCGCGACAAGGTGATGGAAGTCACCAGCGCGCTGCACGAGCAGGCCGGAGCCGCCTTCAGCGACGCCGACCGCAAGATCGCCGAACGCGCCGAGCAGACCTCGGCCGCGCTGCTCGCCAGGGCCGAAGACATTGCCAACGCCTTCGAGCAGGCCGACCGCCGCCTGCACGAGCGCGCCCAGGACACCTCCAGCATGCTGATGGCCCGCGCCGACGATGCGTCCAACGCGCTCATGGCCCGCGCCGAGGAAACCGCCGACAAGCTGGCCGCGCGCGCTGGCGAGATCGCCGGCACTTTCGACGCCGCGGACCAGAAGCTGGTCGCTCGGGCAGTCGAAACGGCGCAGTCGCTTGCCGCGCGCGCCGGCGACATCCTGCGCAACTTCGAGGGCGCCGACGAGCGGCTGGGCATGCGCATCACCGAATCGGCCGAAGCGCTGGCCGCACGCGCCTCCGATCTCGGCCGCATCTTCGATGCCGCCGACCAGCATCTGATCTCGCGCATTGCCGAGGGTTCGGAAGCATTGTCGTCGCGGGCGTCCGAAATTGCCCGCATCTTCGACGACGCGGACAACCGCCTGGTGTCGCGCATCGCCAGCAGCACTTCGACCATCGGCGAGCATGCCGACACCATTGTCGGCGCGTTCGCCACCACCGAGCAGCGCGTCGCCGATCGTGCCCGGCAGACCGGTCAGGAACTTGCCGTCCACGCCCGCGAGATCGAGCAGGCGCTGGCCGGTGCCGACGAGCGGCTGGCCTCGAGCGCCGCTGCTGCGGCGGCCCGCGTCGAGGAGCAAGTGGCGAGCGTCGAGAACCGCCTCGCCTACACCGCCGAAACGATGGGCCAGAAGCTCAACGAGCAGGTCTCCGGCGCCGAAGCGCAGCTCATCTCGCGCGCCAACGTCATCGCCGAAACCTTCACGGCGGTCGGCCAGCATATCGGCCAGAGCACCAACGAGGCGGCAAAGACCATCGGCGCCAACACCCGCGAGCTCAACACCATGCTCGCGGCGCGCTCCGCCGAAATGTCGAGGATCCTCGACGAGACGGCGCGCCCCCTGGTCGAGCGCTTCGCCCAGGGCGGCTCGGAACTTCAGAGGAGCATGGAAGAAGTCACCGAACGGGCGGCCGAGAAGCTGCGCAGCGAAAACGCAAATCTCGTCAACGCGCTTGCCAGCCGCACCGCCGAGACGCTTTCGGCGGTCGAGGGCGCGCGCTCGACGCTGGCCGACAGCGTTGCCGACCTCATCGGCCGCATGACCACCTCCAGCGCCCAGCTCGGCCAGCTGATCGACCAGGCGGCCGTCAATCTCGGCCATGTAGAGGAACGCCTCACCGGCAGCACGCAGAGCTTTGCCACCACCACGGAAAAGGCAGCCCAGACCTTTGCCAGCTCGGCGCGTCTCGTCGATTCCAACACGACGCGGCTCACCGATCTGTCGTCGGCGACGTTGCGCGAGGTCGCCTCGATCGCGACCAAGTTCGACGAGCACAGCCGTCTGCTGTCGAGCGCCTCGGACCTGCTGAGCTCCGCGCAGAGCAATCTCGAGCACACGCTGGAGCGGCAGTCCTCGCTGGAAGACCTCGCCGTCGGCCTGGTCAAGAAGTCGGAAGACCTCGAAAAGGTCATGCGCTCCTTCGAGAGCCTTGTCGGTCAGACGATGCAGAACGCCGAGGGCCGGACGATGGAATCGGCGGAGAAGATCCGTACGGCCATCGCCGATGTCGTCGATTCGGCGACGCGTCGCTTCGCCGATGCCACCGAGGAGATGCGGCGCACCGCGGGCTCCATCAAGAGCGAGCTCGACCTCACCCGCGCCGAACTCAAGAAGGGCGTCATCGAGATGCCGGAAGAAGCCAAGGAGTCGACCTCGGCTATCCGCCGCGCCGTCTCCGAGCAGATCAACGCGCTCAAGGAATTGTCGGATATCGTTGCGAAATCCGGCCGCAGCGGCAGCAGCGAGGCCGGCGAGCCCCGCAGCCTGCGTCCCGCGCCGCAGGCGCCTGCCCGCCCCGCCGAGCAGCCGCTGCGCCGCCCGGCGGCGCCGCCGCAGCCTCAGCCGGAGCGCCAGACCCCGCAGGCGCCGCTCGGCGAGACGACCCTGCGCGGCGCGCTCGATCTCGAGCGTCCCGCAGAGGCGCCACGCCGCGATCCGAACGGCCGCACGGCGCAGGGGGGGTGGGTGCGTGATCTTCTGACCAACGCTTCGCGCGAGGAAGAGCTGAAGCCGGCGGCGCCGGCGGAAGCGCCGCGCGCGGCCCCCGCCCAGCGCTCGCCGCTGCATGTTATGGAATCGCTCAACTCGTTGTCCGTCGACATCGCGCGCGCCATCGACCACGACGCCTCGATCGAGCTGTGGAACCGCTATCGCCGCGGCGAGCGCGACGTGTTCACGCGCCGCCTCTACACGCTGAAAGGCCAGCAGACCTTCGACGAGATCCGCCGCAAGTATCAGACCGAGGCCGAGTTCCGCGCCGCCGTCGACCGCTACTGCGACGATTTCGAGAAGCTGCTCAAGGATGTCTCGCGCAACGACCGCGACAACATCATGGCGCAGACCTATCTGACGTCGGATACCGGCAAGGTCTACACCATGCTAGCCCACGCCAGCGGCCGCCTGCAGTAAGCCGGGCCTATCGAGGATATGAAAAAGGCGGGCCGAAAGCCCGCTTTTTTCATATGGCTCATGTTCAGAAACTGCTGCCAGGATCCAAATCACGAATTGAATTGGCTATAGGCAATCCGAGGCTTCGCTGATCGAGCCATAGTACTTGGCGTCCGTTATTTTCGCGTTCTGACAAAAGTTCAGCATGGGCCATTTGCATTGCGAGCAATAGCGCCTGCACCTCGTCGACCGCGTAAGCTTTTCGAAAACGTGAGCCTTCCGGCCATGCTATTTCATACCGGCACTGGAAATGTCCGCCCTGCTCGGGTTCGGGCAAAAAGAACCGGCAGGTCACCTCCGCTCCATCGACCGAAAATGTCCTTTGAACAAAACTGACGGCCATCATTGCCTCCAAGTACAGCGGCGGCTTTGCTGGCCTTCAGATCACCGAATCCGTCCAGCGCACGATATCCTTCGCCGCCTGCCCAAACGCACTGTCGAGCGCGCCGACATAGGCGGCGTTGCCGCTGCCCGACACCGGTGCGCTCGCCGTGAAGCTCTTCGAGGCGCGCACCTCGCCGTTGCGGTCGTTGAGGATGCGCACGAACAGGTCGACATCGGCATGTTCGCCGCCGTCGACCCGGACTTCGAAGGAGCGGACCTCGACGATGACCTGGTAGTCGATCGCCAGCCCCTCGCCCGGCTTGCCGACGCCGGCGAAGCTGCCGGAGCGCTGGAAGGTCTCGGCGAGCCTCGCCTGCACGATCAGCGGAAGGCGGTCCGCCCATTGCGCACCCTTGAGGAACTGGATCGACTGGTCGGACGGCCTGATGACGATGTTCTGGCTGTCCAGCGCCTTCAGCGCCGAGGGCTGGGCGATCAGGATCTGACGGCGGCTGTGGCCGCGCATGCCGACCGGCGGAGCGGAAAGCTCAAACGTGTCGAGCGGCGCCGGCTTGCCTCCCAGTGCCGCGCAACCAGCAAGCGTCAACACGAGCGCCGCGGCAGCGACCGACTTCAACCCTCTCACCGACTTCACGCGCGATCCCCGTTGTCCCCGGATCTGACGATCAACTTACAGCTGCACCCCATCTTCTTGGCGTCCACGGCAGCCGAAGTCAACGCCGCGCCCTGCCGTCGAACTGACGGACCTCTCCTTCGCCGCCCGTCAGGATGCGCTGCGGGTTGCGGCTGAGATCGCTCACCGCTTCCTCGATGCGGTTGATCGAGCGCCGGCTATCCTGCACCAGCGCTTCCACATTCTGCAGCCCCGAGCCGGAGAAGCGCGACAGATTGTCGACGATAGTGCCGAGGCGGGAGTTCAGCGTGTCGGCAACCTGCTTGAAGGATCTCAGCGTCGCCCTGGCGTCGGCCATCACGCCATTGGCCTCGCCGGATCCGAGAAGCTGGTCGACCTTGGCAAGGATGCCGTCGACGCGCTCCGAGGCGTCGTTTAGGCGCTGCGCGAGCTGGCGGGCGTCCTTGATGGTCTCATTGATGTCGTCGGAGCGGTTGGCGATCTTGTCGGTGACCTTGGCGATGTCGGCGGCCGCCTTGTTGGCGTTGTCGCTCGCCTTCTGGATATTGGCCAGCGCGGAGCGAACATCCGCGGGATCGATGCCGTCGAGCACGCCGTTGACCTTGGCGAGCGTCCCTTGCGTCTGCTTGGCGAAATCGTTGATCGAGCCGACCGCCGTGTTGACGTTTTCGATGGTCGTATCGAACTGCTTGCTGGTTTCCTTGAGGTTGGCGGTCACCGTGTCGACGTTGGCGACGATGCTCTTGATCTGGTCCTTGTCGACCGAGTTGAGCAGGCCCTCGGCCGCCTTCAGAGTGCTGTCGAGTCGGCCCGACACACTCTGCAATTGCTCCGAAAGCGAGCTCACGGCGGACAGGAACTTGTCGATGCCGTCTGAATTCTTGGCCAGCGCGTTGGAGAAGGTCTCGACGTTCTTGACGGTCTGCGTCAGCGGACCGCGAACGTCCTTGGTGAAGCCCTCGAGTTCGGAGAGCACCTTGTCGGCCCGGGTGAAGATGTTCTGCGCCGTCTGCAGAAGGTTCGTCACGGCCGACGGGTTGGCGACGATCTCCGGAACCCTGCCCTCCTTCTCGGCCTGGTCGAGCAGCTTCACTTCCTTGGGATCGGCGCCCTTCAGCTCGATATTGGCCTGGCCGGTAAGGCCGGCAAGCCCGATATCGGCCTGCGTCGACTTGGTGATCGGCGTCATGCGGTCGATCTCGGTGTCGGCGATGGCGACGGTCGGGTTGTCGACGTCGATATAGACCCGTTTGACGTCGCCCACCTTGACGCCGTTGAAGAGCACGAAGCTGCCGCGGCCGAGGCCCGAAGCCGAGCCCGGGATGCGCACGCGCAGGAGAGTCGTCTCGCCACGCTCGCCGATTGCGGCCGTCCAATAGACGAAGGCGAAGGCCGCGAGGATCGCGGCCAGTGTGAAGATGCCGACAATTACGTAGTTGGCTCTGGTTTCCATTGCCTCACTTATGGCTATGCGCGCGCCGCAAGATCAAGCTGCCGGGCACGTTTTCCGCGGAAATAGGATTTGACCCACGGCTCCTCGCTCTTCAGCATGTCGTCGATCGTGCCTTCGACCAGCACCCTCTTCTTGCCAAGAACTGCCACGTGGTCGCAGGCGGTGAACAGCGTGTCGAGGTCATGCGTGACCATGTAGACCGTCAAATCCATCGTATCGCGCAGCTTGACGACCAATTCGTCGAATTCGGCCGCGCTGATCGGATCGAGGCCCGAGGTCGGTTCGTCGAGGAAGACGATGTCCGGATCGAGCGCCAGCGCGCGCGCCAACGCCGCGCGCTTGATCATGCCGCCCGACAGCTCGGAGGGGAATTTCTGCGCCGCGTCCGGCGGCAGCCCGACCAGCTCGACCTTCAGCATGGCGAGCTCGTCCATCAGCTTCTTCGGCAGGTCGAGATATTCGCGCATCGGCACCTGCACGTTCTCCTGCACCGTCAGCGCCGAGAACAGCGCGCCGTGCTGGAACAGGACGCCAAGCCGCATGTCGACACGCAGGCGCTCGACCTCGCTTGCCTTGTCGACGTCGAGGCCGAACAGCTTGATGGTTCCCGATTGCTTCGGCATCAGCCCGAGGATGGTGCGCAACAGGACGGACTTGCCGGCGCCGGAGGCGCCGACGAAGCCCAGGATCTCGCCACGCTTGATGTCGAGGGAAAGCTTGTCGAGGATCAGCTTGTCCTCGATGGCGACGGTGACGTCCCGCACCGAGAGCACGATCTCGTTCTCACCCGCGCTCTGCGCCGTCTTGACCCCGTTGCCGCTTGCGATTGCCATCTCAGAACTCGATCGCTGCGTAGAACATGGCGAAAAGCCCGTCGAGGATGATGACGACGAAGATCGATTTCACCACCGAGGCGGTCACATGCCGGCCGAGCGATTCGGCGCTGCCGCCGACCTTCATGCCCTCGACCGACGCGATGGTGCCGATGATCATGGCCATGAACGGTGCCTTGATCAGTCCGGCGAAGATGGTGCTGAGGTCGATGGCGACACGCAACCTGTCGATGAACGCGGCCGGCGGAATGTCGGAATAGAGCCATGCGGCGATGATGCCGCCGCCCAGAGCGGCAAAATTGGCGATGATCGTCAAGCATGGCAGCGCGATCACCAGCGCGACGAGCCTTGGAAATACCAGCACGCCGATCGGGTTGAGCCCGATCACCTTCAGCGCGTCGACCTCCTCGCGCATCTTCATCGAGCCGATCTCGGCGGTGATGGCGCTCCCCGAACGGCCTGCGATCATGATTGCCGTCATCAGCACACCGAGCTCGCGCAGGATCAGCACGCCGACGAGGTCGACGACGAAGATGTCTGCGCCGAAGTAGCTGAGCTGATAGGCGCCCTGCTGGGCAACGATGGCGCCGACGATGGCCGACATCAGCACCACCACGGGAATGGCGCCGACGCCCATGCGGTCGATCTGATTGAAGATCGCGGCCGGGTTGACGGCATGGCCGCGGCCAAGCTTCATCTGCGCGCCGCGGATGGTGGCGCCGAGGATGTTCATCGAGGCGAGGAAGTCGTCGCGCATCTCGTAGACGCGGCGGCCGACCAGCTCCAGCGCGCGCAGGATGATGTTGGGCGGGCCGGCCGGCCCCGATTCGGGCTCGCGCCGCACCGCGTCGCCGACGGCGCCGAGCAGGATTGAGGCGATCTCGCTCTGCCCCTGCACATGGACCTCGACGCCTTTCTTCTCGAAGGCGCTGGCCAGCCGATCGATCACCCAGGCGCCGGCCGTGTCCATCTTCTCGATCTGGGAAAGGTCGAGCATCAACGTCTTGGCGCTGTCGCGCTTTTCGATCTTGCGCATCTCGCCGTCGACCGAGGCGACCGTCCGCGTCGTCCAGACACCGGAAAAGGCGCAGCCCAGCACACCGCCTTCCTCGCCGACGGCAATGCGCGGCTGGTGATTGGCTTCACCGGCGGGCGTGCGGCTTGCGTCGCGTTTGCGGATGGTCAACATGGCGTCCTGTTTAGCGTGACGGCGCTGGCGTGTCGATTTGCCGGCAGACCGGTGTCGCACAGCCGGAGAAGAAAAATATGGCGCGTGTCATTTCGGTCGAGGCGGAGCGATTCCCGATCGCGGGCACCTTCACCATATCGCGCGGATCGAAAACCGAGGCCGAGGTCATCACGGTGACGATCGGTGAGCATGGGCACACCGGCCGCGGCGAATGCGTTCCTTACAAGCGCTACGGCGAGACCATGGAGGGCGTGCACGCCGCAATCGAGGCCATGCGCGACCAGATCGCCGGCGGCATCGATCGCGCCGCCCTGCTGGCCGCGATGCCGGCCGGCGCGGCCCGCAACGCCATCGACTGTGCCCTGTGGGACCTTGAGGCCAAGCTGAGCGGCAGGCCGGTGACGGACACGATCGGCGCTGCTTCGCCGAAGGCGCTGGAAACCGCCTACACGCTGTCGCTCGCCGAACCTGAGGCGATGGCCGCGCAAGCGCGTGCCAATGCCTCGCGGCCACTGCTCAAGGTCAAGGTCGGCGGCGACGACGACATGGCGAGGATTCGCGCCGTGACGGAAGCGGCTCCGCAAAGCCGCATCATCCTCGACGCCAATGAGGGTTGGACGGACACCAACATCGTCGAGAATCTCGCATTCGCGGCGGAGCACCGCATAGCGCTCATCGAGCAGCCGCTGCCGGCCGGCCGTGACGGCATCTTGCGCGAAATCGCGCATCCCGTGCCGATCTGCGCCGACGAAAGCGTGCACGAGGCGAGGAATCTCGAAGCGCTCGTCGGCCTCTATGACGCCGTCAACATCAAGCTCGACAAGTCGGGCGGACTGACCGAAGCGCTGAGCCTTCGCGATCGTGCCCGCGAGCTGGGTTTCGGCATCATGGTCGGCTGCATGGTCGGCACGTCGCTCGCCATGGCGCCGGCAGTGCTGCTTGCCCAAGATGCCGATTTCGTCGACCTCGACGGGCCGCTGCTCTTGGCGCGCGATCGCGATCCCGGTCTCATCTACCAGGGATCGCTGGTGTCACCCCCTGACCGGATGCTGTGGGGCTGAGCGTGCGGCAAGCCCGATCAACGCCAGGCCGACAATCGCGATCGGGATCATAGCCAGGAACCCATCGACGCCGAGACGGTCGTAGAGCGGGCCGGAGGCGAGCGTCACCGCGGCCATGAAGAAACCGTTGAAGAAATAGGCAATGCCTTGCGCGGCGCCCGTGCGCTCTTCGGAAACCGTTTCGCCGATCATCTTCTGCAGGCCGATCAGCACCATCGCCACCGACACCGCATGCAGGGTCTGGACGCCGAAGAAGCCGGCGATGCCCAGGCCGAGCGGCCAGATCAGCGGAAAGGCGATCCAGCGCACGACCGAGCCGATGCCGGCGATCACCATCACCTTGGCAACGGAAACCGAGGCGAAAATGCGGTTGAAGAACAAAAACATGCAGACTTCCGACACCACCCCCCAGGCCCACAGCAGCCCAACGACGGAATCACTGATGCCGATCGACTTCCAGTAGATCGACACGAAGCCGTAGAGGAAGGCATGGCTGGCGGTGATGATGCCGACGCCAAGGGTGAAATAGAGGAAATAGGCGTTGAAGAGGCTCGGCGCCGAATGCTGGATGTCGGTCGCCGACAGCGGCGACGCCTTGCGCGGCCGTCCCATGCGAGGCGCCCACAACCCTGCGACAAGGGCTGCGGCAAGAGCCACGAAGATGATCACCGGAACGGCTTGCGGACCCGTGGCTGCGAGGATGAAGCCGCCTGCCACATTGGTGCAGAAATAGGAGATCGAACCCCATTTGCGCATGGCGGTGTAGTTCGAGCCGAAGCGGCGCACGCCCGACAAGGCCAGCGAATCGGCCATCGGCGAATGCGGCGTCCAGGCGATCGAGAGCAGCAGCGATACGGCCAGCACGCCCGCATAGGACGCCGGCAGGAAATAGCCGGCCGAAATGATAATCGTGGCCGCGACAAGCGCGATATAGACGTTGGCGCGATCCTTTGCCCGATCGGCCAGCGCGGTGAGTATCGGCGTCGTCACAACGCGCAGGAACATCGGCGCCGCCAGGATGACGGCGATCTGCTCGGCGTGGAAGCCTTTCGCCTGCAGCCAGAGCGGAAAATAAGGCAGATGCGTGCCCTGCGACACGAACAATGTCGCGAAGATCAGGCTCATGCGCAGTTCGAAATGGGCGGGCTTGACGAGTTGTTCAGGCGATAGCGGCGGCAGCGACATGAATCGATCCAATTACGCTGCATTCCACGACCCGCAACGCGTCACGATCCCTAACATGAGGTAAGGCGCGGCGGAACTGCCTGGATCAATCGATCAGGCTAAAGCTGTTGAAGGACAAGCACTCTCGGAGCCGAGAAGGCGGGAGAGCGCTCAGGCAGCCTTGACCGCCCTGCCCTTGAGATCGACGATATCGACGGGCACCAGCGCACCCTTGCCGGACGCAACCTCGGGCAGCACATGCGCCCAGGTCAGGATTTCCATGCGGCCGTCGAAATGCTCGACCACCGCCGTGCAGCTTTCCACCCAGTCGCCGGTGTTGATGTACTGCACATCGCCGTAGTTTTCGATCGCGGCGTGGTGGATGTGGCCGCATATGACGCCGTCGACATGCGAGCGCCGCGCCTCTTCAGAGAGCACCGTCTGGAACGAGCCGATGAAGTTCACCGCCTTCTTGACCTTGACCTTCGCCCAGGACGAGAACGACCAGTAAGGCAACCCGAGCAGATGGCGCAGCTTGGTCACGGCCCGATTGACCAGCATCGCCGTGTCATAGGCGTAGTCGCCGAGATAGGCGAGCCAGCGCTGGTTGTGCACGACGGTGTCGAACTGGTCGCCATGGATGACCAGCAGACGCCTGCCGTCGGCGGTTTCGTGGATGGCGCGATCGGCAACGACGATTCCGCCGAAATGCACGCCCTGGAACTGGCGCGCGAACTCGTCGTGGTTGCCGGCAATATATGTGATCGAGGCACCCTTGCGCGCCTTGCGCAGCAATTTCTGCACCACGTCGTTGTGGCTCTGCGGCCAGTGCCAGTTGCGCCGCAGGCGCCAGCCGTCGACGATGTCGCCGACCAGATAAATGGTGTCGGCGTCGTGATGGCGCAGGAAATCGATCAGGAAATCGGCCTTGGCCGCTTTCGAGCCGAGATGCACGTCGGAAACAAACATGGTGCGAAAAGTGCGGGGCTCTGGACCGGACATCGCGATTTCCACCTTTCTTTCGCGTGCCTATGCCTCGATTCATGCAACAACCGTATGACGGTTGCGGTTGGTCCAGCCCAGGCGCTAGCTTGCCGCCCTCGAAAAAGGAGAAATCACCATGGATCTCGGCATTCGCGGCAAGAAAGCCATCGTCTGCGCCTCGAGCAAGGGATTGGGGCGCGGCTGCGCGATCGCGCTGGCTGAGGCCGGCGTCGACCTCGTCGTCAATGGCCGCAACGCCGAGCTGTTGGCGAAGACCGCGCAGGAAATCCGCGAAAAATTCGGTGTCGAGGTGATCGAGATCGCCGGTGACGTCTCCAAGCCGGAGGTGCAGAAGGCGTTGCTTGCCGCCTGCCCCAACCCGGACATCCTGGTCAACAACAATGGCGGCCCGCCGCTTCGCGATTTCCGCGAACTCGACCGCGCAAAGATCCTCGAAGGCGTGACCCAGAACATGGTGACGCCCATCGAGCTAATCCAGGCGGTGATCGACGGCATGGCCAAGCGAGGCTTCGGCCGCATCGTCAACATCACCTCGCTGTCGGTCTATGTCCCGATCCCCGGCCTCGACCTTTCGTCCGGCGCCCGCGCCGGCCTGACCTCGTTCCTCGCCGGCGTGGCGCGCACGGTGATCGACCGCAACGTCACCATCAACAGCCTGTTGCCCGGCAAGCTGGACACCGACCGGCTGCGCGGCCCGCATGAGGCCGGCACGCAGGAAGACCCCGCAGCGGCCGCCGCGCGCAAGGCCCGCATCAGCGCCGATGTGCCGGCAAAGCGTCTCGGCACGCCGGAGGAATTCGGCCAGATCTGCGCCTTCCTGTGCTCGATCCATGCCGGCTATCTCACTGGACAGAACATTCCGGTGGATGGCGGCCTCTATGTCAGCGCGTTTTGACCGGATCGATCCCGCGGCGGCCGCCCAGGCCGGAGAGTCTCGCTCCAAACGGCTGAAATAACTTGGCTATTTCAGCTTCGGCAATGTGAACGCCGACAGCGCGATTTGACGTCGCGAAGAATCGTCGCCGCATGCTAAAAGGCTCGAAAGCAGCAAGCGCAAGGAGGGGCCGCGATGGACGGCGAGAGCAGGAAAACGGCCCGGTCGGACCTCGACGAGGCCGCGCTCTTCTTCCACAAGCACCCCACCCCGGGAAAGCTCGAGATCCAGGCGACCAAGCCGCTCGGCAACCAGCGGGATCTCGCGCTCGCCTATTCGCCGGGTGTCGCAGCACCCTGCCTCGAGATCCGCGACGATCCCGCGACCGCCGCCGACTATACCGCGCGCGCCAATCTGGTCGGCGTCGTCTCCAACGGCTCAGCCGTGCTTGGGCTGGGCAATATCGGCCCGCTCGCCTCTAAGCCGGTGATGGAAGGCAAGGCGGTGCTGTTCAAGAAGTTCGCCGGCATCGACGTCTTCGACATCGAGATCGACGCGCCCGAGATCGATCGTATGGTCGAAACGGTGGCGGCGCTCGAGCCGACCTTCGGCGGCATCAATCTCGAGGACATCAAGGCGCCGGAATGCTTTGAGGTCGAGGAGCGGCTGAAGGCCCGCATGGGCATTCCGGTCTTCCATGACGACCAGCATGGCACCGCGATCATCGTTGCCGCGGCGGTGCTCAACGGGCTCGAATTCGCAGGCAAGACGATTGCCGACATCAAGATCGTCACCTCCGGCGCGGGTGCCGCGGCGCTCGCCTGCCTCAATCTCCTCGTCTCGCTCGGCGCCAAGGTGGAAAACATCTGGGTCACCGACCGTTTCGGCGTCGCCTACAAGGGCCGCGTCGAGGAGATGGACCGCTGGAAAGACCCTTATGTGAAAGACACGCAAGCGCGCACGCTGGCCGACGTCATACCCGGCGCCGATGTCTTCCTCGGCCTCTCCGCCGCCGGCGTACTGAAGCCCGAGCTCCTGCAGCATATGGCGCCGAAACCGCTGATCCTGGCGCTGGCCAACCCGACGCCGGAGATCATGCCCGAAGTGGCAAGGGCTGCCCGGCCGGACGCCATGATCTGCACCGGGCGCTCCGATTTTCCCAATCAAGTCAACAATGTGCTGTGCTTTCCTTACATCTTCCGCGGCGCGCTCGACTGCGGTGCCAGCGCCATCAACGAGGAGATGAAGATGGCCGCGGTGCGGGCGATCGCGGCCCTTGCCCGCGAGGAGCCTTCGGATGTCGCCGCGCGCGCCTATTCCGGCGAGACGCCGGTCTTCGGCCCGGACTTCCTGATCCCCTCGCCCTTCGACCCGCGCCTCATCCTGCGCATCGCGCCGGCGGTGGCGAAGGCAGCCTGTGACACCGGCGTGGCGATCCGGCCCATCGCCGACTTCTCGGCCTACATCGACAAGCTCAACCGCTTCGTCTTCCGCTCCGGGCTGGTGATGAAGCCGGTGTTCTCCTCGGCCAAGGCCTCGAGCGCCAAGCGTGTCATCTATGCCGACGGCGAGGACGAGCGCGTGCTGCGGGCGGCACAGGTGGTGCTGGAGGAAGGCATCGCCGAGCCGATCCTGATCGGCCGCCCGCATGTGGTTGAGGTGAGGCTGAAGCGCTACGGCCTGCGCATCAAGCCAGGCGTCGATTTCGGCCTGATCAACCCGGAAGACGACCCGCGCTACCGCCACTATGTCGATCTCCTGATCGAGCTTGCCGGCCGCCGCGGTATAACGACGGAAGCCGCCCGCACCATGGTGCGCACCAACAATACTGTGATCGCCGCGCTTGCGCTGAAGCGCGGCGATGCGGACGCCATGGTCTGCGGCCTCGAGGGCCGTTTCGAGCGGCATCTGCGCAATGTGACGCTGATCATCGGAGCCCGCCCCGGCATCAAGGACCGGGACCTGTCGACGCTTTCGATGCTGATCTCGCAGCGCGGCATCATCTTCCTGACAGACACCCACGTCTCGGTCGACCCGACGGCGGAGGAAATCGCCGAGATGACCGTGCTGGCGGCTGAGGAAATCCAGCGCTTCGGCATCGAGCCGAAGGCAGCGCTTCTATCGCATTCGGATTTCGGCTCGCGCGATTCGCCCGGCGCGCTGAAGATGCGCGAGGCGGCGTCGATCCTGGCGCGCATCGCCCCGGACTTGCAGTGCGACGGCGAGATGCATGCCGACTCCGCGCTGTCGGAGCATCTGCGCCAACGCGTCTACCCGCATTCGCGGCTCAAGGGCGAAGCCAATCTCTTGGTGTTCCCGAACCTCGATTCGGCCAACATAACGCTGACGGCGCTGCGTGCCATGATGGACGCGTTGCATGTCGGGCCGATCCTGCTCGGCACCGACAAGCCGGCGCATATCCTGACGCCTTCGGTGACCTCGCGCGGCGTCGTCAACATGACGGCGCTGGCGGTGGTCGAGGCGGCGCACAAGGCGCAGGCGATCGCCCATTTGGGTTGAAGATGACTCTGGCTGCGAGCACCGATGGCGCTCATTGCAGGTTGGTGGCGGCGATTGCGGCCACGCCATTGCGCTTCGACATTCAAACGCAATAGACGAATGGGCAAATGCGAGGGTTGAATGAGCTTCGAACTAGCCATGCTCGCCGCAAGTTGCGTGCTCTGTTTCATTCACATTGTTCTCACCTCGCATTCGGCGAGCTTTCAGCGAGGTTACCGCTGGACGGCCAGCGCCCGAGACGCCGAAGTCCCTCCGCTCACGGGGATGGCAGGGGCGCCTGGAAAGGGCACTGCGGAGCTTCGTCGAGACATTTCCGGTGTTCGTGGCGGCGGTTTTTCTTGTCCATGCGGTTGGCCACGAAGCCGCGCTCAGCAAATGGGGAGCCGGACTCTATTTTTCGGCCAGGCTGGTCTATCTTCCGCTCTATGCATTCGGCGTTCCCCTACTCCGCTCGCTCGTTTGGAACGTTGCGTTTTTTGGAATCGTCCTGCTTTTGCTGGCATCGGTCTTGCCTTTACTAGGGAACAGTTAACCACGAACACGGTAGCCTTCCGGCCATAGGCAATCGGGGTTTCAGGCGAATGAAAGGCGCGGGGTTGAAGCTGACCCATTTTGCGGCGGTGCTTGCAGCGCTGGCGGGGTCAGCCGTAGCCGTGACCGAGCCGCAAGCAGCCTCCCGCACGTGCCGCCAGCTCGAAGCCGAGCTCGCCGCCACTCGCGGCGGTGGCGGCGGGCCGGGCCTGATCCGCAAATATGACGACGCGATCGCGCGCCAGCGCGACCAACTGGCGAAGGCGCGCAGCCGCGCCGGCGATGCTAATTGCGGCTTCACGCTGTTTTCGCGCAATGTCAGCCAATGCGCGGCGATCAATGCCTCGATTGAGCGTATGAACGCCAATCTCGATACCTTGCAGGCCAAGCGCGAGCGGCTGGCCGGCGGCGGCACGCGGCGCGATCGCAGCCGCATTCTTGCAGCGCTCGACGCCAATGGCTGCCGCGACGACGAGGTCGCGCCGCGTCGCGCGCCTATTCAGGAGGCCGCGCGCGACAGTGGCAACGGCAATCTGTTCGAGCAGCTTTTCGGCCGTAGCGATCAGGAGATCGACACCGATATGCCTGGAGCGCCCGATGTTCCGTCGGACGACCCCAGCGCGCGCAACATCCGCCGCATGATCAACCAGCCGGACGGCATGGATCTGCCGAGGATGAACGGCGAGTTCCGCACGGTTTGCGTGCGCACCTGCGACGGCTATTTCTTCCCGATGTCGAACGCCGCCTCTTACGGCGATTTCGAGCGCGACCAGAAGAATTGCGAATCGAGCTGCCCCGGCACCGAGATGCAGGTTTTTTACACGCATGCCATGGACGATGACGCCGGCAACATGACCTCGTCGGCGACCGGCCGCCCCTACAGCGAGTTGCCGACGGCCTATCTCTACAAGAGCGCGAACTTCTCGCGGCCGCCGCAATGCGGTTGCAACGCCCAGGCTGAAAACTTCTCGATCATCGCCGGCAATCCGCCCAATCCGGAACCGTCGCAGCCCGACCGCGAGGCGAGGCCCTTCATTCCGATGCCGGCCGCCAAGCCCGATCCGGGCGCCGATCCCGAAACGCTCGCAAATGCCGAAGGCGAGCTCGATCGCGAGGCTATCAAGCGCCTGACCACCGAGACGCCGGTATCGCCGGTTTCAGCATTGCCGCCGGAACAGCGCAAGGTCAGGGTCGTCGGGCCAGCGTTCCTTCCCGACCCATCAGCGGCAATAGATCTGCAAGCTCCGGCCCGGAAGAGCGCCCGGTAAGAGCGAGTCGCAGCGGCATGAACAGCGGCTTGCCCTTGCGGCCCGTCGCTTGCTTGATCTTGCCGGTCCAATCCTTCCAGACTGTGCCGTTCCATGGCTCTTCCGGCAGAAGATCGAACGCCTGGTCGAGGAAATCGCGGTCCTCGCCGGAGAACTCCGCCGGCTCCTGCGGGCCGTCGCCCAGGATCCGCCACCAGGCGACCGCATCCGACAAGCGGTCCAGATTGCCGCGCACCGCCAGCCAGAACGGCTCGGCCTTGTCGCCGGAAATGCCGAGCACAATCAGCCGGTCGCGCGCCTCCTCGAACGGCATATGATGCAGCAGCGCCCGGTTGAGCACGAACAGCTCATCCGGGTCGAACTTGGCTGCAGACTTGGACGTCGCCGCGGGGTCGAAGTGCCCGGCAAGCTCGCTGAGGTCATGCGCAGCCGTGACATTCTCCGACGTGCCGACAAGCACCGCCAGCGAAGCAACCGCCATCGGCTCGATGCCGTCCTCGCGCAGGCTTTGAATGGACAGCGCGCCGGTGCGCTTCGACAGTCCTTCGCCAGAGACCGTTGTGAGCAGATTATGGTGCCCGAAGACCGGCGGCTCGGCGCCCAGCGCCTGGAACAGCGCGATCTGCACGCCGGTATTGGTGACATGATCGTCGCCGCGGATAACGTGGGTGACGCCCATCTCGATGTCGTCGACCACCGACGGCAGCGTGTAGAGATAGGTGCCGTCCTCGCGCACCAGGACCGGGTCGGACAGCGAGGCGAGGTCGACGGTCTCCTCGCCGCGCACCAGGTCGTTCCAGCGCACCTCGGTCCGCTCCGGCTGCAGCGGATCGCCGGTGAAGTTCGGCAGCAGGAAGCGCCAGTGCGGCCGGCGCCCGTCGGATTCGTATTCGGCCACCTGTTCCGGGGTCAGCGTCAGCGCCTCGCGGCCATAGACCGGCGGCAGGCCGCGCGTGCGGCGCACCTTGCGGCGAAGATCCAGTTCCTC
This sequence comes from Mesorhizobium tamadayense, assembly GCF_003863365.1. Classification (GTDB taxonomy): domain Bacteria; phylum Pseudomonadota; class Alphaproteobacteria; order Rhizobiales; family Rhizobiaceae; genus Mesorhizobium; species Mesorhizobium tamadayense. The sequence goes on along the minus strand of NZ_RQXT01000009.1, from coordinate 103,084 downwards.
GGGCGTCTCGTAGCAAGCATAGAGCACCCGCGCCGCCTTCAGCCGCTCCACCGCCGCATCGTAGATCTCGACGCGGCGCGACTGATACTCGGTAGCATCCGGGAAAATACCAAGCCAATGCAGGTCGTAGAGAATCGAATCGGCGAATTCCTGTGTCGAGCGAGCAACGTCGGTATCGTCGAAGCGCTGGATGAAACGGCCCTTGTTGTTCATGGCGAACAGCCAGTTGAACAGCGCGGTGCGCGCATTGCCGATATGGATGCGGCCGGTCGGCGATGGGGCGAAACGAACGGTAACTGTCATGAGCGGGGCGTAGCGAATGCTTTTAGGCTTGACAAGACACGCCCCCGCGCAAGCGCAAGAGATAGTGCAAGCCAGCTAAAATGAAAAGCCGCTCGTCGGGGCCAACCCTCCGGCCACTGGCGAACCGCGCCCAATGACCTCCAGATCCGGGCTTTTCGAGGTGCCTTTCTGTCCCCGTTATCCACATATGTGACACACAACATATTGGGGTCACAAAAGCTACAAAAACGAATCCTTGACGGGTCAGAACGAGTCGCTTTTTATAGGCCATGCGCTTCTGTTTGCGAGCGTGACCGGAGAGTTCAGAGGCCGGTCTTTTTTCCCGGATTTTGTGCGTTTTGCCCGCATTTCCGCCTGTTCAAGAGGTCGGCGGAAGCGTTGGGAATGTAGGGCTTGGGGTGGCGAAAGGGAGAATTGTCGGGCTGGAAAAAATGATCTGTTAACACTATATTTAGTGTTTGCAGGCAGGCTCGACCCTAGATAGTGTGAACCTCCCTCTACGGAGGGAATCGATCAAAGTTTCAGTTGAGGGACCCGCAGGGTCGGTCTGCAGCCTGGGCAAGATGCTTGGGCAAGGCGTTTTGTCGTCTGCATGCCGGCGCCCGCGACCAGGACAATGCCGGCATGCCTTGCGTGCCGGCAAACGGCGGACCGCGCTTATCGCCTTTTGGGCAGAAATCCCTGGGGAAAAGCGCTATATGTAGATAAAGAGGACCGGACCAATGCGCATCGAGCGTCGCTTCACCAAGCCAGGACAATCTGCTTACGCTGAGATCGAATTCCGCAAGGCCCTGTCGGAGATCAAAAATCCCGACGGCTCGGTGGTGTTCCGCTTGGACAACATCGATGTGCCGGCCCAGTTCAGCCAGGTCGCGGCCGACATCCTGGCCCAAAAGTATTTCCGCAAGGCCGGTGTGCCGGCACGCCTGAAGAAAGTCGAGGAGAACGATGTCCCCTCCTTCCTGTGGCGCTCCGTTGCCGACGAGGCCGAGCTCGCCAAGCTCCCCGAAGCTGAACGCTATGGTTCGGAAACCGATGCCCGCCAGGTCTTCGACCGGCTGTCCGGCACCTGGACCTATTGGGGCTGGAAGGGCGGCTACTTCAAATCGGAAGAAGACGCGCGCGCTTTCCGCGACGAGCTTGCCTATATGCTCGCTACCCAGCGCGTCGCGCCGAACTCGCCGCAGTGGTTCAACACCGGCCTGCACTGGGCCTATGGCATCGACGGCCCGAGCCAGGGCCATTTCTATGTCGACCCCTTCACCGGCAAGCTGACCAAGTCGAAGTCCGCCTACGAGCATCCGCAGCCGCATGCCTGCTTCATCCAGGGCGTGCAGGACGACCTCGTCAACGAGGGCGGCATCATGGACCTGTGGGTGCGCGAGGCGCGCCTGTTCAAATACGGCTCCGGCACTGGCTCGAACTTCTCGATGCTGCGCGGCGAAGGCGAAAAGCTGTCGGGCGGCGGCCGCTCGTCCGGCCTGATGAGCTTCCTCAAGATCGGCGACCGCGCCGCGGGCGCCATCAAGTCGGGCGGCACGACGCGCCGCGCAGCCAAGATGGTCATCGTCGACGCCGACCATCCCGACATCGAGGAATTCATCGACTGGAAGGTCAATGAAGAGCAGAAGGTCGCCTCGCTGGTGACCGGCTCGAAGATCGTCAAGAAGCATCTCGAAGCGATCATGAAGGCCTGCGTCAATTGCGAAGGCCATGACGACGACTGCTTCGACCCGGCCATCAACACCGCGCTGAAGCGCGAGATCAAGGCGGCCAAGAAGGACGCCGTGCCGGAGAACTACATCTACCGCGTCATCCAGTTCGCCCGTCAGGGCTACACCTCGATGTCGTTCAAGACCTACGACACCGACTGGGATTCGGACGCCTATCTCACCGTCTCCGGCCAGAACTCCAACAATTCGGTGTCGCTGCAGGACAATTTCCTGCGCGCCGTCGAGGCCGACGGCGACTGGCAGCTCACCGCCCGCAAGGACGGCAAGGTCCTGAAGACGCTGAAGGCGCGCGACCTGTGGGAAAAGATCGGCTACGCCGCCTGGGCGTCGGCCGATCCGGGCCTGCACTTCAACACGACCATGAACGACTGGCACACCTGCGCTTCGGCCGGTGCGATCCGGGCCTCCAACCCGTGCTCGGAATACATGTTCCTCGACGACACGGCCTGCAACCTCGCCTCGATCAACCTTTTGCCCTATCGCAAGGCCGACGGCACGATCGACATCGCGGCTTACGAGCACACGGTGCGGCTGTGGACCATCGTGCTCGAAATCTCGGTGATGATGGCGCAGTTCCCGTCGAAGGAGATCGCCAAGCTCTCCTACGAGTACCGCACGCTCGGCCTCGGCTACGCCAATGTCGGCGGCCTGCTGATGACCTCGGGCATCCCCTATGACTCCGACGAGGGCCGCGCCATCTGCGCAGCACTCACCGCTGTTATGACCGGCGTCGCCTACTCGACCTCGGCCGAAATGGCCTCCGAGCTCGGCGCCTTCCCGGACTATGACCGCAACGCGCAGAACATGCTGCGCGTCATGCGCAACCACCGCCGCGCCGCCTATGGCGACAAGGACGGCTACGAGAAGCTCGCCGTCAATCCGGTGTCGCTGGTCGCTTCCGACCTCAAGCAGCAGGCGCTGGCCGAGCACGCCCGCGCCGCCTGGGACCGCGCCATCGAGCTCGGCGAGGAGCACGGCTACCGCAACGCGCAGGCGACCGTGATCGCGCCGACCGGCACGATCGGCCTGGTGATGGATTGCGACACCACCGGCATCGAGCCCGACTTCGCGCTGGTTAAGTTCAAGAAGCTCGCCGGCGGCGGCTACTTCAAGATCATCAATCGCGCCGTGCCGGAAGCCCTGCGCACGCTGGGCTACTCCGAAAGCCAGATCGCCGAGATCGAGGCTTACGCGGTCGGCCACGGCAACCTCAACCAGGCGCCGGCCATCAACCCGTCTTCGCTGAAGGCCAAGGGCTTCACCGACGAGAAGATCGCGGTGCTGAACGCGGCGCTGAAGTCGGCCTTCGACATCAAGTTCGTGTTCAACCAGTGGACACTGGGCGCCGACTGGGTGAAGGAGACGCTCGGCTTCACCGACGAGCAACTCGGCGACCTCTCCTTCGAGATGCTGCCTGCGCTGGGCTTCTCCAAAAAGGAGATCGACGCGGCCAACATCCATGTCTGCGGCGCCATGACGCTCGAAGGCGCGCCGTTCCTCAAGGCCGAGCATCTGCCGGTATTCGACTGCGCCAGCCCCTGCGGCAAGATCGGCAAGCGCTCGCTTTCGATCCAGAGCCACATCCTGATGATGGCGGCGGCGCAGCCCTTCATCTCGGGCGCCATTTCCAAGACCATCAACATGCCGAACGAGGCGACGGTCGAGGACGCCAAGAACGCCTACATGCTGTCGTGGAAGCTGGCGCTGAAGGCCAACGCGCTTTATCGCGACGGCTCGAAGCTCTCGCAGCCGCTCAACGCCTCGCTGCTCGCCGATGACGACGAGGATGAGGACGAAGCGGTCGAGCAGCTGATCGCGGCACCCGCCGCGCAGCGCGCCGTGCAGGTGACGGAAAAGATCGTCGAGCGCGTTATCGAGCGGCTCTATCGTGACCGCGAGAAGCTGCCGAACCGCCGCAAGGGTTATACGCAGAAGGCCGTCGTCGGCGGCCACAAGGTGTATCTCAGGACCGGCGAGTTCGACGACGGGCGCCTCGGCGAGATCTTTATCGACATGCACAAGGAAGGTGCTGCCTTCCGCGCGATGATGAACAACTTCGCCATCGCGATTTCGCTCGGCCTGCAATACGGCGTGCCGCTCGATGAATATGTCGAGGCCTTCACCTTCACCAAGTTCGAGCCGGCCGGCATGGTGCAGGGCAACGACGCGATCAAGAACGCGACGTCGATCCTCGACTACGTGTTCCGCGAGCTTGCGGTCTCCTATCTCGGCCGCCACGACCTCGCCCATGTCGACCAGTCGGATTTCGACAAGACAGCACTTGGCCGCGGCATCACCGAAGGCAAGGCGACGCCCTTCTCCAAGGGCCTCTATCGCGGCGCCTCGCCGGTGAAGCTGGTGTCTGGCATCGGCAGCGAGCCCAAGGGCTTTGGCGGCTCGACCCCGACGACGGCCCCTGCCCGCGCAGCGCCGACCGCCTTTGCCGGCTCCAACGTGCTGGCGCTGAAGCCGGCGAGCGACGAGGCGATCGCCTACAAGCGCGACTATGAAGACCGCGCCAGGGAACTGGCCGAGGAGATGGTGGAACAGGAAGCCGAGGCCGCCGGCGGCGCCGAGGCGCTCTTCACCGACGCCGCCGCCAACGAGGCCGCCGAGGCAAAGAAGCTCGCCGCCACCAGGCGCCAGCAGTCGTTGCTCCAAGGCTACACCGGCAACGAATGCTCCGAGTGCCACAACTTCACCATGGTGCGGAACGGCACCTGCGAGAAGTGCGACACGTGCGGGTCGACGAGCGGGTGCAGCTGAGACCCGATGCCGCCCCTGGGCTGAGTCCGCGAAGTCATTCGCATGCTGGAAGCCGATGGCTGGTATTTGGTTGCAACCAAAGCCAGCCATCGCCAATATAAGCATGACATCAAAGCCGGCCGCGTCACCGTGGCCGGCAAGCCGTCTGAAGAGGTTGCGCCAGGAACATTTGAACAGCATCCTCAAGCAGTCCGGACTAAAGGAGTGATGGCATGCGTTACGCCGTAGTCATTGAGAAAGCGGGAAACAATTTTTCCGCCTATGTGCCGGATCTGCCTGGCTGCATCGCCACCGGTGCCACGGTCGCTGAAGTGGAAACCGAAATCCGGGATGCAATTCGCTTCCATATCGAGGGCTTGCGCGCTGACGGGCTGGATGTGCCGAAAGGCGTCAGTCTGGCGGAATACATAGAGGCATAGCCACATCGGCCATCTCCGTTGTGAGTGGCCGCATTAGCTTGGTCGCGATTCTGCAAGACAATCCATGATCGACCACATCACCATCGAAGTGAGTGACCTCGATAAGAGCAGGCGCTTCTACGAAAAGGCCTTTGCGCCGTTGGGCTACAGCCTCTCCTTCGGTGGAGGTCGTGTTCTGGGCCTTCGATGTCGGCAATGGCTGCCTGTTCGAGATCCAGCGCACGGGCGAGAAGCCGCCGCTCACGCATCTGCACGTCGCGTTTCGGGTGAAGAGCAAGGCGGAGGTTGATGCGTTCTATCGGGCGGCGCTCGAGGCGGGCGCGAAGGACAATGGCCCGCCCGGCCCGCGTCCGGATTACGCGGAGAATTACTACGCCGGCTTCGTGCTCGATCCTGATGGGTACAACATCGAGGCGATGATCAACGAGGCGTAGCGCACGCCCACAAGGGGAGAAGGGAAAGCGCGCTCAATCCTTGAACGCAATCCCGTACTTTGCCGCCTGTTCCTTCGGCATGTCGGCAAACGCCTGGCGCACGGTGTAGCCGCCATAGACTTCGCCACCATTGCGGATCATCCAGTCCTCGACATCGGCCTCGGCCACCGTCATGCGGTCGCCCATCTTGTACTGATTGCCGTTGACCGGTTCGTCGGCAAGCAGGCCGACGAAATGGCCGTCGCTAAAGCCCACAAGCTGCATCCAGATATGCTCGGTGGCGCCGTTCTGGGTCAGCGGGAATTTCACCGTGTAGGTGCCGGGCGTGCCGGCGGCCATCAGCTTATGGAACCGCGGCAGCGTCGAACGGCCCTTCGCCTTGGCGTTCTGCATCGCCTTGTCGCCGGTGTAATAAGCGACGACATTTTCCTTCACCGGGCGCGGCGCCGTCGGTGAGGCGCCGGGCGCGGCCTCCGGGATAGCGACCGGCTTGTTGCCCGGGCCGAAGAACCCGTAGCCGACGGCGGCTGCGAACACGATTGCCAGAACTGGATTGCGCATCGGCCCCTCCAAACGCGATCACGGCTACGTTACCGGAAAGCCGTTGCCGCACCGCTAAGAGGCAGGGTGAGCGGATTGTTAGCGAAATGCTGAAATTGCCGCCGATCGCCGGTCAGACAAAGGCAGCCGCCGGAGTCAGAACCCGAAGCTGATCCGCCTATTCCGCGTCAGCCACCATCTGCCCGCCTCCCAGCCACGCGCGCCACTGCCGCTCGTCGCCGTGGAAGACGTTGAGGTCGATGCGACCGCTGACGCCGCGCGATAGGCCGGAGCCCGAATATTGCCAGAACAGCCACCTGCGGCCCGGATAGACCCTTGACGGGTGCGCGGCCACCGCGCGCAGCCAGAACGGATAGTCGAGGAAGGCGCCGCGCAGATTGTCGCGATAGAAGTCGGGGCTGGTGTAGATGATGGGCCGCTGGCCGTAGTAGCGCTCCAGCTTGTCCATGAACACCTGCATCTTCTCCAGCACTTTTTCGCGCGACGGCCTGCGCCTGCAGGAGGAGTCGCCGTTCCACTCGACGTCGATCACCGGCGGCAGCGCGCCCGCGACCCGCGGCACGTTGCGGATGAACCAGTCGGCCTGCTCGCCGGCGGTGCGGCACCAGTAGAAGAAATGATAGGCGCCGCGCTTCAGCCCGGCGGCGTTCGCGCCGCGCCAGTTCTTCGCGAACATCGGGTCGAGATGGTCCCCGCCGTCGGTCGCCTTGATGTAGGCGAAGTTGGCGCCCTGGCCGCGCAGCTTCTGCCAGTTGATGTTGCCTTGCCAGCGCGAGACGTCGACGCCGTGGACGGCAAGATGCCGGGGCGAAGAGCGGCCAAAATTGATCGGCTTGGCATCGCGGAAGGCATAGCGGGTGACCGGGCTGGCCAGCATCGCGGGCGCGGCGCGCGACAGCCGCCTCGGCGTCGAGACCAGCGCCGCCTCCTCCACCGGCGGCTCGACGCTGTCCGGCAGGTCGGGTGCTGGGAACGCCACCGTCTCTTCCTCGGCGAGGCCGAAAGGACGCGAATTCTCGTCGTCGGGACGCGCATTCTCGTCGTCAAGGCGCGAATTAACGTCGCCGAGGCGCGCATTCTCATCGCCAGGCAGCGGCGCCGGCGGCCTGATGCGGGCGGTGCCCGACATCGACGCGGTCTCGACGGTTGTCTCGGTATCGGCCGCCCTCACGGCCTTCGTCACCGGGGCGCTCGGCCGCACGACGGAGCTGGTCGTCTCGCTGGACGGCATCTGCAAGGCATCGACGCCCGACGTGGACGAGCAGCCGGCAAGGCAAAGCGCTGCGAGCACGAAACTGACGACGCCGAAGAACCGCATCTTGACCTGTACGCAAAACAAAACAGACCGAAGGCAGGAACGACGCCGCCGGAAGCCCCATTCCTAATGAGAAATTACCAACAAAGTTTGAATCAAAATTTACTTTTGGTCCGGCAGGGCGATTCGCGGCTGGCCCCGCCGTGAATCCCGAAGCCGCAAGGCCTTGATTGGACGGTTGCAGGCCCCGCTACAACCGACGTCTTGAAACACATGGTCTAACCCTGCCCCAATTCATACCCATATAGGGGCTCGCTAGATGCATTTGAAACGCTCCGACCCAGGGACTGTCACCAATGTCAAAATCACGGACGACCAAGGTCGCGTCGATCTTCCTGATCCTGCTGATGGCGCTTGGCAGCGCGTCTATAGGCCCGGCCGAGGCGCGCATGGGAGGCAGTTTCGGCAGCCGCGGCAGCCGGACTTTCCAAGCCCCCGCCCCGACGAACACCGCACCCTATACCGCGCCCGTGAGGCGCTCGATGTCGCCGAACACCACCCAGTCGATCCCGCCGGCGCAATCGTTCCCCGGCCGGGCGCGCCCGGGATTCTGGAACGGGTTTGGCGGCGGCCTTGTCGGCGGGCTGGTCGGCGGACTGCTCTTCAACGGCCTGTTCGGCATGATGCTCGGTCATGGCTTCGGCGGCATCGGCGGCGGCTTCAGCTTCATCTTCCAGCTGCTGCTGATCGGCGGGCTCATCATGCTGGCGATGCGATTTTTCGGCCGCGACAATGCCGCGCCGGCCAATATGAGAAGCTCCGGCTTTCCCTTCGGCCGGCAAGGCTGGGGAGGCACGCAACCCGGCTATCGGTCCGGCACGCAGGGCTTGGGCGCGACCGGCGCATCCGGCGCTGACGAAATCGGCATCACGGACACCGACCGGGACGCGTTCGAACGTATCCTCGGCGACGTGCAGGCCGCGTTCAGTCGCGAGGACCACCAGGGATTGCGAAGGCTGACGACGCCCGAAATGGTTTCCTACCTCTCGGAGGAACTGGCGGACAACGCGACGCATGGCCTCAAGAACGACGTGACAGATCTTGAGCTGCTGGAAGCCGACATTGCGGAGGCGTGGCGAGAGGGTTCGCGCGACTACGCCACCGCGGCGATGCGCTGGTCGGCCATCGATGTCATGCGCAACCGCCGGACCGGCGCCGTCGAAAAGGGCGATCCAAACAAGCCGATCGAAACGACCGAACTGTGGACTTTTACCCGCGAACCCGGCGGACCTTGGCTGCTGTCCGCAATCCAGGACGCATCCAACTGAATCGAAGGCACCGCGGCGCCTATCGGCCTCGCCTGAACACGCCGATCATCGGTCCCAGATTCCAGAAATCGTCGTTGCGGCCGATCGCCGGCGCGTAAAGGCTGGAGATCGAGCCGTCGAGGAACAGCGCGTTCGGGCAGCCGAGCTCGTCGCGGAACAGCCGCGCGAATTCGTGGAAAGTCACGACGTCGTTCGAGATGGCGAAGACGGCAACGCCGTCGGCACGCACGCCGACGCCGTCGCGGATTTTTCGCGAGGAGCTGCCGGCCTGGAATTTCGGATGCAGCTTGCCGTCGATGACCAGCATCGGCCCGGACTGGGTGGCGTAATCCACCTTTGGCGGACGCTTCAGATAATCCTTCGTCGCGCGAACGCCGGCCTTGCCGCCGCCAAGATAGAAGATGCCGTTCGGCTGCATGGAAAAATTGCCGGTGCCGGTGCCGATCTTCGCCGACGCGATCTGCTGCCCTCGCTCGACATAGAGCCCGACCGGCGCGAGATTGGGATGGTACATGCCGGCATTGATGCCGAAGAGCATGGTGCGCCCGACAGCCCGCTGCGCAGTTCGAAGATTGTGCAGCGACTGGTAGAGCTTGCCGTCGGGGTCCTTCCAGAACAGCTCGATCGAATAGTGTTTCGGATCGGCCTCGCAGACGAGATAGGTCGCGCTCTCGAAGGTGTGGTCGCGGCACGGCGGCAGCGCCGCCAGCCACTGGCCAAGACCCATGCCCGTGCCGACGGCGGCCGGCAGCGCCGATTTCACCAGCGTCGCCAGCAACGGCACGGATTGCAGCAGCGTCACCAAATCCATCTGGGCACCCGAAGCGAAGGTCAGGTGCTGGTATAGCGGATTCGCTGGATCGCTCTAGCTCAGCCAGCCGATTGCGACGCCGACAAGCAGCACGATGCCGAGCAGGCCGCGATAGATGACGAAGGGCCAGGCGGAAAAGCGCTCGAGCACGCGCATCAGTCCCCATATGGCGAAGAAGGCCGAGATCGAGGCGACGACGAGGCCGACGGCCAGGACCGACCAGCCATAGGCACCGAGGTGGATCTTGTGCAGCTCCCAAAGCTCCTTCAGGCCGGCAAGCGCGATCGCCGGCAGGCCGAGCAGGAAGGAGAGCCGCGCCGCCTCTGGCCGGGCGTAGCCCAGACCCAGCGCCGCCGTCAGCGTAGATCCCGAACGCGACACGCCGGGAATGAGCGCGCCGACCTGGGCAACGCCGACGAGCAAGGCGTCGAGCACAGAGACCTTGTCGAGCGTCAGCCGGTGGCTGGCATAGATTTCGGACAGCGCAAGCAGCACCGCCATAACGATGCAGGCAGAGCCGATCACGGCCAGCCCGCGCAGCGGCGAATTGCAGGCATTGAGCACGCTGGATAGCGCAAGGCCGGCCATGATTATCGGAACGGTCGCAAGCACGATGCCGATCGCCAGGCGGAAGTTGCGGTTAGCGTAATCGCGTCGCGCGAGCGCCGACAGCGAACCCGCCGCGACTTCCCTGATATCGCCCCAGAAATAGCTTATCACCGCGGCCAATGCCGCAAGCTGCATGGCGGCCGAGAAGGCGGAACCGGGATCCTGCCAGCCGAGCACGGCGGGCACGATGCGCATATGCGCCGTCGAAGAGATCGGCAGCAGTTCGGTGATGCCTTGCACGATGCCGAGAAACGCCACCTTGGCATAACCCAGGCCGACAAAGCCGGTGTCCAGTCCCTGCGTGCAAACGTCGGTCATCCCAGTCCTTTTCCCAGAGCCCCAGTCGTTTTCAGGGCGAAGTCAATCGTCATTCCGGAAGTCCCTCGAGACAGGCTTAGCCGCACGATCCCGTGAATCCAACTCACGGATTTGTAAGGTGCCGCTAATCCTGCTTGACAACGGGCGAAGTCATATTATTCTTCGCTAATCTTACACTGTAAGGTAATCGGAGGAGGACCACCATGTCGACCGCCGCCCTCTCGGAACTACAGCCGCCGCCGGAGCCGCACCAGCCGGAAATCGGGATCGAGGAGGTCGCGCGCGATATGAGCCGCGCGATCGAGCACGCCGAGGTCAATGCGTGGCTCGACCTTTACGACGCTGCGCCCGCGGATTTCGCGGCGCGGCACGGCCTGTCGATCGCTCGCGACGGCGACCTCGTCTGGACCACCTGCACGACGATCCCGTTCATCCATTTCAACTGCGTGAAAAACATCGGCGTGGACGGCCCTGCCACGGAGGCCGAGGTCGACGCGCTGCTGGCGCATTATCGCGCGGCCGGCATCTTGCGGCCGTGGTTCTATACCAGCCCGCATACCGAGCCGTCGCGGTTGAGATGTTGGCTGGAGGCGCGCGGGCTGCAGCATCAGAGCGGCTGGGAACGCATCTTTCGCGATGCGACGCCGCTGGCGGCCGAACCGCTGTTCCCGGCCGACGATCTGTCGGTCGAAGAGGTTACGCCTGAAACGGCTCCCGAATGGGCTTCCTTCATCGATGGCAAGTACAGGCTGCCCACCTCGCCTTGGCTCCTGGCACTGGTCGGCCGCAAAGGCTGGCATCACTACATGCTGAAGCGAGACGGCGCGGTGGCCGCGGTGCGCTCCCTGTTCATCTCAGACGGCACCGCCTGGAGCGGCATCGACGCGCCGGTGCCGGGCATCATGGCGCCGAGCTTCGATCTCGACGCCATGCTTGGCGAAAGGCTGGTCCGCGACGGCATCGCCGCCGGCGCGAAACTGTTCGTCGCCGATATAGAGGCGCCGCGCCCCGAACGCGACGGCCCGGCCTACCGCAACTACGCGCGGCTCGGTTTCAGGATTGCTTATTTGCGCAGCCATTACAGCTATTTGCCGGCGCATTCGAGCTGACGGAATGAGAGCACGGCCCTAGCGGTACAGCCATTGCTTCAGGCAGCTTGTGGCCACCACATGCGCCGGCGGCACCATCATCCGATCGGTGCGGGAATCATCGGCCGCCCTGTCGCGAGCCTTTTCCAAGAGCATGCGCAGCTCGGCCGGGCGCACGCGGTCGCGCGCCATCACGAGTTGGATCATCGGGTCGTTCAAAAGCTCGTCCAGGGAATTGATGCTCTCGCTCATCCGTCGCCTCCTCGATGCCTTCCCGCATGGCGCTTAAATAGGCAGCCAATGATGGCCCGCCAATGACGCTTTGCCGGCTATCTCGTGAATCGAAGATGAAATTTTTGTGCAGGCTTGGCCCGAAATGAGTCAGGCTGGCGGCGCGCCTTCATATTGCGGCAGACCGTCATCAAGTTGCACCCACGGTTGCATGGAAGCGGTCCAGAAATGCATGTCGGGCTTGAACACGGACGGATCGTCGAGCGAGCCGGACGTGATGCCGAGGATGCCCCTGGAATCGCGGCGTGAAAACATCGTCGTGCCGCAGGCCGGGCAGAAGCCGCGCTTGAGATCGGGCGAGGAATTGACCGTCGCCACCAGCCCCTCGATGGTCACGTCGTCGATACGGTACAAGAGCCGCGCATTGAAGGCGGCGCCGATCGCCTTCTGGCAGATTCGGCAATGGCAGACGCGTTCGTTGATCGGCTCGGCCTCGGCGCGATAGCGCACCGCGCCGCACAGGCATCCGCCCTGGTATTTCGTCATAGCAAGCACCTGCTTATTGGAAGCCAGGCACGGGTAATAGCGGCCGGCATCGCAGCGTCAATTGAAAAGCTTTGATGGGATGCGATCGGTTGTCGTGATACAGCAACAAATAGGATTGCGTCAGTGGCGTCGCGCCTGGACGAGATAGGCGTCGATCTCGGTCTCGCCCAGCCATTTGGCGGCCTCGAGCCGGTGCAGCCCTTCGACCAGGACATGGCGCTTACCGTCGTGGCGCACCTGGATCGGCGTCTTCATGCCGTTTTCGAGAATGTCCTCGGCGAGATGGCGCACGGTCTCGGGATGCAGCGTCTTGCGCCGCGCCGTCGGCACGTAGATGTCGTCGACCTTGACCTTTTGCACGCGCAGCATCTTGGCTCCCGGTCCTGAAACATCGCCTCGGCATGACATAGTCTGTTTGCCGGATACGGCCAAGCGCCTGCTGGCCCGATTGTTTCCATTTGACGCTTGACCGGCCAATGGTCTCAATGGCGGCCTCTTGGTCTCGGGTTTCATGACGCAACTGCCTAACGAATTTCCCGATTTCGGACTGACGCCCGAGCAGCGCCGCGAGGCGGTGCGCGGTCACTATTACGAATGGCCGGGAATCGATGGCTCGAGCGGCGAGATCTGGTGCTACGGCGACCGCTTTTCCTATCGGCCAGGCGAGACAGTGGTGCTTCATATCAGCTCGACGGCGCCGCGATTCAGCATCCACATCGTCCGCGACGGCCGCGTCGAAACCAAGGTCTTCGAAAAGACCGGCCTGTCGGCGCGTTGGCAGGATACGCCGGACCAATGCTCGGTCGAGGGCTGCGGCTGGGAAGCCTCGTTCGAATTCCGCATCGGTGACGACTGGTCGTCAGGCGCCTATCGCGTCACGCTCTCGGCCGAAGGCCGCGACGGTCAGCCGATCCAAAGCCATCATCTCTTCATCGTCGCGCCCCTGCCCGGCCGCAAGCCCGGTCGCGTGCTGCAGGTCGCGGCGACCGGCACATGGCTCGCCTACAACACCTGGGGCGGCTCCAACCACTATCAGGGCATCACCGGCCCGAACCGCGACCAGTACGCGACGATGGTTTCGACGCAGCGCCCCTGGTGCCGCGGCTTCGTCGTGTTGCCCAAGGACGCGCCGCGCGTGCCGCTGGAAGTCGCGGTGCCGCCAAAAACCGTGCCGCGTTATCCGCATATGGAATGGGCCTTCGCCACCGGCCATTCGAAGAAATACGCCTCGTCCGGCTGGGCAAGCTATGACAGCCATTTCTTCCGTTTCGCCGAGCGCACCGGCTATCAGATCGATCTCGCCAGCCAGCACGAGCTGCACTTCTCGCCCGAAATCCTTGACGGCTACGACTGCGTCGTCTTCGTCGGCCATGACGAATACTGGACCTGGGAGATGCGCGACGCGGTCGACGCCTATGTTGAACGCGGCGGTCATGCCGCCCGTTTTGCAGGCAATTTCATGTGGCAGACAAGGCTGGAGGACGAAGGCCGCCGCCAGGTCTGCTACAAATACCGAGCGCGTGCCGAGGACCCCGCCTATCGCGGCGACGACGTCACCCGCGCCACCAATTCCTGGGAAGCGCCCGAGATCGGCCGCCCCGGCAGCGCCACCTTCGGCCTCAACGCGACCAGGGGCGTCTATGCCGGCTGGGGCGGCTGCGCGCCGCGCGGCGTGCGCGGCTTCCCGGTCTACCGGCCCGAGCACTGGGCCTTCGCCGGCACCGGCATCTACTATGGCGACCTGCTCGGCGCCGACAGCCATGTCTACGGCTACGAGGTCGACGGGCTCGATTTCGAGATCCGCGGCGGTCTGCCCTACCCGACCGCCACCAGCGGCGCGCCGGACGGCTTGCAAGTGCTTGCCGTCGGCATGGCGAGCCAAGTCGAGGAAAGCGCCGACATCCCGATCGAAGACCAGTTCCTCACCGACGAGGACGGCCGCTTCACCGCCGAGACGCTGTTCGGCGAGGCAAGCGACGCCAATCTCGACAAGGTCAAGCGCGGCAATGGCATGATCGTCAACTTCCCGCGTGGCAAGGGCGAGGTCTTCCATGCCGGAAGCTGCGAATGGGTCGCCGGACTGCTAAGGCAGGACGCCATGGTCGAACGCGTGACGAAAAATGTTCTCGACCGCTATCTCGGAAAGTCCTGACATGCCGAAACCGGAAGCGCAGCCCTCGCCTCAATCAGAAGATCGATCGCCGTCGCATCTGTTCTATCTCTCCAGCCTGCGCCGGCCGCTCGTCGACCGCGCCGAAGGCATCTATTTCTGGACCAAGGACGGCCGCCGCTTCATCGACGGTTCGAGCGGGCCGATGGTCGCCAATATCGGCCATTCCAACCGCAACGTCCTCGACGCCATGAAGCGGCAGATGGACAAGGCGACCTTCGCCTACCGGCTGCATTTCGAGAACGAGCCGGCCGAGGAACTGGCTCGGGAACTCGCAAACAAACTGCCGGCCGGCATGGACCGCATCTTCTTCGTCTCAGGCGGTTCGGAAGCGACGGAGTCCTGCATCAAGCTTGCCCGGCAATGGGCGGTCGCCACCGGCCAGCCGAAGCGCTGGAAGGTCATCACCCGCTTCCCCTCCTATCACGGCGGAACGCTGGGCTCGCTTGCCGTCACCGGCGACGATGCGCTGGCCGAGACCTTCACGCCGATGATGCAGGTGATGCCGGCCGTGCCGGCGCCAGCTGCCTGGCGCGACCGCGGCAACCTGTCGATGGAACAGCGCGGGCTGCGCTACGCCGACATGCTGGAGGAGAAAATCCAGACCGAAGGACCGGAGAGCGTTCTCGCCTTCATCATGGAGCCCGTCGGGGGTGCTGCCACCGCCGCGCTTGTCGCGCCCGACAGTTATTATCCGCGCATCCGCGAGATCTGCGACCGCTACGGCATTCTGCTCATCCATGACGAGGTGATGAGCGGCGCGGGCCGCACCGGCAAATTCCTCGGCGGCGATCACTGGAACTGCAAGCCGGACATCGTCGCGCTGTCGAAAGGGCTTGGCTCGGGCTATGCGCCGCTCGGCGCTCTGGCGGCACCCATGCGGCTGGTCGAGCCACTGCTCGCCTCCGGCGGCTTCCAGCACGGCCACACCTATGCCGGCAATCCGCTTGCCTGCGCCGCCGGACTTGCCGTGCTCGGCGAGATGGACCGGCTCGATCTCATCGCCAACGCCGCCGCGATGGGCGACGTGCTGATCGGCGAGTTGAAGGAACTGCAAAGGCGCTTCCCCTTCATCGCCGACGTGCGCGGCAAAGGCCTGCTGCTCGGCGCCGAAATGGTCGCTGATCCGCAAACGCTGACGCCGATCGCGCCGGCGAAAAAGGCGACACAGCGCCTGCTCGACCACGCCTATGCGCGCGGCCTGATCATCTATGGCCGCAAGGTCAAGGGCGGCGTCGACGGCGACAATTTCATGGTGGCGCCGCCGATGATCATCACAGCTGAGCAGATCGGCGAGATGATCGCCATCATCGGCGACTCGCTGGAAGCGCTGGCTGCAGAGCTCGACCTTCCGGTGGAAGGCTAAGATAGCCGATCTGAGATGCTTGCGTTCCGTCCCACCCCCCTCTGGCCTGCCGGCCATCTCCCCCGCAAGGCGGGAGATTGGATGTCATTTCGGGTTTCGCCAATCACCGGCGTTGAAGGAGTGGCATCGCATTCGAAGCTGCCAATCTCCCCCCTTGCGGGATCCGGTCCACCCTCCGCAGCTGCAGCGCAGCTGCTGCGGAGGACGGGCAGGACAGAGGGGGGTGCCTGGGCGCCCTGCCTATCGTGAGCAAGGCCGTCACCCTCCGCCCCGGCACCATCGACGACGTGGCAACCATCCACGCTGCCTTGCTCCGCCTCAGCACCCACGTCGGCGCGCATCAGGAAATCACCTCGACACCCGATGACCTGCGCCGCTACGGCTTCGGCGAAAAGCCCGCCTTCTCGACCCTGATTGCCGAAGTCGGCGGCGAGTTCGCCGGGCTTTGCCTTCATTTCCCGATCTTCTCGACCTGGATGGGCCGTCCAGGCGTCTATGTGCAGGACCTCTATGTCGAGGACCGGTTTCGCGGCCGCCGCATTGGCGAGAAACTGCTGCGGCGCGTGGCCAGGGAGTGCCGCGCGGCGGGCGGCGTTTATCTCAGGCTCTCCGTCGATACCGACAACGAGACCGCCAGGGCCTTCTATGAGAGACTGGGCATCGGCTGGTCGAGCTACGAGCAGGTGCAAAAGATCGTCGGCGAGGCTTTCTTCGCCTTTGCCGATGCGCCGGAGGAAGAACGATGAAAGCCTTCTATGCCGAGGAACAGAAGCGCCACAATCCCAAGGCCTTCCTCTCCAGCGGCGCGCCGCAGCCCAACCAGGAAAAACCGGAACGCGTCGAGAGACTTTTAGCCGGCGCGAGATCGGGCGGCTTGACGATCGAGCGGCCGAATGACCATGGCCTTGGGCCGATCGCCGCCGTGCACACGCCCGAATATCTCGACTTCCTCGAGCACATCTTCACGCGCTGGCAGCGCATCGAAGGCGCTTCGGCGGAAGTCATCCCGAACATCCATCCGATCGCCCGCAACGGCTCCTACCCGGCATCGGCGGTCGGCCAAGCCGGCTATCACATGGCCGACACCGCCTGCCCGATCTCGGCCGAGACCTGGAACAGCGCGCTGTGGAGCGCCTGGAGCGCGGTCGAGGCGGCCGAAGCCGTGATGGCGGGGGCGCCTTCGGCCTACGCTCTCTGCCGCCCGCCGGGCCACCATGCGTTTGCCGACGTGGCCGGCGGTTTCTGCTTCATCAACAATTCGGCGGTGGCCGCCCAGGTGCTGAGAAGGAACGCGGCGCGCGTCGCCATCCTCGATGTCGACCTGCATCACGGCAACGGCACGCAAGGAATCTTCTACGCCCGGCCCGATGTGCTGACCGTCTCGCTGCATGCCGATCCGGTGCGCTTCTATCCCTTCTTCTGGGGCCATGCCGACGAGCGCGGCGAAGGCGCAGGCCTCGGCTACAATCTCAACCTGCCGCTGCCGCGAAAGTCTGGGGATGCGGCCTTCCTAGAAGCGCTGGCCACCGCCTTCCAGCGCATCCGGGCTTTCGCGCCGGATGCGCTGGTTGTAGCGCTAGGCTTGGACGCCTTCGAGGGCGATCCGTTCGGCGGCCTTTCGGTGACGACGCCAGGCTTCTCGCGCATCGGCGAAGCCATCGCCGGGCTCGGCCTGCCGACGGTCATCGTCCAGGAAGGCGGCTATCTCTGCGATGCGCTGGGCGACAACCTCACCGCTTTCCTGACCGGCTTCGGCGGCAAGAAGGGATAGTTCAGGCGCGTTGTTGCCTCAGCATCGCGATCACGCGGTGCACGCTTTCCAGCGTTTCGTCGATCTCGGCCGCCGTGTTATAGTGCGCAATACCGATGCGCACGACGCCCTGCTCCGGCGGAACGCCAAGCTGGTGGACGATCTCCCACGCATAATTGTGGCCGGACCACAGGAAGATGTTTTCGGCATTCGTCTGCCGCACG
This sequence comes from Mesorhizobium tamadayense, assembly GCF_003863365.1. Classification (GTDB taxonomy): domain Bacteria; phylum Pseudomonadota; class Alphaproteobacteria; order Rhizobiales; family Rhizobiaceae; genus Mesorhizobium; species Mesorhizobium tamadayense. Next base: position 85,172 of record NZ_RQXT01000009.1, on the reverse strand, counting down.
ATCGTTTCCGGCGCGATGCCTTCGACCGTGAAGGAGACCGTCGGCACGCGCTCGCCGAGGCGGTCCAAGTCGGCAATGCCGCGGATGGTCAGGCCCTCGATGTCCGACAGACCCTCGATCAACTGCCGGGCCAGCGCATTCTCATAAGCGATCGACACCTCGAAGGCTCTCGCGATCCGCTGCCGCCGCGAGCCGCCCTCGCCGGCCGCGGCGCCGAGACCGGCGAAATAATCGACGGCCGCGGTCAACCCCGCCATCAGCTCGATCTGCGGCGTGCCGAGCTCGAACCGCTCCGGCAGGCCGTTGGACGAGCAGCGGCATTTGTAGGGTTTCTGCGCATCGATGACATCTCGGCGGCCCCACAATATGCCCATATGCGGCCCGAAGAACTTGTAGGCCGAGCAGACCAGGAAATCGCAGCCGAGCGCCTGCACGTCGATCAATCCGTGCGGCGCGAACTGGACGGCATCGACATAGACCAATGCGCCGGCCTGCTTGGCGATCGCTGTCAGTGCTTTCACCCGGTTGATCGAGCCGGTGAGGTTCGAGGCATAGTTCAGCGCCAAGAGCCGCGTCTTTTGCGAAAGCAGCGCCTGCAAGGCCGCTTCCTCGACCTGCCAGCTCTGCTCGTCGAACGGCAGGAAGCGCACGACGAGACCGAGGTCCTCGGCAAGCTGCAGCCATGGCGAGACATTGCCCTCGTGGTCCATGCGGGTGAGGATGATCTCGTCGCCCGGTTTCATCGTCCGGCCGAGCGTGCGCGACATATGGTAGGTCAGCGTCGTCATATTGGCGCCGATGATGATCTCCTCGACGCTTGCCGCACCGAGGAAATCGGCCATCGCGGCATGCGCGTCGTCGGCCACCTGCTGCGCGGCGAGCGTCGTTTCGAAGAAACCGCCGAGATTGGCGTTGGTCGTCAGGAGGCAGCGCGACACGGCGTCCGCCACCGCCTGCGGCACCTGCGTGCCGGCAGGATTGTCGAGATAGATGCGGCGGCGGCCTTGGTCGGTCAGCGAAAGCGCCGGAAATTTTCCGCGCACGGCCTCGATCGGAAAGTCTGCCATCGTCTCCAGCCCTCTTTTCTCAGCGATTTCCGGTCACGGGCAAGGGTTGCCGACGCGCTGGTGGATGGCATCGACCGCCTTCTGCATCTCCTCCGTCCAGGTGACCTCGGCCGAGGACAGCGCCATGTCGAGCTGGGCGACGCTGGTGGCGCCGACGATATTCGCGGTCACGAACGGCCGGCTCGTCACATAGGCGTTGGCGAAGAGCGCCGGCTCCATGCCGAAGGAGCGCGCCAGCTCATTGTATTGGAGCAACACTTCCGCGGCATTCGGTGTCTCGTAACGCTGGCCGCGATTGAAGAGCTGCGAGCGCGAGCCTTGCGGCCGCGCGCCGTGATCGTATTTGCCGGTCAGATAGCCTTGCGCCAGTGGAGAATAAGGGAGGAACGCGATCTCTTCGCGCTCGCAAACCTCGGCCAGGTTCACCTCGAAGGTGCGATTGACGAGATTGTAGGCGTTCTGCAGCGAGGCGACGCGCGGGCCGATGCCCTTGTCGGACTCGGCCAGGAAACGCATGACGCCCCACGAGCTTTCGTTCGACAGGCCGAGATGGCGAACCTTGCCGGCCTTCACCAACTCCTCGAAGACGCCAAGCGTCTCGGCGACCGGCGTCTCGCCGGCAGGAGCGCCGACAGCATCGGCGCGCCGTGCTACCGCGCCGACGCGCGTCGGATTTGAGCCCCATGGAATGTCCCGATCCGGCCAATGGATCTGGTAGAGATCGATGTAGTCCGTGCCGAGTTTCGCCAGCGACTTTTCGATCGCATCGAAGATGTCGGCGCGCACGAGCTTCGATGGCCGGTCGCCGCGAAACCAGGTGTTGGCCGTGCGGCCGACCACTTTCGAGGCGATGACGACCTTGTCGCGATTGCCCTTCGTCTTCATCCAGCTGCCGATGATCCTCTCGGTCCACCCTTGCGTCTCCGCCCTGGGCGGAATCGGGTAAAGCTCCGCAGTGTCGATGAAATTCACCCCGCGCGAAAAGGCCAGGTCCATCTGCGCATGGCCTTCGGCCTCGGTGTTCTGCTGGCCCCAGGTCATCGAGCCGAGGCAGATTTGCGAAACAAGGAGATCGGTCCGACCGAGGCGGCGTTTATGCATGGAATGTCTCCGGCGGGAGGTTTTGCGCGGACTGCGCGGGGAGCAGATCAAGCATAAAGCATAGGCCGGAGGTTCTCCAAGCCCTGTCGCCGCCGACTTTTGCGTGATTGCGAGCTGATCTAACGCCGGGCTGCTGCCAACGCGCGCCGCTTCGCCTCGTCGATCAGCATGTTGGCCACCTGCATGCGGATCATGGCGCGCTGGCGCAGATGCGGGGCGACGCGGTCCGGATGGTTGGCGAAGGCGAAGTTGCGCCGGATGCGGCCGAAATCGCCGCTTTGGATCGGGCGGTCGAGGCCAAGCTCGCCGGCAATCGATTCGGGATCGATCGGCGGCAGTTTTTCCTCCGGGCGATGCTCTTCCTCGGCGAGGGTCAGCTTGGCCTGGTCGAGAAGCGCGGCGAACTCGGCGGCAAGGTCGGCGCCCGCCTCACGGTATTCGGCCGCGACGCTCTCGCCGGCAACCTTGATGCGGCCGGAGTGAAGCTCGTCCGCCACCGACAGATAGTCGAACGGAATGGAGGGTCGGGCGTGCCCCTCCTCGCCCTTCTCCGAGGCGACGATCAGGTCGTCGAGCAACGAAGCGAAATCGAGCTTGTTCCCGGTGCCGATCTCAACCTCCCTGTCGCGACGGCATTCATTGTCGCCGTCGACCATAGATCGCTCTCGTTAAAAATGAATGCCGGCAACCTTAACAATTGCGGGCTTTTAAGCTGCAAACGTTGGCCGATAACAAAAAGCCGGACTGCGTTTTTCGTGCAGCCCGGCAGGGTCGCCAGGAGTGGCGAGGAAAAAGCCGGCCATGGGCCAGCATCGAGGCGTACGGTCGGGCTTCCGCAAAAGTTTCAGAAAAATCGATTGTGCCGGAAAACAATTCGCCGGGTTTGGCTGCCATGCAATTGCTGCAGTGCACAATCGTAACAAATCACCTATAGTCTCGCCTGTGGAGGGCAAACTGGGGCCTGGGATATGGGGTTCTTCACTGAAATGTTCGCGCGGCCGCGGCCGCAGGAACAGCAGCGTTACCGCTCGGCGCTCGCGCTTCTGAATGCGATGAGCAACGCCGACCGCGCCGATATCGGCATCAAGCCGGCGGATTTTCCGCGCATCGCCCGCGAAATGTCGATGCGCTGATTCAACGATGACAAGAGGTTCCCCGCAGGACGGGGAACCTCTTTGATCTTCAGCGTCCCAGGAACGTCGCCTTGCCCAGTGGCACGCCGTTGTGCCGCAGGATGTCGTAGGCCGTGGTGACGTGGAAGTAGAAGTTGGGCATGGCGGCGTTGAGCAGATATTGCAGCCCGCCCATCGACACCTCGCGCCCGGCGAGCCTGAGTTCGATCATCCGCTCCTCCGACCCGTCCAGATCGGCGGCCGAGAAAGTCGCCAGATGATCGAGCGTCTTGGCTATTCGGGCGTGCAGTTCTTCGAAGCTTGATTCATTATCCTCGTATTTCGGCACCTCGCGACCGGCAAGCCGCGACGGCGCGCCCTTTGCATGGTCGGTGGCGATCTGCACCTGCCGGGTCAAGGCGAACATGTCGGGCGCGAGCCTGGCGGTCAGGAACACCTGCGGATCGATCTTGCGATCGGCAGCGTTCTGTTCGGCCAGCGCCAGCACGCTGGCCAGCGCCTTCAGCCGAGCCGAAAAGACGGCCACGGAAATGTCGTACATCGATATGGTCACGTGCGTAATCTCTCCAGGCGGCCCCAGCGCCGCGGGTGGTGACGTAGCGCCTGCCGGCCCGATTCTTCAAGCCGTCCTGCCCCGGCGTCACCGCGTCGCCGCAATCGCCGTGGTAGTATTTTCGTTATCGAGCGGAGATTCCCGATGAGACGTGTCCTTCTCGCAGCGACGGCATTGTTCTCCCTTGCCGGCATCGGCCGGGCGGCGCTTGCGGCCCAAGCGCCCTATATCGACGACCGGTCCAGCGCCGAGGCAGTCATCCGCTCACTCTACAGCGCCATCGGCCGGCATGAATTCGCCCGCGCCTGGGGCTATTTCGGCGATACCAAGCCGGCAAAAGATTTCAACGTCTTTGTCAAGGGCTACGACAACACCGACGCGGTCGAGGTCAAGACCGGCGCGGTATCGGACGAAGGTGCTGCCGGCAGCATCTACTACAGCGTTCCGGTCGCCATCCAGGCGACCGACAAGAAGGGCGAGGCCAAGGTCTTTGCCGGCTGCTACACGCTTCGCCAGGTCAACGCGCAAATCCAGGAACCGCCGTTCCAGCCGATCTTCATCGACAAGGGCGCATTGAAGCCGGCGACTTCGGATTTCGAAGATGCCGTGCCGGCGAGCTGCGGCGACGGCCCGCCGCCGCCCAAGAAGGACCAAGCACAGGAACAGGCCAAGAAGGCCTTCCTCGCCACCTACGGCGAACAGTGCGACAAGGAGAATCCGGAAGGCAAACCGGTGGGCGAGCCCGAGGCTTATTCCATCCACTACAAGGACAAGGATGCTGGAGCCGACGAGCCGGAGCGCGAGACGCGGCTATTCCGCTTCTTCTGCTCGATGGCCGCTTACAATGAGAGCGCGGTCTATTACATCTACGACGATGTCTCCGGTGTCCGGCAGCTGCAGTTCGCGGCGCCGGAGCTCGACATCCGCTACGAGAACAACAACAGCGAAGGCAAGGTCGAGGGGGTCCACATCATCGGCTTCCAGACCGACGACCAGCTGGTAAATTCCGACTATGACGACAAGACCAGGACGATCACGTCCATGAACAAGTGGCGCGGCGTCGGCGACGCTTCGTCGACCGGTACCTATCTGTTCCGCAACGGCAATTTCTCGCTGGTGCAGTACGACGTCGATGCGTCCTATGACGGCGAGATCAACCCCGAAACCGTCCTGGACTACAACACGCCGCCTTGAGCCGGCGCGACCGGTCAAGGCGCCGGTCAAGGCGCTTTCGTCAGCATCCAGTTGAGCGTGCCGCGCCAGTCGACCATGCGGATCGGCGTGCCATGCGTGCCGGTCTCGAAGCGCACGAAGCGGGTCGGATAGGTCTTCGACCTGGCGAGGATCGAGCGGAAGAAGGCTTCCTGCTTCGCCACATCAAACACCACGTCATGGCTGCCCTGGCCGAAAAACACCGGCACGCGACGCTTGAAGGCGGGGCTGGTCAAAAAGCTTTCGTCCCAGAGCGAGCCGAGCAGCAGCAGCCCGTTGATGCGGTCGCCCGTATCCTTGCGGTCGGCCAGCTTCCAGCAGAGGATGCCGCCCATCGAGCCGCAGGCGACGAAGATTTTGGCGCCGGGCGATTTCCCGGCGTAGTGATCGATCAGCGCCGCCACGTGCGCGGCACCCTTGTCGCCGAAATCGGGAAAGTCCGGTGAAAGATAGAGGCCATCATTTTCGGCCATAAGATTCTTGAGGCGGTTGAAATTGCCCCCGAAGGTGAAGTCGTCGACGCCCTGCTTGCGGCTGCCGCCCTGGCCGTGCAGGTAGAGCACGATGATGGCGGCCCCTTCCGTCTTGCCGATCGCGACATGCCTGACATCGCCGGCATCGGTTTTCAGCATGAGGTCCTGCTGCACCCTGCGCACGCCGGGGTCGGTATATTGCGCATGCACGCGCTTTTCCGGCACCTCGTCGCGCTGGTTGATGTCGCGCATCTCGCGATAGTCGAGGACCGTGTAGGCGCCGTTGTCGCCGCTCGACAGCGTCGCCGGGTAGGCGAAGAGGTCGTCCTTGAAGGGTTTGAGTTCCAGCGTCTGTCCCTCTGTTGCCGAGAGGAAAAAAGCTGACGCGGCCAGCAGTGCAGGGAAAAATCGGAAGCGCAAGGACATTCCGAAGCCATGCGAAATTCGACTTCGGTTTGTCAATCCTGAAGGACGCCGCCCGCCCCTTCCAGCGCCTCGCGCGTGTCGACGTCGATCGAAGCGCCCTGCCCGATCTCGACATCGATGACGTCGAGGCCCTCGGCCTCGACCAGATGGCGCGCGCCGGTGTCTCCCTCGAGATGCGCGACGGCGGCAAACAAGGAACGGGGCAACAGCACCGGGTTGCCGCGCTTTCCGAGATGCGCGGCACGCACCACCGCGCGGCCGCCGGACCGGCGGAAGGCATCGATCAGGCTGTCGAGATCCTTCGACGAGACGCCAGGCATGTCGCCGAGCACGATTATGGCGCCGGCCGCTTCGGGCGCGACCCGCGCGATGCCTGCCTTCAAGGATGAAGCGAGACCATCCGCGAAGTCCGGATTGTCGGCGAGCGCAACATCGAGGCCGGAAAGCGCGGAGCGAACGCGCTCGCGCTGATGGCCGGTGACGACAATGGTGCTGGCCGCCTTCGAGCCGAGCGCGCGCTCGGCCGTGCGGCGCACCAGCGGCTTGCCCTCGAACAGCGCCAGCAGCTTGTTCGGACCGCCCATGCGGCTGGAACGGCCAGCGGCGAGAAGCACGATGTCGACCCGCGGCTCCGATCTTGCCGACTGAGGCGGCAGTGGCTCGCGCGGCTGCGGCCTGGACGGGATTTCCATCAGGAGACCCCCCACGCCCATGCCGGCGATGTCGGCCGCCGTCACGTCGAGCCCGGCGATCAGCCGGTCCAGCACCCAGTCGAAGCCGTTCTCCTTGGGGCTGCGGGCGCAACCGGGCGCGCCGATGACGCGCTTGCCGTCGAGCGTTCCGAGCACCAAGAGATTGCCGGGATCGACCGGCATGCCGGCTCGGATGACTTTGCCGCCCGCCCTCTCGATCGCGGCAGGGATGACATCGGCGAAGTCGGCCAGCGCCGAGGCGCCGAAGATCACCACCATGTCGTTGTCGCGCGCCAGCGCGCTTGCTGCTTCCGCTACGAGCGCGATCTCATGCGGCGTGCGCCGCTCCGCCGTCAGCCGGCCGCCGGAGCGCGCCAGCCGCGCCTCGGTGACGCGCAGCGTCTTGTCGAGCACGCTCGGCTTGATGCCGGGCAGCATCGTCTGGATGACGCCGACATTGACCGGTTGGTAGGCGTTGACGGCAAAGATCTCACCGCCGGCACAGATGTTGACCACCGCATCAACCAGGCTTGCGGCGACGGCAAAGGGAATGATTTTCACCGTCGCCACCATCTGGCCCTTCTCGACCGGCGCGTGCTGCGCCAGCGTGGCGATGGTGATCGCCGGGTCGACGGCATTGATGGCGTCGATCATCTTTGCGTCGACGGTGAAGATGCCCGCGGTTTCAGCATGCAGGTTGACGCGTCCGGTTGCAGCCGGCTCCGTCTCGACGTTGCGATGAGTCATGCTCAACGCGATCTTTTCGGCCGCGGCATCCTCGCTGAGGTCATCGGGAGCCAGGACGGCCGCGACGATTTCGCCGATACCGGCCGCCTTCAGCGCCGCAATGTCCTCGCCGCTTAGCCGATGCGCCTTGCGGAACCGTCGTTCGCCGGCGGTGGTCGCATGCGCCAACACCGCGCCTTCGGCCTGCTCGATCGGAACCGGACCGAACTTCACGCCACGGCGCCTTTGCTTTCCAGGCCACGCGAGCGAAAGGCGTGGATGGTCTGCGCCAGCACCGCGACCGCAATCTCGGCCGGGCTGGCGGCGCCGATGTCGAGACCGATCGGCGCATGGATGCGGGCGATCTGGTCGGCGCCGGCGCCCATAGCCAGCAGGCGTTCGACCCGCTTGGCGTGGGTCTTGCGGCTGCCGAGCGCTCCGACATAGAAGCACCTTGCATCGAGCGCCGCCTTGAGCGCGAAATCGTCGATCTTCGGGTCATGGGTCACGGCGGCAAGCGCGGTATAGCTGTCGAGCGGCTCGCGCTTCAGCACATCTTCCGGCCATTCGGCATGCAGCGCGACATCGGGAAAGCGCTCCGGCGTAGCGAAGGCCGTGCGCGGATCGACGATCTCGACCGGGTAGCCGGCGATCCTGGCCATCGGCGCCAGCGCCTGGCTGATATGCACGGCGCCGATCACCACCAGGCGCGGGCGCGGCAGATGCGCGTTGAGGAAGAAGGTCCGCCCTTCCGCTTCCACCGACCTCGAATTGCCGGTGCGGAACGCACTGGCGATCGCCGCCCCGAGTTCGCCCGCAACGCGGTCGCCCTCGCGCACGATGCGGTCGCGGCCGTCGCCGAGATCGGTGACCAGCACTGCGGCGCGCCGTGCGCGGCGCTCTTCGTTCAATGTTTTGAGAACGTACGGATCCATCCGTAATCAACCTAACCGCTCGACATAGACCTTGATGCGGCCGCCGCAGGACAGCCCGACTTGCCAGGCGGTTTCGTCGGCAACGCCGAATTCCAGCATCCTGGCCTTGCCGCTGTCGATGACATCGATCGCCTCGGTCACCACCGCACCCTCGACACAGCCGCCGGAGACCGAGCCGTGGAAATTCCCCTCGGCGTCGATGACCAGGTGGCTGCCGACCGGGCGCGGCGCCGAACCCCAGGTCTCGACCACGGTCGCGATGGCGACATCCTTGCCGTCCTTCATCCAACCTTCCGCGATGATCAGAGGATCGCGGGCCTCATCGAGATAAATGCTCTCGTCCATCGTCGCTTCCCACAAGTCTGTTTTTCCCGGGAAACATCCCTGAGAAATATAGAGCCGCGAAACATATGGCTACGCGGCGCGCCTCTCGCCAGTTTGCAGCCAGCGGCGCGGGTCGACCGAAGCCGCCGGCCGCCGGTCGAGCGAGGCGCAAAGATCGGCCAGCGCCTCAAGATTATGCACCGCGCGGAACTCATCGACATGCGGCAGCATCGCCTTCACGCCGCGGGCGCGCGCCTCGAACCCGTCGAAGCGCAAAAGCGGATTGAGCCAGATCAGCCGCCGGCAGGATTTGTGCAGCCGCTCCATCTCCTCCGACAGGCCGGTGACGTCATCGCGCTCCAGACCATCGGTGATCAGAAGCACCACCGCCCCCTGCCCCAGCACTCGCCGCGACCACAGCCGGTTGAATTCGGCGAGCGCGTCGCCGATGCGGGTGCCGCCGGACCAGTCCTTCACGGCTGTTGAGCATTCGGCCAGCGCCTCGTCGGGATCGCGATGGCGCATCTGGCGGGTGAGGTTCGTCAGCCGCGTGCCGAAGACGAAGGCGTGGACGCGCCGGCGCTTTTCCGTCAGCGCGTGCAGGAAGTGGAGAAAGATGCGCGTATACTGGCTCATCGAGCCGGAAATGTCGGCCAGCACGACCAGCGGCGGATGCGCTTCGCGCGGCGATCGGAATTTCGGAAGGATCAGCGCGCCGCCGGTGCGCGCGGCGGAGCGCATCATGGCGCGCGGATCGATCCGGCGCCCTTGCGCGTCAGCCTTGAAGCGGCGCGTGCGCACCAGGTCGAATGGCAGCCGCAAGGCCGCGATCGCCTTTTTGGCCTCGCCCATCTCGGCCGCATCCATCTGGGCAAAATCCTTGCCGCGCAACACCTCGTTGCCGGAGAAGGTGAAGCGCGCATCGACCTCGATCTCGGGCACTTCCCGCACCGGCTGGTTCTTGCGGTGCCCTTCGAACATCGCCTGGCTGACGCGGTTCTCGGCCGCGCGCGGCTTTTGCTTTTCAGCGTTGTCGGGAGCGACAGGTGAAAACATCGCCAGCAGCTTCTCGATCAGCTCGCGCGACTTCCAGAACAGGCGAAAGGCTTCGTCGAAGACCGGGTGGTCCTCGTGCCGCGAGACCAGCACCGCATGCAGCGTCCAGTAGAAATCGTCGCGCGAGCCGATGCCGGCGGCGAGCACCGCCTCGATGGCGTCCTTGACCGAGGCCGGCCCGACGCGCATGCCGGCCTTGCGCAGCGCACGCGCGAAATAGACGATGTTGTCGGCGAGGCGCCCGTCGGCAAGTGCCTCTCTGGGTTCCGGGCTCGGCGATGGCATGGCGCCTACTCCGCGGCCGAAAGCTCGGCCTTCACCTCATTGAGGATGCGCCGGCCTTCGCCTTGTTCGATGCGGGCAATGTCGTCCTGGTATTTGAGCAGCACGCCGATCGTGTCCGATACGGTCTCCGGATCGAGCGCCACCTTGTCGAGCTCCGTCAGCGCGCCGGCCCAGTCGATGGTTTCGGCGACGCCGGGCGCCTTGAACAGCTCGACCTGGCGCAGCTTCTGGATGAAGGAGACGACCTCTGCCGACAGCCTGCTATTCGCCTGCGGCACCTTGCGCCGCACGATCTCCAGCTCGCGCTCGGCGTTCGGATAATCGACCCAGTGATACAAGCAGCGCCGCTTCAGCGCGTCGTGGATCTCACGCGTGCGGTTGGTGGTGATGATGACGATCGGCGGCTCTTCGGCCTTGATGGTGCCAAGTTCCGGGACCGTCACCTGGAAATCCGACAGGATCTCGAGCAGGAAGGCCTCGAAGGCCTCGTCGGTGCGGTCGAGCTCGTCGATGAGGAAAACCGGCGCCGCCCCTGCCTTGCCGGTCAGCGCATCGAGCACCGGACGGCGGATCAGGTATTTTTCGGAAAAGACGTTGCGCTCCATGTCGGAGCGCACGACCTTGCCCGCCGCCTCCTCCATGCGGATCTCGATCATCTGGGCGGCGTAGTTCCACTCGTAGACGGCGGAGGACACGTCGAGCCCTTCATAACATTGCAGTCGGATCAGCCGGCGGCCAAGCGCATCGGCCAGCACCTTGGCGATCTCGGTCTTGCCGACGCCGGCCTCGCCTTCGAGGAACAGCGGCCGCTTCATGCGCAGCGAAAGGAACAGCACCGTCGCCAGCGAGCGATCCGCGACATAATCCGCGCCGGTCAGCAGATCGAGCGTCTCGTCGATCGACTTCGGCGCGGGCCGCGGCGTGGTCATCTTGTCTCCGTGGATGCCGCGCACCCGTTTCACAGAACGTGGTAGTCGCGGTTGTGGTAGATCAGCGGCCGCAAATTATCGCCGATGCGCAGGCCTGTCACCTTGCCAAAAAGCACACGGTGGGTGGCCAAGTCCTTGCTGTCGATGATCTCGCAATCGAACACGGCGAGCGCGCCTTTCAACGTCGGCGCGCCGGTCGAGATCACATCCCATTCGCCGAGCGCGAAGCGCTCTTCCGGCGGCAGGCCGGTGATGCCGGAAAAGCCGACAGACAGTGCTTCCTGATCCGAGGCCAGCGTGTTCAGCGCGAAATTGCCGTTCCTGATGAACGGCTCATTCTTCGGATTTTCGCGATTGAGGCAGACGAGGACTGTCGGCGGCGTGTCCGAGACCGAGCAGGCAGCGATCACCGTGGCGCCCCTTTTGCCCGCCGGGCCGTCGGTGGTCACCACATGCACATGGCCGGCAAAATGCGCCATCGCATCGCGATAGGCCTGGGGCCCGATGTCGTTGATCTTCAGCACCCGATGATCCACCTGTCAAAAAACCAGCCCGTTATATATGGCCACATATTGCATGCCACAAGCGAAGTGCTTGACCGTAATCCTGAAATTCGCGTGTTGCGCGGGGCTTAGCCAGACTTTAGCTCTTTGCTGGAATAGTGTCGGACTATAAGTCCGGCACGGAGGACCTCTTCGCCCGAATGCGCCATATCACGACGACAATAGCCGCGCTGTTCTGGCTGTCGCTGGCCGCGAGCGCCAATGCCGATATTCTGGTTGGCGTCGCCACGCCGCTCTCCGGTCCATCGGCGATCCTCGGGCAGCAGATCGAGAACGGCGCCGGTCTGGCTGCTGAGGCCCAAGGCGTCACGGTCAAGAGCGTCGATGACGCCTGCACGGCCGACGGCGGCGCAGCGGCCGCCAGGCAATTCGTGGATGCCAAGGTCAGTATCGTCGTCGGCTTCCTCTGCACCGACGCGATTGAGGCGGCGCTTCCGATCCTGAAGGACGCCGACATTCCGGTCATCACGATCGGTGTGCGCACCGAGAGCCTGACCGATCGCCGCGCCAAGACCGGCTGGCCGGTCTACCGGCTCGGGCCGCGCGGCGACGACGAACGCAACGCGGCAGCCGCGATCCTCACCCGGCATTGGCAAAACGAATTGTTCGCCATTATCGATGACGGCACCATTTATGGCCGTGAGATCGCCGAGACTTTTCGCAGCGCCGCCGAGCGGGCGGCGCTGAAGCCGACCTTCGTCGACACGTTCCGGCCGCAGCTCGACAACCAGATCGGACTGATCGGTCGGTTGAAGAAGGCAGGCGCGACCAAGGTGTTCGCCGGCGGCGATGGCGACGACATCGCTATCATGGGGCGCGACGCCGCGCAGCTTGATGCCGGCATCACCTTTGCCGGCGGCGAGGCGTTACGCGCCCCGCGCGGCGACGTGCCTTACGCGGTTGACACGCTGATGATCGCATTGCCGGAATGGGCCGAAGTCGCCGATCCCAAGGTCGTGCAGACCTTCGGCGCAAGGAACATTGTTCCAGACGGCTACACGCTGCCGGCTTACGCCGGGGTCGAGATCGCCAAGGCGGCAACAGCGGACGCGGAAAGCTCCGGTAAGCCGCTCGCCGAGGCGCTGACCGGGCATGATTTCGCCACCGCGATCGGCACCATCCGCTTCGACGAAAAGGGCGATCTCAGCCAGAACCCGTTCCGCGCCTTCCGCTTCGACGGCACGCATTTCGTGCCACTGGAGGAAAAGTGATGTTTCGCGCCGGTCCACGTAACCTGATCACCGATGTCGCGGGCTTGAGCGTCGGCAACACCGCCGACGTCAGGCTGAAATCCGGAGTCACGGTGGTGTTGTGCGAGGAACCGGCAGTGGCCGCCGTCCAGGTGCTGGGCGGCGCGCCGGGCACGCGTGAGACCGATCTGCTCGAGCCGCAAAACTCGATCGCGGCCATTCACGCCGTCGTGCTGGCCGGCGGCTCGGCCTTCGGCCTCGATGCCGCTTCCGGCGTCCAGGCTGCGCTGCGGGAGAAAAACATCGGCGTCGAGGTCGGCGGTTTTCGCGTTCCGATCGTGCCGGCGGCGATCCTCTTCGACCTGCGCAATGGCGGCGACAAGGATTGGGGCCGCTATCCGCCCTATCGCGAGCTTGGCTATGAGGCGGTTCAGGCGGCAAAGGCCGACTTCCCGATCGGCACGGTCGGCGCCGGCACCGGCGCGTTGACCTCCGGCCTGAAGGGCGGGCTGGGCTCGGCCTCGACAGTGCTCGACAGCGGCGTCACCATCGGCGCGCTCGCCGCCGTCAATCCGACCGGCTCTGTAACGGTCGGGCGCAGCCGGCACTTCTGGGCGGCGCCCTTCGAGATCGGCGACGAATTCGGCGGCCTGGGCTATCCCGCCCCGATGCCGGCAGACGCCAGAAAAATACTCTTGAAGTACCGCGACAGGCACGTCGGGGAGCCGCCAGAGGGCGGCAGCACGACGATTGCCGTCATTGCCACCGACGCCATGCTTTCCAAGGCGGCCGCCAAACGGCTGGCGATTTCGGCGCATGATGGATTCGTGCGCGCCATATGGCCGACTCACACGCCGGCCGACGGCGATCTCGTCTTTGCGCTGGCGACCGGCAGGAGCGGCATCGAGCTCAGCGCCGACGCGGCGATCGATCTTTTCGCGACGGCCGGCGCCACCATGGCGCGCGCCATCAGCCGCGGCGTCCATGCGGCGACGCCCGCCGACGGCGATCTGTTTCCGGTCTGGTCGTCGCGCTAAAGCATGTCTCCCGAAAGTGCGCCGCGGTTTCGGGACAAAGACATGCTTAAAATCAAAGACCTAGAGCAATTCCAGGAAAGGTGTGCAGCGGTTAGGCTCGGCGCCTTTGCCGTAGCCTTCCGCCCGGAATTGCCTAAAAACAAATCGCTGCTGTCAGGTCGGGTCGGACTTCTCTTCCTCGAAGGTTACCGCGACATCCGAATTCGCCGACAGCCGGACTTTCTTTCCGTCGATCTCCGCGACAAGGCTGAGCGGAATATAATGGTGATGGCCTTTGTGCGTGCCCATGCCGCTGTCGGCCTTGGTCAGCTTGATCCGCTGACCGTCGACGTTGTCGACGGTGCCGATATGGACGCCATCGGCGCCGATCACTTCCATATGCTCGCGTATCTTGCTGAGGTCGGTGGTCATGCTGGTCCTCCGCTGGATGGTGGCCGCGCGTCCCTATCGACATGAGGCGGCCGACAATAACAAATGAGGGCCGGATTGGATGCATCGGGCAGCACCTCTCGTTCACCATGGCGTGATAGGCATGACGCGAATGAGACAACGTCAATGAGACAGGGAGCATTGCCGACGACACACTGCCTGAACCGCCAGCCGCCGCGGAACCTGGCCTTTCGACCGTGACGCCGCTGCAGCCAACCTCCTTGCGTCTGCGCCTGGGAAACCGCCTGCGCGATGCCCTGCCCTCGGCAGGCACGGCTGTTGCCGGCGCCTTGCTGTGGGGTCTGGCGATGGCGGCCAGCGCTTTTCTCAATCTCTATTATTGGGAGATGCCGGGCAGGATCCGCTTCGTCGTGCTGCTCTATGCCCTTGGCGGCGGGCTTGCCTTTCCGGTCGGGCTGACGCTCGCCAGACTGGTGTCGCGCGGCCGACACTGGGAAACCACTCTCGCCGCCGCTTTCGTATGCCTGCTCGGCGCGACGCTTGCTTTCACCGGCGGCCTGTTCGCCCTGCAATACCGTTCCTATTACGCCGAGTGGCATGCGCCGGCCTTGACGCTGACCTGGGCGTTTGAATTCGTGTTCACGATACTCACCGCGCTCTACCAGTTCGTCGTCCTGGGTATCCGGCTCTATTTTCCGCTCGGCTTTGCAGCACTTGCCGTCACCAGCATCTGGTTTGCGCGCCAGCGGCGTTGAGCATTGGCCCGGCCTCTGTTAGGACGCGGCCAAAGCTTCTCCCAGCAGGACTCGGAAACAGATGATCCCTCGCTATTCCCGGCCGGAAATGGTGGCCATCTGGTCGCCCGAAACCCGGTTCCGCATCTGGTTCGAGATCGAGGCGCACGCCTGCGACGCGCTGGCCGAGCTCGGCGTCATCCCCAAGGAAGCCGCGAAAACCATCTGGGAAAAGGGTGGCGCCGCCGAATTCGACGTCGACAAGATCGACGAGATCGAGCGCGTCACCAAGCACGACGTCATCGCCTTCCTCACCCATCTTGCCGAATTCGTCGGTCCGGACGCCCGCTTCATCCACCAGGGCATGACCTCGTCGGATGTGCTCGACACCTGCCTTGCGGTGCAGCTGACCCGTGCGAGCGACATCCTGCTTGCCGATATCGACGCCCTGCTTGCGGCGCTGAAGCGCCGCGCCTTCGAGCACAAGGACACCATCACCATCGGCCGCAGCCACGGCATCCATGCCGAGCCGACGACCTTTGGCGTCAAGCTGGCGCAGGCCTATGCCGAATTCTCGCGCTGCCGCGAGCGACTGGTGCATGCGCGGGAAGACATCGCCACCTGCGCCATCTCGGGCGCCGTCGGCACCTTCGCCAATATCGATCCCTATGTCGAAGAGCACGTGGCGAAAAAACTCGGCCTGAAGCCGGAGCCGGTGTCGACGCAGGTCATCCCGCGCGACCGTCATGCCATGTTCTTTGCCACGCTCGGCGTGATTGCCTCCTCGGTCGAACGGCTGGCCATCGAGATCCGCCATCTGCAGCGCACCGAAGTGCTGGAGGCGGAAGAGTATTTCTCGCCGGGCCAGAAGGGCTCGTCGGCGATGCCGCATAAGCGCAACCCGGTGCTGACGGAAAACCTTACCGGCCTTGCCCGCATGGTGCGCTCCTATGCCATGCCGGCCATGGAGGATGTGGCTCTATGGCACGAGCGCGACATCTCGCACTCCTCCGTCGAGCGCATGATCGGACCGGACGCGACGGTGACGCTCGACTTCGCGCTCTCGCGGCTCACCGGCGTCGTCGACAAGCTGCTCGTCTATCCCGACAACATGCTGAAGAACATGAACAAGTTCCGCGGCCTGGTGCATTCGCAGCGCGTGCTTCTGGCGCTGACGCAAGCCGGAGTGTCACGCGAGGATGCCTACCGCCTGGTGCAGCGCAACGCCATGAAAGTATGGGAACAAGGCGCTGATTTCCTTGAGGAACTTCTTGCCGACAAGGAAGTCACAGCGGCGCTGCCCGAGGCCGAGATCCGCGAGAAATTCGACCTTGGCTACCACACCAAGCATGTCGATACGATCTTCAAGCGGGTGTTCGGAGAGGCTTGAGCCTTTCCTTCTCCCCGTTTACGGGGAGAAAGAAGCTATGCCGACGCCCGATCAAGCCTTCCCAGGCACCGTCCTGATCACCGTTCCCCACGGATCCTCCCGGGTCGTTTCCCCAGCCACATTGTCCGAGCGCATTTCGACCCAGGCGAGGCCCGAACGGGCCGGGTCGCGGCGGCCGGCACCGGCGCTGTGCCAGGCATTGGCGCCGATATGGTGGTGGTAATGGCCGGAGGACAGGAACACCGCCTGACCACCATATTTGGCCACCGTGTCGAAGCCGAACACGTCATGCCACCAGGCTTCGGCGTCCTCGGGACGGCCGACACGCAGATGCACGTGGCCGACGATGGTGTTTTCCGGCGCGCCCTGCCAGCCGGCATCGCCCGCCGGCACGCTGGCGACGACCGCGGGCAGGTCCAGCCGCTCGGTCGCCATGGCTATTTTGTCGCCGTCCCATTTCCAGTCCTGCGGACGGCGGTCGGCATAGATCTCGATGCCGTTGCCCTCCGGGTCGGTCAGATAAAGCGCCTCGCTCACCAGATGGTCCGACGCGCCTTCGATGCCGATCCGGTTGGCGGCGGCATAGTTGATCCAGCGGCCGAGATCGGCGCGCGACGGCAGCAGGAAGGCCGTGTGAAAAAGGCCGGCGCTGCGCGGATCGTCAGGCCTCGCCGAGGCATCCTGCTCCAGCACCAGCAGCGGACGGTTGGCGGCGCCAAGCGTGATCGCGTCGTCGGCACGGCTCAATTCCTGCAGGCCAACGACGGCGCGGTAATAGGCGGCAAGGTTTTCGGCGTCGCGCGCCTTCAATCCGACACGCGAGACGCTGACCGGGGTGGTCGCGGCAAAAGGCAGTTCGCTCATCAAACTCTCCGTTAGGGCGCCGATCCCACCAAGAGCAGCCGCGCCAGTTTTTATTAGTCTTCCTGTTTCACATCTCAGATCGTCCATCACGATCGTTCACACAAGACGGAAAGAATCGAACAGGTTGTTCACAATTGTGATGTTGCCGCGTCCACCGGCATGGTTGCATGAGACAAGGCCGCTCGCTACATCGGCGCGATGAAAGTCAAGGACGCAGATATTCTCATCGTGCCGGGCTATACCAATTCCGGGCCCGAGCACTGGCAGACCCGTTGGCAGTCGAAGCTGTCGACGGCGCGCCGGGTCGAGCAGACGGAATGGACGAAGCCGGTCCGCGAGGACTGGACGGCAAGTGTGGCTAGAGCCGTCAACGAGGCCGAGCGGCCGGTGGTGATCGTCGCGCATTCGCTGGGTGTGGCGGCGGCGGTGCAAGCCGTCCCGCAATTCCAGAAAGCGGTCGCGGGCGCCTTCTTCGTGGCGCCGCCGGATGTCGCCAATCCGGAGATCAGGCCGAGGCATCTGATGACCTTCGGCCCCTATTCGCGCGAGCCCCTGCCGTTCCCGTCGATCGTGATCGCCAGCCGCAACGATCCTTTCTGCGCCTTCGAGGTCGCCGAGGACATTGCCGCCGCCTGGGGATCGCTGTTCATCGATGCCGGCGAGGCCGGCCACCTCAACGCGGATTCAGGCTTCGGCCCGTGGCCCGAAGGATCGATGACCTTCGCCAGGTTCCTGACGGAGCTGAAGGAGCCCTGAGGCTGGCCCATGACCCGGAGATGGGAATCTATTTCCGGAAAGGATCACGAGCAAAATCAAAGCGATACGGCTTTGCAGCTTAGGAGCCGATCGAATCCCGCATGCTTTTCAGAAGGGTCTTGGCGCCGAGCGAGATCAGCGTGTGGTCCGAGCCCAGGGCGAGCAGCCGGTAACCCATCGACACGACGCGGCCGGCAACGGCCGGCTCGATGACATAGATCGCGGCGTGCTTGCCGGCCTTGCGTGTCCGCTCGGCGATCGAGGCGACCGTCTCCATCATGCTTTCCAGCGTCGAATTGACGGCTGTGCCGTTCGACCAGGCGATCGAGAAATCCGACGGCCCGACGAAGATACCGTCGATGCCAGGCGTACCGAGGATGCCGTCCAGCGCCTCGAACGCCGCCCGCGTCTCGACCATCGCGAAGGCCATTGTGCGTTGGTTCGAGTCGCGCAGCCACTCGCCATGGTCGC
Organism: Mesorhizobium tamadayense; assembly: GCF_003863365.1. Lineage (GTDB taxonomy): Bacteria > Pseudomonadota > Alphaproteobacteria > Rhizobiales > Rhizobiaceae > Mesorhizobium > Mesorhizobium tamadayense. The sequence continues at coordinate 66,865 of NZ_RQXT01000009.1, read as the reverse complement.
CCTTGCCGTGGCGCGGGAAGGCATAGGTCGGCCCCCAGGAGCGCTCGCCCATCGGCGGATATTTCATCGCGGCCGCGAACTGCCGTGCATCCGCCACCGAATTCACCATCGGCGCGATCACCGCCTCAGCGCCGAAATCGAGCGCGCGGCTCGCCATGTCGAAGCGGCCGACCGGAATGCGCACCAGCGCCGGCTTGTTGGCGGCAAGCACCGGGACAAGGCCGCGCAGCACGCTGTCCTCATGGTGGCCGCCATGCTGCATGTCGAGGGTGACGGCATCAAAACCCTGCTTGGCGATGATTTCGACCGTCAGCGCGTCCGGCACCCCGGACCAGGCGGTGAACAGCGTTTCGTCGGTAGCCAGGCGGGACTTGAGCGACATCTGAACTTTCCTTGTTAACAATGCGCAGTTTCAGCCGGAAACGGCGGCAAAGGCAAAGAAAAACCGCCCGACCGAGCCGGGCGGTCGATTGGTCCAGGAATGTTAGCTGTTCTTGATCTGCTCGATCGCCTGCGCCATCAGCTCGTCCATCGTGCGACGGATCTGGTGGTCCGACTGGTTGACGCCCGCGGCATCGAAATCCTTGCGAATCTTTCGGAAGACATCGTGGTCGCCAGCTTCCTCGATGTCCGAGACCACGACCTCCTTGGCATAGGCCTCGGCATCGGCGCCGGTTTTGCCCAGCTTTTCGGCGGCCCACAGGCCGAGCGCCCTGTTGCGGCGCGCCGAGGCCTTGAAGCGAAGCTCCTCGTCGAAAACAAATTTGCGCTCGAAGCCCTCTTCTCGGTCTTTCATGCTGCTCATGACGTCCCTCCGGTCAAATCGATTCGCTTAGCGGTGAATATGTGTGCTTACCCTGCACAAACCAAAAGGCTGCGGGCCGGTCAATATGCTACGTCGCATGCTGCGCTGCGGCATTTCGGTCTCGAAACCGGTTGATCGGCAGGATTGCCGATTGAGCAAACATTACGATTGCTATAGACACCGGCATTGAACGCCACCGTCGCCACAACTAATTTAGGCGGACGGACAGGAAACCGGTCGCTTGCCGCCTGACCGCCAATCCAGAGAAAAAATCAGATGAAAAATCGCCGCCGCATTTACGAAGGCAAGGCCAAGATCCTCTATGAAGGGCCTGAGCCTGGAACGCTGATTCAGTTCTTCAAGGACGACGCCACCGCCTTCAACAAGAAGAAGCACGAGGTGGTCGACGGCAAGGGCGTGCTCAACAACCGCATTTCCGAGCACATCTTCAACCACCTCAATCGCATGGGCATCCCGACCCATTTCATCCGCCGGCTCAACATGCGCGAGCAGCTGATCAAGGAAGTCGAGATCATCCCGCTCGAAGTGGTCGTGCGCAACGTCGCCGCCGGCTCGCTGGCAAAGCGCCTCGGCATCGAGGAAGGAACGGTGCTGCCGCGCTCGATCATCGAATTCTACTACAAGGCCGATGCGCTGGACGACCCGATGGTCTCGGAAGAGCACATCACAGCCTTCGGTTGGGCAAGCCCGCAGGAGATCGACGACATCATGGCTTTGGCCATCCGCGTCAACGACTTCCTCTCCGGCCTGTTCCTGGGCGTCGGCATCCAGCTCGTCGACTTCAAGATTGAATGCGGCCGACTGTTCGAGGGCGACATGATGCGCATCGTCGTCGCCGACGAGATCTCGCCCGACTCCTGCCGGCTGTGGGATGTCGCGACGCAGGACAAGCTCGACAAGGACCGCTTTAGGCGCGACATGGGCGGCCTGGTCGAAGCCTATCAGGAAGTCGCTCGCCGGCTCGGCATCATGAACGAGAACGAGCCACCGCGCCCGACGGGTCCGGTGCTCGTCGCCTCCTCCGAACCGCCCAAGGGCATGAAGCACTGACTACCATACGGTCTGCCGGCAACGGCAGGCCACCCGCATGACCGATCACTCAGGAGTACCGATGAAAGCTCGTATCACCGTGACCCTCAAGAACGGCGTTCTCGACCCGCAGGGCAAGGCGATCGAGCATGCGCTCTCGGGGTTGGGCTTCGACGGTGTCGGCCAGGTTCGCCAGGGCAAGGTATTCGATATCGAGCTCACCGCAACCGACAAAGCCAAGGCCGAGGCCGACCTCAAGGCCATGTGCGACAAGCTTCTGGCGAACACGGTGATTGAGAATTACGCGGTGGAGATCGCCTGACAAATGAAATCAGCCGTCGTCCTCCTGCCTGGCCTCAACCGCGACCGCGACATGATCGCTGCGCTGACCAAGATTTCCGGTCGGGCGCCGGCGACCGTCTGGCAGACGGACACCGAGATCCCCGATGTCGACCTGATCGCCATTCCCGGCGGCTTTTCCTTCGGCGACTATCTGCGCTGCGGCGCGATCGCCGCGCGCATGCCGGTCATGCGGGCAGTGGCCGAAAAGGCCGCCAAGGGCGTCATGGTCATCGGCGTCTGCAACGGCTTCCAGATTCTGGTCGAGGCGGGGCTGCTGCCTGGCGCCCTGATGCGCAATTCATCGCTGAAGTTTGTCTGCCGGCAGGTGAAGCTCGAGATCGCCAACGCCAACACCATGTTCACGCGCCGCTACAAGCCTGGCCAGATCATCCGCTCGCCGGTGGCGCATCACGACGGCAATTATTTCGCCGATGCCGAGACGCTGGCGCGCCTCGAAGGCGAAGGCCAGGTGATGTTCCGCTATGCCGAAGGCACCAATCCCAACGGCTCGATAAACGACATCGCCGGCATCGTCAGCGAGAAGGGCAACGTGCTCGGCCTCATGCCGCATCCGGAGAACCTGATCGAAGCAGCACACGGCGGCAGCGACGGCCGGGCGCTGTTCGAAGGCGCCCTCGGCATCGCCGCTTGATCCTTTTCCAGACAATTCCTTCAGAACAATTCTTTCAGACCAACCGGGGCGGCCTGACCATGAGACTGACGATCGCTCGCCTTGCTCTGCTGGCTGCGGCCGGCCTGACGCTTGCCTCTTGCCAGTCCGGCTCGAAGAGCGCGCCGGCGCCCTCAGGCAAGAGCGCCTCGCTGCTTGCCATGGAACAGGTCGCGATAGCCGCGCACAAATGCTGGATCGCCAGCAAGGACCCGGCCTTCAAGCCCTACCAGATGGCCAACGAGCTCAACTCCTACAGCGGCACGCCGCGTTTCCTGCTGGTTCCCGCCAAGCATTATGGCGGCAAGCCGCTGCTGGTCGTGCAGGCGCAGGGCAATTCCAGCAAGGTGGATGCGTTCGGGCCACTGATGGCCGAGCCGCTCGGCGCGCGCATCGGCTCCGACATCGCCCGCTGGCAGGCCGGCAATCCGTCCTGCGCCGCTGCCGCGTGAGCCCGCCATGGGCCGGTTCCTGCAAATTGCGGGATTGATTATCGGACTTTTCGCGCTTGTGCTGCAATTCGCGATCAGCATACCCGCGTCGATGGCGGCGGGCCGCGGCCTAGTCGGCTCGATCGTCTTCTATTTCAGCTTCTTCACCATCCTGACCAACATCGCCGCGGTGCTGGTGCATGCTTCTCTGGTCTCGCCCGCCGGCTATGCCTGGTTCCCCGCCTTTGCCGGGAAGCGCATGCGGGCCTGCGTCGCGGTCGCCATAACGCTGGTTTTCATCGTGTACGCGACGGTGCTCGCGCGCCTTTGGGCGCCGGAGGGTCTGTTCTTCATCTGCGACGTCCTGTTGCACTATGTGGCGCCGCTGATCTTTGTGCTGTGGTGGGTGGTCGCCAGCGCCGCCGGCAGCACGCGCTGGCGTGGCCTATCTCGCCTATGCGCTGATACGGGCGCCATTCGCCGGCGAAGTGCCCTACCCGTTCCTCGACGTGGCGAAGAACGGCGCGGCCAGCGTCGCCATCTCGGCGCTGACCATTACCGCATTGTTTCTCGGCCTGTGCGTGCTCGCCGTGCTTGTCGACCACGGCATCGGTCGGCTGCGGAAGTAGTCCGCGGACCGGCCGCCTCACCCGACAGCGCCTTTAATCCCAGATCGGCCTGATGCCTTCGCGATGGGCGTCGCAGCGCGAGATGCCGATGTCCTTGAGCTGCTCGTCGGTCATCTCAAGCAGCGCAAGGCGTCCGCGACGACGCTCCAGCATCCGGTCGATCTGGCTCGCGATGGAATGAAGCACGAATACGACGCGGTCGATGAACCCGCGACGACCCAAAGGGCCGCCATGCAATTCGGCGCCATCGCAACGGAATGTATCAATTGTATTCATCTTTCGATCTGCCAAGCTTATGAATTGTACCCTTGCCGTCCGCGATTTCATATCGATTGACTCATCACACGGTGCAATATAGAAAATTGTCACCATGACAAATTGGCTCCCAGACCTGTCTTCCGGCTCCGGCCCCCTGTATCAGCGCCTTGCTGACAGCATTGAGTCAGATATCGACAAGGGCGTGATCGATGCCGGTGCAAAATTGCCGCCGCAACGTGACCTCGCCTATGACATCGGTACGACTGTCGGCACTGTTGGCAGGGCCTATCAATTGTTGCGCGAACGCGGCCTGGTGAGCGGCGAGGTCGGGCGCGGGACCTATGTGCTCGCACAAACCGCGGAGAGCCCGAAGCCCGAGCTGGAGCCCGCCGCGCTAGGTACACGCCTCATCGATGCGCCGAGCGGCAAGCTGCGTTTCGACAGCACCGCCGCACCCGATGTCGGCCAGGGGGCAATCATTGCCGAACTGCTGGCGAGGACGGCTGAGGAGCATCCGCATGAGATTTCGAGCTACACGAGGGATTTCCCGGAACGCTGGTACGAGGCGGGCAGCCGCTGGCTCAAGCGCAATTCCTTCAGCCCCTCGCCCGATTCCATCGTGCCGACGCTTGGCACCCATGCCGCCGTGATGGCGGCGATCGCCGCGCTCACCATGCCTGGCGACACGATCGTCTTCGAGCACCTCACCTATTCGCAGATATCGCGCAGCGCAGGGCTGATCGGACGCCGGACGGCGCTGGTCTCGACGGACGATGAAGGTCTCGATCCCGACGATTTCGAGCGCGTCTGCGCGCAGAAACACCCGAAGATGATGTTCCTGATGCCGACGGCGAAAAACCCGACGCTGGTGACGCTCTCGGCGGAACGGCGCCAGGCCATCGCGCGCATCGCGCGTGAGTACAATGTCGCGCTGATCGAGGACGACCTCTATGGCGAGCTGACCGACGATCCGACGCCGTTGCTTGCCGAATATGCGCCGGAGCGCACGATCGTCGCCGGCGGTCTGTCGAAATCTGTCGCGGCCGGTGTGCGCGGCGGCTGGCTTTCCTGCCCGCCGGCGTACCGCCACCGTATCCGCGTCGCGCACAAGATGATGACCGGTGGCCTGCCTTTCCTGCTGGCGGAGGTGGGTACCAGGCTGGTGATATCGGGCCAGGCCAGCGATATCCGCACGCGCTGCATTGCCGAGATCCAGACGCGTCTCCATGTCGTGCGCGAGATGCTGGCGGGCTTCGACTTCAAGGCGCGGGACAATGTGCCCTTCGTCTGGCTCACCTTGCCGGATCCCTGGCTCTCCGGCACCTTCAAGAATGCCTGCCTGGCGCAGGGCGTGCTCATCGACGACGAGGACGAGTTCAAGGCCGGCCGTTCCGAGCAGGTCTTCCACGGCGTCCGCTTCGGTGTCTCGCAACCGCGGCAGGGCAAGGATGTCGCCGGCGGCGTCACGGTCATCCGCCGCCTGCTCGACGAAGGCCGCGCCGGCTACGACAGTTTTTCCTGACCGCCCGGCGCGCTGCCGGCCGAACAGGCGCCGACGCGGCTGCTTTCCGGCGTTTTTCGTCATCCGGTGGGGTGTATCGCGCCAAAGCTTGCGATAAGAGAGACTCGAAAATCACCCTCTCCCACGGATACAAATCGCCGCTCATGACCATTTCCAATTCCGTGCCGATCACCCCCGAGCTCGTCGCCGCGCACGGGCTGAAGCCCGATGAATACCAGCGTATCCTCGATCTGGTTGGCCGCGAGCCGAGCTTCACCGAGCTCGGCATCTTCTCGGCGATGTGGAACGAGCACTGTTCCTACAAGTCATCCAAGAAATGGCTGCGCACGCTGCCCACCAGTGGCCCGCAGGTCATCCAGGGACCCGGCGAGAATGCCGGCGTGGTCGATATCGGCGACGGCGACTGCGTCGTCTTCAAGATGGAGAGCCATAACCACCCCTCCTATATCGAGCCCTACCAGGGTGCCGCGACCGGCGTCGGCGGCATCCTGCGCGACGTCTTCACCATGGGCGCGCGGCCGGTCGCGGCGATGAACGCGCTGCGCTTCGGCGCGCCTGACCATCCGAAAACCCGGCATCTGGTCGCCGGCGTCGTTTCGGGCATCGGCGGCTACGGCAATTCCTTCGGCGTGCCGACGGTCGGCGGCGAGGTCAATTTCGACCCCCGCTACAACGGCAACATCCTGGTCAATGCCTTCGCGGCCGGTCTCGCCAAGACCAACGCCATCTTCCTGTCTGAGGCCAAGGGCGTCGGCCTGCCCGTCGTCTATCTCGGCGCCAAGACCGGTCGCGACGGCGTTGGCGGTGCCACCATGGCCTCGGCTGAATTCGACGACAAGATCGAGGAGAAGCGCCCAACCGTCCAGGTCGGTGACCCATTCACCGAAAAATGCCTTCTGGAGGCCTGCCTTGAGCTGATGGCGTCGGGCGCCGTCATTGCCATCCAGGACATGGGTGCCGCCGGCCTCACCTGCTCGGCGGTCGAGATGGGCGCCAAGGGCGATCTCGGCATCGAGCTCGACCTCGATAAGGTGCCGGTGCGCGAGGAGCGCATGAGCGCCTATGAGATGATGCTGTCGGAGAGCCAGGAGCGCATGCTGATGGTGCTGCGCCCCGAGAAGGAAAGGCAAGCCGAGGCGATCTTCCGCAAATGGGGCCTCGATTTCGCCATCGTCGGCAAGACCACCGACGACCTGCGCTTCCGCGTGCTGCATCAGGGCGACGAGGTCGCCAACCTACCGATCAAGGAACTGGGCGACCAGGCGCCGGAATACGACCGCCCGTGGATCGAAGCTAGGAAGCCCGCACCGCTCGCGGCCGGCGATGCGCCGAAAGCCGATGTCGCCGACGCGCTGCTGAAGATGCTCGGCGGTCCGGATCTTTCCTCGCGCCGCTGGGTGTGGGAGCAGTACGACACGCTGATCCAGGGCAATTCGCTGCAGCTTCCCGGCGGCGACGCCGGTGTGGTGCGCGTCGAAGGCCATCCGACCAAGGCGTTGGCTTTCTCCTCCGACGTCACGCCGCGCTATTGCGAGGCCGACCCGTATGAAGGCGGCAAGCAGGCGGTGGCCGAATGCTGGCGCAATCTCACCGCCACCGGCGCCCTGCCGCTTGCCGCTACCGACAACCTCAATTTCGGCAATCCGGAGCGGCCGGAGATCATGGGTCAGCTTGTCGGGGCAATTAAGGGCATCGGCGATGCCTGCCGCGCGCTCGGCTTCCCGATCGTCTCCGGCAATGTCTCGCTCTACAACGAAACCAATGGCCGCGGCATCCTGCCGACGCCGACCATCGGCGGCGTCGGACTGATCGCCGACTGGTCGAAGATGGCCCGCATCGGCTTTGCCGCCGAAGGCCAGATGATCGTGCTGGTCGGCGCGCCGCCGACATGGGGCAGCCATCTCGGCCAGTCCGTCTATATGCGCGACATCCATGGCCGCGCCGACGGCCCGCCGCCGCCCGTCGACCTCGACCATGAAAAGCGCGTCGGCGACCATGTGCGTTCGCTGATCGCTTCGGGCATCGTGACTGCCGCCCATGACGTCTCCGACGGCGGCCTTGCCGTGGCGCTGGCCGAAATGGCGATGGCCTCCTGCATCGGCGCCACCATCCCTGGTCTCACCGGCACCGACCCGATCCCGGTCTGGTTCGGCGAGGACCAGGGCCGCTACCTGCTGACGCTGTCGATCGACCCGCAAAGCGGCGAATGGGACAGGATCCGCGAGGAGCAGGGTAAGCTCGGCATCTTCGCGCCGTGGATCGGCACGACCGGCGGCGACGTGCTGAAACTCGGCGAGGCGAGGGCCATACCGGTCAGTGAATTGAAGGCCGCCCATGAGGGCTGGTTCCCGCGCTTCATGGAACAGGCCATTTGACCAGGCTGGCGGTCCGGGCGCTGCTTGCAGTCGTCTTCTGGCCTGCCCTGTTCTTCTTCTGGTTTCTCGGCCCGTTCGTCTTTCTCCTGTTGTCGACGACCTCGAGCGAGGTCTGTCCGCGGCTCGAAACGCGGGCGGAGTTCCTCGCCGCGGCCAACGGCGCCCTGCCGATGCTCGCCGTCCAGAACCTCGCCTATGCGGTTCCGATTCTATGCCTGGTCCTCTGGGAGCGGCTCTTGCCGGAGCCGGCTCGGGCAAGGCATATCGTCACCTGCGTCAAGCTCTTTGCCGTTTCAGTCGTGATCGGAGCGCTTTGGGCGTATGGCTCCTCGCTTATGTGCGATGGCTACGGCCTGCCGTTTTTCTCGCCGCTCTGGCAGATGACCAGCTATCTCCCCATCGTCAGCTTCGTGATCAATGTCCCGCTCTATGTGCTGACCTTCAGCCTGGGCCGCGCTTTCTCGACGCGCGACGACATCGCCGAGGATGGTGCGGTTCGTCGGCAGGATAGCCCGTAGGTCCTCCATCGTGGACGGAACGGCTTCAATCCGAACCGGAAAGGCTTTAGGCTCACGCGAGTCATATCGTAAAGGCTGCCTAGCTGCCGCCGCTCGAACAGGATTTTGCCATGGCAATGGATGCCCACGACATCGAAAAACTTATCAAGGAAGGCATTCCCGACGCCAAGGTGACGATTCGCGACCTGGCCGGCGACGGCGACCACTACGCGGCCGAAGTGGTGGCGGAAAGCTTTCGGGGAAAGACCCGCGTGCAGCAGCACCAGATGGTCTACGACGCGCTGAAGGGTAAGATGGGCGGCGCGCTGCATGCGCTGGCGCTTCAGACCGGCGTCCCCGACTGAGCCTGTCGTAACTCGGGCTTGGCCCAAATGGCGCCATCCGTTGCGCCATTTCGGATGCGTCGCGGCTAACGTCTTGTTTCAGCCAACCTATGGGTTTATTTGATGGACATGCTTCGAGCCTGACTCCCACAGGCATGAAAGGATCGTCCATGAGTGGCATCAACGACTACATCGACAATGAAGTGAAGAGCAACGACGTCGTGCTCTTCATGAAGGGAACGCCCGGCTTCCCGCAATGCGGCTTCTCCGGCCAGGTGGTCCAAATCCTCGACTATATCGGGGCCGACTACAAAGGCGTGAACGTGCTCGACTCGGCCGAACTGCGCCAGGGCATCAAGGACTATTCCAACTGGCCGACCATCCCGCAGCTCTACGTCAAGGGCGAGTTCGTTGGCGGCTGCGACATCGTGCGCGAGATGTTCCAGGCCGGCGAGCTCCAGGATTTCCTGGTCGAGAAGGGCGTAAGCGTCAAAGGCGCCGCCTGATTGAACGCCAGTCGGCTACCTGGCCTGCCAAAGCAATTCCAGGGAAAAGTGCGCAGCGGTTTTCCGTCCGGAATTACGCTAAACAAGACTTCCGGGGCTGCCCCCACCTCGGCACTGTAGTTCCCGGTACGGGAACGGGACGAACCGATGCGCCGGATTGCCGGCGCAATGTTCGTTTGCAAGATCGGATTTTGCCGTGGACAAGCAGGTTGCGGCGCAGCGATCGGCAACAAGCTTGCCTATTCCGCGCTGGGAATTCATCGCGCTCTGCGCGGCGCTGATGGCGCTCAATTCGCTCGCCATCGACATCATGCTGCCGGCGTTGCAGCAGATCGGCGCCTCGCTCGGCGTCGAGAATGAAAACCACCGCCAGTACGTGATCACAGCCTATATCCTTGGCTTCGGCACCGGACAGCTCTTCTTCGGACCGATCTCCGATCGTTTCGGCCGCCGCGCGCCGCTGGTCGCCGGCCTGATCATCTATGTCGCGGCGGTGGCTGCTGCTGCTGTTGCTCCAACCTTTGGCATCCTGCTCGCCTGCCGTGTCGTGCAGGGCCTCGGCGCCGCAGCCACGCGCGTCATCGCCGTTTCGATCGTGCGCGACACCTTCGAAGGCCGTCGCATGGCCGAGGTGATGTCGCTGATCTTCATGGTGTTCATGGCGATCCCGGTCGTCGCGCCCAGCATCGGCCAGTTCATCATGCTCTTCGCCACCTGGCACTGGATCTTTGTCACCATGGCCGTCGGCGCGCTGATCGTTTCGGCATGGTCGCTGCTGCGCCTGCCGGAGACGCTGCATCCGGAATACCGGCGGCCCCTGACGGTCAACGCGGTGGTCGGCGGCTTCCGCATCGTGCTCACCAACCGCATCGCGCTTTGCTATGCCTTTGCCAGCACTTTCATCTTCGGCGCGATGTTCGGCTTCATCAATTCGGCACAGCAGATCTATCTCGACGTCTTCCACGTCGGCGAGCTGTTTCCCTTGATCTTCGCCGGCGTCGCCGCCGTGCTCGCCTTCTCGAACTTCCTCAACGCGAGGCTCGTCGGCAAGGTCGGCATGCGCCGCCTATCGCAAAGCGCGCTGCTGCTCTTCCTCGCCATCAGCCTGATCTGGCTCGTCGTCTCCCTGGAGATTGAGATGCCGCTCTGGCTGTTCATCGCCTTCTTTGCCGGCGCGATGGTGCCGTTCGGCTGCCTCGGCGCGAATTTCAACGCGCTTGCGATGGAGCCGCTTGGCGAGCTTGCCGGCACGGCGTCCTCCATCCTCGGCTTCATGCAGACCTTTCTCGGCGGCCTCCTCGGCACGCTGATCGGCCAGGCCTACAACGGCACGGTCACGCCCTTGGCCGCTGGCTTCTGCAGCGTGTCCGTCGCGGCGCTTCTGGCGATCCTGCTCGCCGAACGCGGGCGGATGTTCCAGCCGCACAACCCGCCGGTTTGAAGCAAAGACCGTTCGAGCTATTCCGCCCAGAGCTCTCGCCGCAGTTCCTGCCAGCTATCCCTGTCCGGCGCGACGAGCAGCCCGCCATCGACATGCGACGGCAGATAGGGATCGCCGTCGATCCGCGCGGCGTGGCCGCCGGCTTCCTGATGGATCAGCACGCCCGCGAGGTGATCCCACGGCATCAGCTTGTTGTAGACGATGAAATGCGCATGGCCGCTGGCAAGCAGCCTGTATTCGTGCGCGGCGCAGCGATAGGCGAACTGGGACAGCGCCTTGGTCTGGTTGCGCGCCAGCCGCGAGCGATCCGGTTCCTTCAGATATTGCCAGGAGACCGCGCCCGTCATCTGAGAGATCGGCGCCGGCTCGGCGACCCGGACCTTCTCCAGCGCGCCATGCGCGTGGCGGATATGGCTGCCGGCCGCTTTGGCGCCGATCAGCCAGTCCTTGCCGACCGGATCGTGGATGATGCCGGCAACGGTCTCGCCCTTGACGACGACGCCCGCCATGACGCCGAAGAGCGGCACACCGGAGGCGAAGTTGAAGGTGCCGTCGACCGGATCGATGACGAAGGCGAGATCGGCTTCGCCCAGACCGGCGAGCAAGGCCGGATTGTCGGAGCAGGCCTCCTCGCCGACGATCATCGCCGAGGGATAACGCTCGCGCAGCCTGGCGGTGATCAGCCTTTCTGCGTTTACGTCCGCTTCGGTCACGAGATCGGCGGCCGAGGTCTTCTGGCGGACATCGCCTTCGCCCAGCCGGCGGAAGCGCGGCATGATTTCGGCCCTGGCTGCATCGGCGAGAAGGTCGGCCAGCCAGTCGATCGCACGGTCGTCAAATGTCATCGGAAATGTCTTGTCCTGTGGTGAGGCGCGCATCGAGCGCGGCGAAATCGAACAGTTTCCGGTCAAGCAGGTGCGAGGGCCGCACATTGGTCATGGCGCGGATCATCGTGTCCTTGCGGCCGGGCATGCGCTTCTCGATGTCGTCGAGCATCGCCTTCATGGCGTTGCGCTGCAGCCCTTCCTGGCTGCCGCAGAGGTCGCACGGGATGATCGGGAACTTCATGGCGCCGGCGAATTTCTCCAAATCCACCTCGGCGCAATAGGCGAGCGGGCGCAGCACCATGACGTCTCCCTCGTCGTTGAGAAGCTTGGGCGGCATGGCCGCGAGACGCCCGCCATGGAAGAGGTTCATGAAGAAGGTTTCGAGGATGTCCTCGCGGTGGTGGCCGAGCACCAGCGCCGAGCATCCCTCCTCGCGCGCGATGCGGTAGAGATGGCCGCGGCGCAGCCGCGAGCAGAGCGAGCAATAGGTGCTGCCCTCGGGCAGCTTGTCGGTGACCACCGAATAGGTGTCCTGGTACTCGATCCGATGCGGGATGCCGTTGGCGTTGAGATAGTCCGGCAGGATGTGTTTTGGAAAATTCGGCTGGCCCTGGTCGAGGTTGCAGGCGAGCAGTTCGACCGGCAGCAGGCCACGCCATTTGAGGTCGAGCAGCATGGCAAGCAGGCCGTAGGAATCCTTGCCGCCGGAGAGCGCCACCAGCCAGCGCTCGCCGGGCTTGACCATGGCGAAATCCTCGATCGCCTGGCGCGTGAGCCTCAAGAGCCGCTTGCGCAGCTTGTTGAACTCGACAGAGGACGGCACGTCGCGAAACAGCGGATGAAAGCCGCCTTCGCTATCGTCGGCGATCGCTTCTAGGGATTTGGCGTCTGGCAGCATGTTCATGGCGCTGGTGCCCCACGTTCTTTCTTGTCGCTCGGCTTAGCGGACGGGGCCGACAAAGAAAAGGCCGCCTCGATGGGCGGCCTTCGATCGTCTCGCTGATAGGGTCGGGTCAGCGCGAATAGAATTCGACGACCAGGTTCGGTTCCATCTGCACGGCGAACGGAACGTCCGCCAGGCCGGGAACGCGGGCAAAGGTCGCGGTCATCTTGTTGTGGTCGGCTTCGATGTAGTCCGGCACGTCGCGCTCGGCCAGGCCGACCGATTCCAGGACGATGACGAGTTGCTTCGACTTCTCGCGCACCTCGATGACGTCGCCCGGCTTGCAGCGGTACGAACCGATGTTGGTGCGCTTGCCGTTGACGTTGACGTGGCCGTGGTTGACGAACTGACGGGCGGCGAAGATCGTCGGCACGAACTTGGCGCGATAGACGACCGCGTCGAGACGCGACTCGAGCAGGCCGATCAGGTTCTCGGAGGTGTCGCCCTTGCGGCGGTTGGCCTCTTCATAGACCTTGCGGAACTGCTTTTCCGAAACGTCGCCATAGTGACCCTTCAGCTTCTGCTTGGCGCGCAGCTGCAGGCCGAAGTCGGAAAGCTTGCCCTTGCGGCGCTGGCCATGCTGGCCGGGGCCGTATTCACGCTTGTTGACTGGGGACTTCGGGCGGCCCCAGATGTTTTCGCCGAGACGGCGGTCGATCTTGTATTTCGCGGATTCGCGCTTGCTCATCGCATTCCCTTTCAAAACGAAATACCCGAAACCCCATGGCTCCGGGTGAAGGAAACGCGCCCTCCTCTGGCCTCCGTTTTCGAGACCTGACAGGGTTTTCCACGCTACGCGACGGAAAACCCACGGGACACGTCAGTTCGAGCGAGACCGCCGGCATGCCGGAGAGGTCTTGCCCATGCAAAAGAAACCACCGGGCGTCGCCACCCGGTGTTGGAGGCCTGTTAAACAGAGATTTAACCGGTGTCAAGCTTCTGACTGGCGACGCAACGGGCGACTCTATACTATCCTGCGTTGCATGCGGTGCCGGATGTGGTGGACGCCGACGGCATGAGCCAAGCAGGGCGAAGCCCGCGGTTCATCCCGCGGGCTTTTCTATCCGGATGCCCGACCCGCGGTCCGGCAGCCCGCAATAGGAATTCATGACTTCTTGCCGGGCAGGCCCTTGCGCTTGGTTTCGGCGAATTCCTCGAGCTGTTCCTCGCTCATCGATTCATACATTTCGCGCGAAGCGCCCTTGAGCTCGCTCTTCTTGATCTCCCCGCGCTTGGCCGCAAGTGCCGCGCCGGCTGCCTTTTGCTGAGCTTGAGATGTCGCAGGCATGGTGAGTTCTCCTTTGCTGTCAGGAGAAACGCTCCGCTGCTACCCCAGTTCCAGCGCTAGCGCGCGGTCAATCCAAAGCCTTGGATGAGTCGTTTCGTGGCGAAATCCACCTTGCCGGAGGTGAAGAGGGCGACGTCGGCCTCGCTTTCCCCGGACGACTTGCCGACAGGTTCGAGCAGCGACATGGCCCGCCGCGCGATGGCTTCCGCCGGATCGATCCAGTCGACCGGCCAGGGCGCCGTCTTGCGCATGCGGTTGGCGAGGAACGGATAATGCGTGCAGGCAAGCACGACGATGTCGGTGCGCTGCCCGTCGCGCTCGATGAAGCACGGTGCGATCTCGGCGCGCACAGCCTCCTCGTCGACAAAGCCCTGGCGCATGTAGATCTCGGCCAGTCCGGCAAGCCTGTCGCTGCCGACCAGCCGGACATGGCACTTCTGCGCCCATTTGCTGATTAGGTCGCGCGTGTATTGGCGCTTCACCGTGCCGGGCGTCGCCAGCACCGAGACAAGGCCGGACCGCGTGCGCTCCGCCGCCGGCTTGATCGCCGGCACGGTGCCGACGAAAGGATGTCCAGGGAATTTTTCGCGCAGCGCATCGATCACTAGGGTCGAGGCGGTGTTGCAGCCGATCACCGAAATCGCCGGCTGAAGGCGGTCGAGCAATTTGCCGAACAGCGCCAGTATGTGTTCCTTGAGCGCTGGTTCCTCCCATGCGCCGTAGGGGAACGCCGCGTCGTCTGCGACATAGACGAAGCGGCGGTCCGGCATCAGCACGCGCGCCTCGCGCAGCACAGTCAGTCCGCCGACGCCGGAATCGAACATCAGGATCGGGCGCTGGCTTGATCGATCGTTCATTGTCATCCGATCACAGGAAGGAGTTGGCCCGTGGTTTGGCCAACGGCGTTTCTATCCTGCACGATCATGGTCTTGAAGTGGCAAATGCCGGCAGCTTTTGCGCAGTCTTCAACAGCTCAGACCCCACGCTTGCCGAAACCGGCGGGCCGCGGCCGGCCAAACGGCTGCGGCGCCGGTGCCGGACGCGCGGTTGGCGCAGCGCTGCGGGCGGCCGGTGCGGCTGCGCTGGTGGCCGTCCGGTCAACGCGCGTTGGCGCCGGTACGAGACCGTCGAAATCGAAAACCTCGGTCAATTCATCG
Organism: Mesorhizobium tamadayense; assembly: GCF_003863365.1. Lineage (GTDB taxonomy): Bacteria > Pseudomonadota > Alphaproteobacteria > Rhizobiales > Rhizobiaceae > Mesorhizobium > Mesorhizobium tamadayense. The sequence continues at coordinate 51,780 of NZ_RQXT01000009.1, read as the reverse complement.
ATATTGCTGCCGGCGACGGGCTTTGCCCACAGGATCGTGCACCAGAGGCCGAATATGGCAAGGCCGAGCAGGTTCAGGCCGCCAGGCGCGCTCTCGGGATTGCCGAAATCGATGACCAGAAGCGTGCCCGCCTGCAGGAAGGCGTAAATGCCGGAAAAGACGATATAGGACACAGGATCCAGTCCGAACCGTTGGCGTCGCGGCTGCGGCGCCAGGCGATGTTGCCGCGCAGCGCAACGAAGACGAGCGACACAATTGGCGCGGCGCCGGCCAAGCCTTGCCGTGAAGGCCCCGGCATCGAATTGATCAGTCCCGCGAAGCCGATCGTTCCGGCAATGCAGAGCACGATAGCCACCGCCTCCGCTATGAACAGGCCCAGCGAATAGAAGAAGAAACGCAGACGGCCAATATTGGACGTGAACATTTGCTGCCCCACCGTTTCAATAACGATGGATCAAAACCGCATAATATTCGGTTACTTTGAACGATCGGAGCTTACAGATCTTAACTTTCTTTGTCCGCTGCCCGCTTCCGCGCCGCCGGCAACCGCCTCGGATCGTCTCCCGGCGAGCCGTCGCCGCGCGGCATTGCCGGGGAAAACCTGTCGAGCGACGAGATGATGCCGCGCAGCACCTTGAGTTCCGGCTCGGCGAAGCCGGCCCGCGTCAGCACGGCGCGCAGATTGTCGACCATCTTCGGCTTCTTCTCTTCCGGACGGAAGTAGCCACGCGCCTCGAGAGCGCCTTCGAGATACGTGAACAGGCTGTGCAGCTGGTCCTTCGTTGCCGGAACGAGCTCCGGTCCGGAGAAGTTGGTCGCCGTCTCCTCGGCAAGGCCGGACTTCATCCATTCATAGGACATCAAAAGCACCGCCTGCGCTATGTTGAGCGAGGAGAAGCTGGGATCGACCGGAAAGGTGACGATCTCGTCGGCGAGACCGACCTCGTCATTGTAAAGGCCGAAGCGCTCGCGGCCGAAGAGGACGCCCGTGCGCAGTCCGGCCTGGTCATGGGCCCGCAGCGCCCTGCCCGCTTCCACCGGGCCGCGCACCGGCTTGAAGCCGTCACGCTCGCGCGCCGTGGTGGCGAAGACGAAGTTGAGGTCGGCGACTGCCGAGGCAAGGTCGTCGAACACTTTCGTTGCATCGATGACGTGGTCGGCGCGGCTGGCGGCCGCGCGCGCCTTCTCGCTCGGCCAGCCGTCGCGCGGGTTGACCAGGCGCAGTTCCGAAAGGCCGAAATTCGCCATGGCGCGCGCGACCATGCCGATATTCTCGCCGAGCTGCGGCTCGACAAGGATGATCGCCGGTCCGGCGGTCTTGGCGGGGTCTTTTGCGGTTGGCATGGGTTCTCGGTAACCAGGGTTTGCGGCGTTTCGGCGTCCCTGCCACATCCGGCCCGGAAAATGAAGCATTCACAGGAACGGCACCCGTCGTAAGTGCTGCGGATCGCGGTTTGCGCGCTCAGAGAGGCTTTGATATACGCTCCGCAACCCCGGCCTGAAACCATGCGGGCAAGGCCGTTCAGATCCCCCAGCAACGAGGCATTCTTTCCATGGCGAAGATCAAGGTGGCGAACCCGGTCGTCGAGCTCGACGGCGACGAGATGACCCGCATCATCTGGCAGTTCATCAAGGACAAGCTGATCCACCCCTATCTCGACCTCAAACTGGATTATTACGACCTCAGCATAGAGCACCGCGACGCCACCAACGACCAGGTGACGATCGACTCGGCCAACGCCATCAAGAAACACGGCGTTGGCGTTAAATGCGCGACGATCACGCCCGACGAGCAGCGCGTCGAGGAATTCAAGCTGAAGAAGATGTGGAAGTCGCCGAACGGCACCATCCGCAACATCCTCGGCGGCACAATCTTCCGCGAGCCGATCATCATGAAGAACGTGCCGCGCCTGGTGCCGGGCTGGACCAAGCCGATCATCGTCGGCCGCCACGCCTTCGGCGACCAGTATCGCGCCACCGACTTCCGCTATCCCGGCAAGGGCAAGCTGACGATCAAGTTCGTCGGCGAGGACGGCACGGTGATCGAGCACGACGTCTTCGACGCGCCGGCGGCTGGCGTCGCCATGGCCATGTACAATCTCGACGAATCGATCCGCGAGTTTGCCCGCGCCTCGTTGAACTACGGCCTGCTGCGCAACTACCCGGTCTACCTCTCGACCAAGAACACCATCCTCAAGGCCTATGACGGCCGCTTCAAGGACATCTTCCAGGAGGTCTACGAGAAGGAGTTCGAGGCCGAGTTCAAGGCGAGAAAGCTCTGGTACGAGCACCGGCTGATCGACGACATGGTGGCTTCCAGCCTGAAATGGTCGGGCGGCTATGTCTGGGCCTGCAAGAACTATGACGGCGATGTGCAGTCCGACACAGTGGCGCAGGGCTTCGGCTCGCTCGGCCTGATGACCTCGGTGCTGATGACGCCGGACGGCAAAACGGTGGAAGCGGAAGCAGCGCACGGCACCGTCACCCGCCACTACCGCCAGCACCAGAAGGGCGAGGAAACCTCGACCAATTCGATCGCCTCGATCTTCGCCTGGACGCGCGGCCTCGCCCATCGCGCCAAGCTCGACGACAATGCCGAGCTGAAGCGCTTCGCCGAGACGCTGGAGAAGGTCTGCATCCAGACCGTCGAGTCCGGCTTCATGACCAAGGACCTGTCGCTGCTGATCGGTCCCGACCAGCCCTGGCTGTCGACCACCGGCTTCCTCGACAAGATCGACGAGAACCTCCAGAAGGCGATGGGGTGACGATGCGGACCTTGGCTGACAAGGTCCGTATCTGTGCGGCAAACAACGCCGATCTTTACGAAGCAGTGTTTCGGGCTCTCGGACTGAGGGAGCACCGAAACCCGTTCATGTGGTGGAGCGAGTCGCCGGCTCCGCCTTTCTACTCCAATCTGACGACTCTGGATCCCGACGCCATCGAGCCTCAGCTCAAAGCGGTCAAACAGTTAAGTTCGGTGCTTGAAGGCCCATTTGCAGTCAAGGACGGGTTTTGTCGGCTCGACCTGGGCGACGTCGGGTTCAAGCTTCTTTTCGACGCAAGCTGGATTTGGGCCGATCCCGACCGTGCAATCGATAACACCGGTGGTCGCATGGCAGCTGGGTGGCAGCGCATCTGCGATGCCGATGCGCTCCGCGCCTGGGAAAATGCATGGGCCTCCGACAACCCAACTGACCAACGCGTCTTCCCGCCAGCAATACTCGACAATCCTGACGTTGCATTTTTGGGGCGCGCGGCCACCGATGGTTTTGATGCCGGCTGCATCGTGAACCGCTCGCTAGAGGTGGTGGGCCTATCGAATGTCTTTGCGAAAGGCAAAGACGTTGAAACCGTCTATCAAGATGCCACGAGTGCAACTTTTACCTACGCCAACGATCTTCCGCTCGTGGGATATGAGCATGATGACGCGCTGCGGGCAGCGCGCATAGCCGGCTTCGAGCCGATCGGGAATTTGCGCATTTGGCTTCAGCTTAGCGAGGGAACAGCGTGACCAAGCCGATCCTCTACGGCGCCGATTACAGCGTCTATGTCCGCATCGCGCGGATGGCGCTGGAGGAAAAGGGCGTCGACTACGAGCTCGTCCCTCTCGACATCTTTGCCGCCGACGGCATTCCTGCCTGGTATCTTGAGCATCACCCATTCGGCCGCATCCCGGCCTTCGAGCATGACGGGTTTCGTCTCTTCGAGACCGGCGCGATCGCGCGCTATGTCGACGAAGCCTTCGACGGCCCGGCCCTGCAGCCGATGGATCCGCGCGGCCGCGCGCGGATGGGCCAGATCGCCTGCATGCTCGACGCCTATGGCTACCGCGCTATGGTCTGGGATGTCGCGGTGGAGCGGCTGGAGAAGGCGCCAGCCGACGAGGAGCTGATCGCCGGCGGGCTCAGGCAAGCGGGAACGGTGCTCAAGGTGCTGACGTCGCTAAAGGCAGAAGGACCATGGCTGCTGGGCGACCAGCTGACGCTGGCCGACCTGCACGCAGCACCCATCATCGCCTATTTCGTCAAGGTTGCCGAAGGGCGCAACCTGCTGGCGCGGTTTGCGGATATCCAGAATTGGTATGCGCGCATCACCGCCCGTTCGAGTTTCGCTAGGACGCAGAAAGCCGGCTGAAGCGGCCGGCGTCGGCTTGCAGCGGGTAAAGGCCACCAGGGCTGCCTGCTAGAATCCTATATCCGGCCGGGTCGCCATCAGCCAGAGGATTGCAAGCACCGCGCCAAAGGCTGGAAAGCCGCAGACAAACCAGATGCGAAACAGGCGCTTTTGCGCATCCGGCAACGGTGCCTGTTCACGGGCTGCTTGTCGTGCCAGATCGCGCATGCGCATCTGGATCCAGACGACCGGCAGCCAGAAGGCGCCGGCAACCGCATAAAGCAGCAGCGAAAGCACGATCCAGCCTTGGCTGAGCGGCCATCCCATCTCGCGCGCCAGCAACGCGCCGCTGATCGGCTGGACGACAACAGCCGTTGCCGTGAAGATGGCGTCGGCGATGACGACCGTCCCGGCGACGTGGGCGACGATCTCGGGCCGGCCCGTTCGCTGCGCCATGAGCATGAAGAACGCAATACCGGCGCCGGTGCCGAACAGCATCGTGGCGCCAATCACATGCAGCCATCGCAGCAAGTCGGCCCAGATGCTCATCGCTCTTCCAAAATCGCCAGAGCCACCAAGACGAGGCAAAGCATCGGCACGGCCTTTACGATGGCCCGAGAGGATCGAGCCACAGATCGGGAGCAAGCCCCGTTGCGGCGGCAAGGTAGAGTAATGTGACGGCAACCATCGCTATCAGCGCCAATCGTGCGAAAGGTCGAACGACAACCGCGGCGCCGACAACGATGTCCGCAACGCTTCCGGCGAGAACCATACCGGACGCCAGGGCTCCCGGCAGGCCACGCGAGATAAGAATGTCGGCGGCCGCATCCTGCCGGACAAGCCCGACAATGCCCGAAACCAGCCAGAACGCGGACAAGACGGCAAACACGATCGGCTTCAGCAGCCAAAGGCGCGCGAACCACCGCTCCTGAACCTGCGCCGGCATAGCCGCCAGCGTTGCTTCCAAAGGTTGCGGTGGGCGATCAGTGATTTCGGCCCAGGGTTTCGGGTTGCCGGTAACGCGCCCTTCTCGAGCGCGGCAAGCGCCGCGCTGCGCAAGGGAGATCGCCACCCAAGAAGGCCGAGCCCATCGGCGGCTGTGCCGGCGAGCCGGCCGACAATCGCCGGCACAGCCACGACCGGCGCCTTTGGCAAGCCGAGCCAGGCCCGGAATTCGAGGAGGACGGCGCCAAGAGGTCTGGCGCGTTCCTCGACGAGATCGATGATCTGCCCGCGCGCCAGAGACCCGCCGACGGCGCGCGATACCGCCTCGGCGACATCCATGACGGATACCGTCTGGATCGGTCGGTCCGCAAGCACGGCTGGGATGAACGATGGAAATGCGGCCAGCGCGCGCAACAAAGCCGTTCCGCCATAGGCGGCGGGCGCTATGACCAGGCCGGGCCGCAAGATCGTCCATTCCAGGGAGGACGACGCGACAGCCCGGTCGCCTTCGGCCTTGGTCCGAAAGAAGGCGTTGTCGGAATCGAGGTCGGCGCCGATCGCCGGAATCTGCACCAGTCGGCGCGCACCGGCCTGTTCGCAAGCGGTGACGAGAGCAGCGACCGACAGCCAGTGGATGGCGTCCAGATGATCGCGCGGACCGTCCTGCAAGGCACCGGAGGCATTCACAACCGCCTCCACGCCGGCAAGCAAGGGGCCCCAGTCGGCCGCCGCGAGCAGTCGCGACATGTCCGCCAAAATCCACTCTACGCCCGGCTTGCGCCGCCGCGCCTCGCGGACGTCACGACCGAGCCCCACGAGGTCGTGGCCGTCCTCGATCAAGCGTCCGAGGACGGCTTCTCCGATCAGTCCGTAGCCGCCAAGGACGAGGACCTTCATCCGCTGGCTCAGGCGGCTTCCAGCGCTGCTCTCACCGCCGCGATCGCGTCATCGGCCTTGGAGGCATCGGGGCCGCCGGCCTGGGCCATGTCGGGACGCCCGCCGCCGCCCTGCCCGCCGAGTGCCGCCGAGGCGACGCGAACGAGGTCGATGGCGCTGAAGCGGCCGGTCAGGTCGTCGGTGACGGCGACCACCACGCTTGCCTTGTTATCCTCGCCGGCGCCGACGAAGACGACGACGCCGGACCCAAGCGTCTTCTTGCCTGCATCGGCAAGCGGCTTCAGGTCCTTGGGCGATACGCCCGAGACCGCCTTGCCGAGGAAACCGACGCCGGCGATGGTCTCGTTCTCGGCCGGCGCGCCGGCGGGCGAGCGGTCGCCAAGCGCCAGCTTCTTGCGCGCCTCGCTCAATTCCTTCTCGAGCTTCTTGCGCTCCTCGAGCAGCGCCGCAACGCGAGCCGGCACCTCGGCCGGCGCGATCTTCAAGGTTGCCGCGGCGGCCTTGAGGCGCCTGTCCTGCTCGTCGAGATGCCTGCGCGCCGCCTCGCCGGTCAACGCCTCTATGCGGCGCACGCCGGCGGCCACAGCGCTGTCCGACAGGATGCGCACCAGGCCGATATCGCCCGTCGACCTGACATGCGTGCCGCCGCAGAGCTCGACCGAATAGGGGCGGTTGGCCCTGGCGCCATGCAGCCCGGTGCCCATCGAAACCACGCGCACCTCGTCGCCGTACTTCTCGCCGAACAACGCCATGGCGCCTTCGGCAATCGCATCGTCGACCGACATCAGGCGCGTCGTCACCGGGCTGTTCTGCACCACGATCTCGTTCGCCATGCGCTCGACCTCCTCCAACTCGTTGGGCGAGATCGGCTTGTTGTGCGAGATGTCGAAGCGCAGCCGATCCGGCGCGACTAGCGAGCCCTTCTGCGCGACATGCGTGCCCAGCACCTCGCGCAGCGCCTCGTGGACGAGATGCGTCGCGGAATGGTTGGCGCGCAGCTTCGAGCGGCGCGCATGGTCGACCTTCAACTCGACCGCCGCACCTGTCTTGACCGTGCCGCTCGTCACCTTGCCGACATGCACGAACAGGCCGTCGGCCTTCTTCTGCGTGTCGGAAACCTCTATCGAGAAGCCGTCGCCTAAGATCACGCCGGTGTCGCCCATCTGGCCGCCGGATTCGCCATAGAACGGCGTCTGGTTGACGACGACGGCGACCGCTTCGCCCTGCCCGGCGCTGTCGACGGTCTTGCCGTCCTTGACAAGCGCCTGGATCAGACCTTCCGCCTCTTCCGTCTCGTAGCCGAGGAAATCGGTGGCGCCGTTTTTCTCGCGCACCGGGAACCAGACCGTCTCGGTCGCGGCCTCGCCGGAGCCCGCCCAGTGTGCGCGCGCCTCCGCCTTCTGCCGCTCCATCGCGTCGGTGAAGCCGGCGATGTCGACCGAAATGTTGCGCTGGCGCAGCGCATCCTGCGTCAGGTCGAGCGGAAAGCCGTAAGTGTCGTAGAGCTTGAACGCCGTCTCGCCATCCAGCATGTCTCCGGTATGCAAGGTCTCGGTGGCTTCCGAAAGCAGGCCGAGGCCACGCACCAGCGTCTTACGGAAGCGCGTCTCCTCGAGCTTCAGCGTTTCGGTGATCAACGCTTCGCCACGCACCAGTTCCGGATAGGCTTGGCCCATCTCGCGCACCAGCGCCGGCACCAGCTGCCACATCAGCGGCTCTTTGGCGCCGAGCAGCTGGGCATGGCGCATGGCGCGGCGCATGATGCGGCGCAGCACATAGCCGCGGCCTTCATTGGACGGCAGCACGCCGTCGGCCACCAGGAATGAGGACGAGCGCAGATGATCCGCGATCACGCGGAACGATCCTACATTCTCCTGGCTTGGACCGTGGCCGAGCGCGGAGGACGCGACGTCGATCAGATGCCGGAACAAATCCGTCTCGAAGACGCTCTCCACCCCTTGCAGGATGGACGCCATGCGCTCCAGGCCCATGCCAGTGTCGATCGACGGTCGCGGCAGGTCGATGCGTTCGTCCTTCGTTACCTGCTCGTACTGCATGAACACCAGGTTCCAGAATTCGAGGAACCGGTCGCCGTCCTCTTCCGGGGTGCCGGGAGGACCGCCCCAGATGTGCTCGCCGCGGTCGATGAAGATTTCCGAGCACGGCCCGCAAGGTCCGGTGTCGCCCATCGCCCAGAAATTGTCGGAGGTCGGGATGCGGATGATGCGGTCGTCGGAAAAGCCGGCGATCTTCTTCCAGTGGCCGGCCGCCTCGTCATCGGTGTGATAGACGGTGACCAGCAGCTTGTCCTTCTTAAGCCCGAACTCCCGGGTGATCAGGTTCCAGGCAAGCTCGATCGCGCGTTCCTTGAAGTAATCGCCGAACGAGAAATTGCCGAGCATCTCGAAGAAGGTGAGATGGCGCGCGGTGTAGCCGACATTGTCGAGGTCATTGTGCTTGCCGCCGGCGCGCACGCTCTTCTGCGCCGTCGCCGCGCGCGAATAAGGACGCTTCTCCAGGCCGGTGAAGACGTTCTTGAACTGCACCATGCCGGCGTTGGTGAACATCAGCGTCGGATCGTTGCGCGGCACCAGCGGGCTCGATGCGACGATCTCGTGACCCTCCTTGCGGAAGTAGTCGAGGAATGTCGACCGGATCTCGTTCACGCCACTCATGGATACTGCCTTTTTCGCGGGAACCGCCGGCCCGGCCGGCGGCAAATGGGCTTTCGTGTTTCAGAAGATAGATTGGCCTTTTAGCCGCAGCTCTTGACCCTGTCCAGAAACACGGAATTGGACCAGTCCGCAGGCCGCGCAGGGTCTATCCTCCCCCCAAACGCAAACCGCCGGCACGAAGGCCGGCGGTTCGGAACGCATTACTAAAGGACTCGCTTACATAAGCATAACTCAATATACAGGGATTGTGGCCAAACTCCGGCCAACCGCTTGGTTTTACGCAATTCCAGACGGAAAACGCTCAACACTTTCCTGGAATTGCTCGGTCCTACATGGCGCCGGCTTCGTCCTCGAAACCGTCGTCGCCGCCTTCGGAGCCGCCGTTTTCGAGGAATTTCTCGGCGATCAGTCCGGCATTCTGCCTCAGCGCCAGCTCGATCTCGCGTGCCGTGTCGGGATTGTCGCGCAGGAAAAGCTTGGCGTTCTCGCGACCCTGGCCGAGACGCTGCGAATTGTAGGAGAACCAGGCGCCCGACTTCTCGACCACGCCGGCCTTGACCCCGAGATCGACGAGCTCGCCGGTCTTCGACACGCCCTCGCCATACATGATGTCGAACTCGACCACCTTGAAGGGCGGGGCCAGCTTGTTCTTCACCACCTTGACGCGGGTCTGGTTGCCGACCACCTCGTCGCGATCCTTGACCGAGCCGATGCGGCGGATGTCGAGCCGCACCGAGGCATAGAACTTCAGCGCGTTGCCGCCGGTCGTCGTCTCCGGCGAGCCGAACATGACGCCGATCTTCATGCGGATCTGGTTGATGAAGATGACCATGGTGTTGGAGCGCGAGATCGAGGCGGTCAGCTTGCGCAGCGCCTGGCTCATCAGGCGAGCCTGTAGGCCGGGCAGGGAATCGCCCATCTCACCCTCGATTTCGGCGCGCGGCGTCAGTGCCGCCACCGAATCGACCACCAGCACGTCGATGGCGCCGGAGCGCACCAGCGTGTCGCAGATCTCCAGCGCCTGCTCGCCGGTGTCGGGCTGCGAGATCAGGAGGTTCTCGAGGTCGACGCCGAGCTTGCGGGCATAGACCGGATCGAGCGCATGCTCGGCATCGACGAAGGCGCAGATGCCGCCCTTCTTCTGGGCTTCCGCAACCGTGTGCAGCGCCAGCGTCGTCTTGCCCGAGCTTTCCGGCCCGTAGATTTCGATGATGCGGCCGCGCGGCAGCCCGCCGACGCCGAGCGCGATGTCGAGGCCGAGCGATCCCGTCGGCACGGTTTCGATCTCGACAACCTGCTCGTTGGCGCCGAGGCGCATGATCGAGCCCTTGCCGAAGGCGCGCTCGATTTGCGACAGCGCCGCATCCAGAGCCTTTGATTTGTCCACTGCCTTATCCTCTACAAGCCGCAAAGTATTCTGAGCCATGATACATCACCCCTTGGTCGTCAATGAAGGCCGGACAATCCGTGATCCCTGCTGTTTTGTACCTTTTTTGTTCTCATTTGGCAAGGGGCAGCAACCAACTGAAAAATAATCAATATCCTGATTTGTTCTATTTCTGTCTCACTAAATCGAGAGCGGCCAGCGCTGCTGGCCCAAAAAAAGAGACTTCGATATCCAGCCGACCCGAATCGCGACGCCGATTGCGGGGCGATGCGCAGAAACCTAGTGTGCGCACGCGAACAATCAACGAAGGTTACCTCCGCGGCATGCCGACATCCCCAAGAATCCTGGCGCTGGGCGGCGCCCATATCGACAGGCGCGGCCAGGTGTCGGGCGCCTATGTGCCCGCCGCCTCCAACCCCGGCATCATGCGCGAGGAGGTCGGCGGCGGCGTCTTCAACGCGCTGCGCAGCGTGGTGAAGCGCGGCGTGTCGGCCTCGCTGCTTTCGGTGCGCGGCGGCGATGCGGCGGCCGAGACCGTCGCATCGGCGATCGCCGGCGCCGGCATCGACGATCTTTCGGTGGTGTTTCTCGACCGCACGACGCCGAGCTATACGGCGCTGATCGACAGCGAGGGCGAGCTTATCGTCGGCTTTGCCGATATGGGCCTCTACGATCTCGCCTTCCCCAAGCAGATCCGCCGCGCCAAGCTGCGCGAGGCGATCGCCGAGGCGGACGCGATCCTGTGCGACGCGAACCTGCCGACGGCGGCGCTCGAGCGATTGATGACGCAAGCCGGCGGCAGGCCTGTCTTCGCCATCGCCATCTCGCCGGCCAAGGTCGTGCGGCTGGCGCCGCTGCTCGGCAGTCTGGCGCTGCTGTTCATGAACCGCCGCGAGGCCGGGGCGCTCACCGGCGCGGATATGTCCGGGCAGGATCTTGTCGATGCGCTCAGGCGCGCGGGGCTGGCGGCGGGTGTGGTGACGGCCGGCAGCGCTCCGGTGCTGGGCTTCGACGAGGCTGGCGTCTTTTCCATCGACCCGCCCGCGCCGCGACGTGTCGCCGACGTGACCGGGGCCGGCGACGCGCTGACAGGGGCCACGGTTGCCGCGCTGCTGCGCGGCCTGCCTTTGCGGGCAGCGCTGCGCGAAGGCGTTGCGGCGGCAATGCTCGCCATCGAAAGCGCCGAGGCTGTCCCGTCATTCACCGCCGCCAGTTTCGGCCAAGCGCTGGCCCTTGTGCCGGAGGCGCGGGAGGTGGCATAGGGCCACCAGATCACCTTGCCGAAGCGTTAGGCGCTTCGATCGGAGACAGACATGACGCCGGAAACCGCCCGCCCCTTCATCGACACCCACCCGCCTGTGGCCGAGGCGCTTGCCGCCGGGCGACCGGTGGTGGCGCTGGAAAGCACCATCATCACCCATGGCATGCCCTACCCCGATAATGGCGCGATGGCGGCCAAGGTCGAGCAGATCATTATCGACGGCGGCGCGGTGCCGGCGACGATCGCGGTGGTCGACGGCCGCATCAAGATCGGCCTTTCCGACGGCGAGCGCGAATCGCTCGCCATGACCGGCGACGCCATGAAGCTGTCGCGCGCCGACATCGGCTTCGCCGTCGCTCAAAAGCGCACCGGCGGCACCACGGTTGCCGCCACCATGATCGCGGCCCAAATGGCCGGGATAAAAGTGTTCGCCACCGGCGGCATCGGCGGCGTCCACAAGGGCGCCGAAAAGAGCTTTGATATCTCGGCCGACCTCGACGAGCTGGCGCGCACGCCGGTTATCGTCGTCTCGGCCGGCGCCAAGGCCATCCTCGACATCGAGAAGACGCTGGAAGTGTTGGAAACGCGTGGCGTGCCGGTTATCGGCCATGGCTGCGAGACTATGCCGGCCTTCTGGTCCAGGCATTCGCCGTTCCGCGCGCCGCTGACGCTGCATGCGCCGCAAGACATCGCGCATTTCTACCGGACACGGCAGGCGCTGGGCTTGAGCGGCGGCGTTCTGGTTGCCAATCCGGTTCCGGAAAACGAGGAAATCCCGGCCGCCGAGATGGACGGCTATATACAGGCCGCGCAGAAGGCCGCCGAGGCGCAGAATGTCACCGGCAAGGCGGTGACGCCCTTCCTGCTGTCGAAGATTTTGGAGCTCACCGGCGGCCGCAGCCTGAAAACCAACATAGCGCTGGTCGAGAACAATGCGCGGCTGGCGGCGGAGATCGCGAAGGCGCTGTAGGCTTTATCTCCCCGCGCGCCGTCCAGCCTCATAAGCGCGCCGCGCCCACACCGCCATTTCATCTGGATCGTCGAAGGCGCTGTCCGGCACGCTCCAGTAGGGCATCGCCACCTCCTTGCCGTGCCGCGAGCCGGTATAGGTCCACTGGCTGCAGCCGGCCGCTTCGAAATCCGGGATCGTCTCCTCGTCGGCTTTCAGCATAAGCTCGCCGCGCACGACGACGGCGACGATCACGCCGTCGCAATAGATGCCCTTGCCGCCGAACAGTTTGCGGATGCTGATCGGCCCCAGGCTTTCGAACAACTCTTCAAGGCGTGCATCGTCCATGCGCAATCATCTCATTCGGCATGGGCCCTTGTCATCGCCGCAACCAAAAGCATGCTGACAGGTTGAGATCCGAAATCGGAGTTGCCGCCATGCCCGTCCTGCTCAAAGGCTCCTGCCGCTGCGGCGCCGTCCGCTTCGAGGTGGAAAGCCACACGCCGGTGCCGTTCATGCTCTGCTACTGCTCGATCTGCCGCAAGCAGCAGGGCGGCGGCGGTTTCGCGATCAATCTCGGCGCCGACTACGAGACGCTGAACATCACGGGCAAACGCAGCCTCGGCGTCTACCGCGCCCAGATCGAGGACGACGAGCACCCGCATTGCGAGGTCTCGACCGGCGAGCGCAATTTCTGCCGCAAGTGCGGGGCAGCACTTTGGCTCTACGACCCGACCTGGCCGGACCTCGTCCACCCCTTCGCCTCGGCGATCGACAGCGATCTGCCCAAGCCGCCGGAAAAGGTCCATCTGATGCTGAAATACAAGGCCAACTGGGTGGAGCCCGAGATCGGCAAGAACGACAAGGTGTTCGACGTCTATCCCGAGGAATCGATCGCCGACTGGCACAAGCGGACAGGCATGTGGTTGGATTAGCTTTTCAGGCCGAAGCGCGCGCGTCCGCCAGCGCCTTCAGATCAGCCGGCTTCAGCTCGACGGATTCGCCGCAGCCGCAGGCCGAACTCTGGTTCGGATTCTTGAAGGTGAAGCCGGTGCGCAGCGTCGTCTGCTCGAAATCCATCTCGGTGCCGAGCAGGAAAAGCGCGGCTTCCGGCGCCACATAGACATGCGCGCCGTCGCGCTCGACATGGTCGTCCTTGGAATTCGGCTCGGTGACCAGATCGATCGTGTACTCCATGCCGGCGCAGCCGCCCTTCTTGATACCGAGGCGGATGCCATGCGCGTTGTCGCGCGTGGCGACGATCTCGCGTACCCGGTCGGCGGCCTTGTCGGTCATCGTGATGACGGCGAAGCGTCCCATGTCATTCTCCACGTTCGCGCGGGTTCAAGGCCCGCGGAATGAGTCTGCCTTTAAGATGGTGAAATTTCACCTTCGCTGCAAGTCAGCCGATCTTCTCGTGCCTTTGCCAGAGCAATTCCAGGAAAAGTGCGTAGCGGTTTTCCGTCCGGAATTGCGTCAAGACAACTAATACCATCCGACCGCGACCTGAGCCTCTTCAGACATGCGGTCCGGCGTCCACGGCGGATCGAACACCATGTTGACCTCGACGCCTGAAACGCCCTCGACGGCGCCAACGGCATTCTCGACCCAGCCCGGCATCTCGCCGGCCACCGGGCAGCCTGGCGCGGTCAGCGTCATGTCGATCTTTACCGTGCGGTCGTCCTCGACGTCGATCCTGTAGACGAGGCCGAGCTCGTAGATGTCGGCCGGGATTTCCGGATCATAGACCGTCTTCAGCGCCGAGACGATATCGTCGGTCAGCCGCGCCAGTTCGTCGGCGGGGATAGCCGAGGCCGAGACGACGCCGTTTCCGGCCGTTTCCGGTGCGGTCTCTGCGGTGGTGCTCGCATCTTCCATGGTCGTCATCCGAAGAACTTTCGCGCCTTTTCCAGCGCATCGGCCAAAGCGTCGACTTCGGCCTTGGTGTTGTACATGCCGAACGATGCCCTGCATGTGGAGGTGACACCAAAGCGTTTCAACAGCGGCTGGGCACAATGGGTGCCCGCGCGGACAGCCACGCCCTGCCTATCAATCACCATCGACACGTCGTGGGCATGGATACCTTGCAATTCAAACGAGATGATGGCGCCCTTGTCAGGCGCATCGCCGAAGATGCGCAGCGAGTTGATCGCCCGCAGCCGTTCATGCGCATAAGTCTTGAGGTCCGCCTCGTGCGCAGCGATGCGCTCGCGGCCGACCTTTTCCATGTACTCCAACGCCGCGCCCAGCCCGATCGCCTGCACGATCGGCGGCGTGCCGGCCTCGAAACGGTGCGGCGGCTCGTTGTAGGTGACGATGTCTTGCGTCACCTCCTCGATCATCTCGCCGCCGCCCATGAAGGGGCGCATCTCTTCCAGCATGTGCTTCTTGCCGTAGAGCACGCCGATGCCCGACGGGCCGTAGACCTTGTGGCCGGTGAAGACGAAGAAGTCGCAGTCGAGATCCTGCACGTCGATCGGCATATGCACCGCGCTCTGGCTGCCGTCGACGAGCACCGGGATGCCGCGCGAATGCGCGATGCGCACGATCTCCTTGATCGGCGTCACCGTGCCCAGCGCGTTGGACATATGGGTGATGGCGACAAGCTTTGTGCGAGAGGTCAGCCGCTTCTCGAATTCCTCGATGTGGAAGGCGCCGAGATCGTCGACCGGCACCCAGACGAGCTTCGCGCCCTGCCGCTCGCGGATGAAATGCCACGGCACGATGTTGGAGTGATGCTCCATGATCGAGATCACGATCTCGTCGCCCTCGCCGATCCTCGGCATGCCGTAGCCGTAGGCGACCGTGTTGATCGCCGAGGTGGTGTTGGAGGTGAAGACGATGTTGTCCGTGCTTGGCGCATTGAGGAAGCGCCGCATGGTCTCGCGGGCTTTCTCATAAGCGTCGGTCGCGGCGTTCGACAGGAAATGCAGGCCGCGATGGACGTTGGCGTATTCCTGGGAATAGGCGTGCTGGATGGTGTCGAGGACCACTTGCGGCTTTTGCGCCGAGGCGCCGTTGTCGAGATAGACAAGCGGCTTGCCGTAGACCTGACGCGACAGGATCGGGAAATCGCGGCGGATCGCCTCGACGTCATAGGGAGCGGTTTCGATCTTCTGGTCCATTTCGAAGTCCTTGCCGGCCAAGGCCGAGATCCTTCCAACACCCCTCATCCGACCGAGTTTCGCTCGGCCACCTTCTCCCACAAGGGGAGAAGGTCTAGCACTTTGCCTTCTCCCCTTGTGGGAGAAGGTGGATTGGCGCGTAAGCGCCAAGACGGATGAGGGGTGCGGTCGAGGCCGCGCCTCGACCGCTTCACCCGTGCGTCAAAAACCAGCCGTCGAGCCGCGCTTCCAACGCCTCGACCAGCGCCTCGTCGTCCAATTCCTCGATGACTTCCGCCACGAAGGCCTTCACCAGCAGGCCACGCGCGGTCTTCTCGTTGATGCCGCGCGCCATCAGGTAGAACAGATGGTCGTGGTCGATCTCGGTGACGGTCGCGCCATGGCCGCAGACGACGTCGTCGGCGAAGATTTCCAGCTCCGGCTTGGTCGAGAACTCGCCGTCGTCCGACAGAAGCAGCGTGTTGCAGGCCATCTTGGCGTTGGTCTTCTGCGCGTATTGATGGACGTTGATGCGCCCCTGGAAGACGCCGCGCGCCTTGCCGGTCACCACGTTGCGCATCACTTCGGTGGACGTCGTATGCGGCACCGCGTGATCGAGCACCATGGTGGTGTCGGTATGCGTGTCGCCGGCCAGAAGGTTGATGCCGCGCAGCTTGAAATCCGCGCCTTCACCCGTGGTCCTGACCACGACTTCCTGGCGCACCAGCTTGCCGCCGGCATTCATGATGAACAGCGTGAGTTTCGCATCCTTGCCGATATGCGCCTTGAACTGGGCGAGATGCGTGGCCGTGTCCGGCTGCTCCTGCACGATCAGCCAGGTCACCTCGGCGCCTTCGTCGAGGACGAGTTGGCTCACCGAGCTGATGAGGGCATCGCTGCCCTCGCCCGCCTGGCGCTCGACGATGATCGCCTTGGCGCCGGCGCCGACGCGCGTCAGCAGCCGCACATGCGCCTGGCCGCCGGACTGCAGGTTCTGCAGCTCGATCGGCTTTTCCAGTTGGGTGCCGTCGGCGATATCGACGAAATAGCCGTCGGCGACGAAGGCCGTGTTCAGCGCGCCGATCGCGTCGTCGGCGCCATAGCGATCGAGCCCGGGCGCGACGCTGCCGTCGGTCAGCTTTTCCGATAGACGCTGCACCGTGACGCCATCGATTTCGGGCAGCTTGCTGTTAGAGACCCCGTTCAGCACTGGCAGCACGGCGGAACTGTCGAGGACCGGATCGAGCGCCTTTGCGATGCCGTCGGTCTCGAAGGCCGGCACCGAGGTCAGCAGCCGGCGCAGGTCCGTGTAGTGCCAGGATTCGACGCGCCGCGTCGGCAGGCCGTGCTTGATCGCCTCGATCGCGTCGTCGCGCTTGACCATCACCGCGCCATCGCCGGGCAGCAGCGACAGCCGCTCGCCGAAGGCATCGATAAGCGCCGTCTCGGCCAGTGTCCGCTGGGGCTGTGCATGCATGTTCATTGCTCTCGCCTCACTTGGCCCCGTCTCACGCGGCTTGCCCGATCACGCCGGCATAACCGTTGGTTTCGAGATCGAGCGCCAGCGACTTGTCGCCCGACTTGATGACCTGGCCCTTGTAGAGCACGTGCACGCTGTCCGGCACGATGTGCTCGAGCAGTCGCTGGTAGTGGGTGATGACGACGATGGCGCGGTCCGGTGAGCGCAGCGCATTGACGCCATCGGCGACGATCTT
Source organism: Mesorhizobium tamadayense (assembly GCF_003863365.1). Lineage (GTDB taxonomy): Bacteria > Pseudomonadota > Alphaproteobacteria > Rhizobiales > Rhizobiaceae > Mesorhizobium > Mesorhizobium tamadayense. The sequence continues at coordinate 34,734 of NZ_RQXT01000009.1, read as the reverse complement.
GAGCGCGTCGATGTCGAGCCCGGAATCGGTTTCGTCGAGCACGCAGAGTTTCGGCTCCAGGAGCTTCATCTGCAGGATTTCGGCGCGCTTCTTCTCGCCGCCGGAGAAGCCGACATTGAGCGGCCGCTTCAGCATGTTCATGTCCATGTTGAGCAAGCCGGCGGCGTCCTTCACGCGCTTCAGGAATTCCGGGATCTTCAGCGGCTCCTCGCCGCGCGCCTTGCGCTGCTCGTTCATCGCCACTTTCAGGAATTCCATGGTCGCGACGCCCGGTATCTCCATCGGATACTGGAAGGCGAGGAAGATGCCGGCGGTGGCGCGTTCGGCCGGATCCATTTCGAGGATCGACTGGCCGTTATAAAGGATGTCGCCTTCGGTGACTTCATAGTCCTCGCGGCCGGCAAGAATGTAGGACAGCGTCGATTTGCCCGAGCCGTTCGGGCCCATGATGGCGGCGACCTCACCGGCTTTGACCGTCAGGTCCAGGCCGCGAATAATCTCGGTGCCGTCGTCGACGATGCGGGCATGCAAATTCTTGATCTCAAGCATATTTTTTTCCTGAATATCTTTCGCGGTCAGCCGACCGAACCCTCTAGGCTGATGCCGATCAGCTTCTGCGCCTCGACGGCGAACTCCATCGGCAGCTGCTGGATGACGTCCTTGACGAAGCCGTTGACGATCAGCGCGATCGCCTCTTCCTCCGGGATGCCGCGCTGCATGACGTAGAATTTCTGGTCCTCGGAAATCTTCGACGTCGTCGCCTCGTGCTCGAACTGCGCCGTCGCGTTCTTGGCTTCCATGTAGGGCACGGTATGCGCGCCGCACTGGTCGCCGATCAGCAGCGAGTCGCAGTTGGTGAAGTTGCGCGCGTTGGTCGCCTTGCGGTGCGCCGAGACCTGGCCGCGATAGGTGTTCTGCGAATAGCCGGCGGCGATGCCCTTGGAGATGATGCGGCTCGACGTGTTCTTGCCGAGATGGATCATCTTGGTGCCGCTATCCACCTGCTGGTAGCCGTTCGACACGGCGATCGAATAGAACTCGCCGCTGGAATCGTCGCCGCGCAGGATGCAGCTCGGATATTTCCAGGTGATGGCCGAGCCGGTCTCGACCTGCGTCCACGAGATCTTCGAGCGGTCGCCGCGGCAGTCGCCGCGCTTGGTGACGAAATTGTAGATACCGCCTTTGCCCTCGGCGTCGCCGGGGTACCAGTTCTGCACCGTCGAATATTTGATCTCGGCATCGTCGAGCGCGATCAGCTCGACCACCGCGGCATGCAGCTGGTTCTCGTCACGCTGCGGCGCCGTGCAGCCTTCGAGGTAGGAAACATAAGCCCCCTCCTCGGCGATGATCAGCGTGCGCTCGAACTGGCCGGTGTTCTTCTCGTTGATGCGGAAATAGGTCGAGAGCTCCATCGGGCAACGCACGCCCTTCGGCACGAACACGAACGAGCCGTCCGTGAACACGGCCGAATTCAGCGTTGCATAGAAATTGTCCGAGGTCGGCACGACGGAACCCAGATATTTCTGCACCAGCTCCGGATGCTCGCGGATCGCTTCCGAGATCGAGCAGAAGATGACGCCGGCCTCGGCCAGCTCCTTCTTGAAGGTTGTGACGACCGAGACCGAATCGAACACCGCGTCGACCGCGACCCGGCCCGACTTGTAGACGTTGTCGTTGGCTTCCTCCAGCTCGGACTCTTCAGTCTTCTGCACGCCCGCGAGGATTTCCTGTTCCTTCAGCGGGATGCCGAGCTTCTCGTAGACCTTGAGCAGTTCAGGATCGACCTCACTCAGCGACTTCGGACCGGGCGTGCTCTTCGGCGCCGCGTAGTAGTGGATGTCCTGGAAGTCGATCTTCGGATAGTGGACGCGCGCCCAGGTCGGCTCTTCCAGCGTCAGCCAGCGCCGATAGGCCCCCAGACGCCATTCCAGCATCCAGTCCGGCTCACCCTTCTTCGCCGAGATGAAGCGAATAATCTCTTCGCTCAGGCCCTTGGGGGCCTTGTCCATCTCGATCTCTGTCTGGAATCCGTATTTATACTGGTCGACGTCGATCTTTCGGACTCGATCGATCGTCTCCTGCACAGCAGGCATAAGCGTTCTCCATCCACGCCGGGGTCAAGGCCCGGCAGTTTTCAAACTATGGCACCGCTGGGATCAGTCCCCGAGGGAACTGACAGCGGAGTAAGCTCCATATAGTGCGTTTCCGCCGGGAATTCACCCATCCAGGACGAAACGCACGGCTCTACCAGGCCGGATGGCCTGAATTTCATTCGAAGAACCGGATTCGAGAGCCGCGCGCGACCTCTTGTCCGATGCTCTTGCCGCCGTCAGGCAGCTTTTTCTTTCCCAGCCCGGCGCGCGGCTATGCCCGCAAGGGCTGCCCGAAACGCCGCGATCTCCTCGGCGCGGGTCGCGCGGCCGATCGAGACGCGCAAGGCGCCGAGGCTGTCGCCACGCCCCATCGCCTTCAGCACATGGCTTGGCCCGACTTTCCCCGACGAGCAGGCAGAGCCGGCCGACAGCGCCACGCCGGCAAGATCGAAGGCGATCTGCGCCGTCTCGGCCTTGATGCCGGGAATAGCGAAGAATGTCGTATTGGCAAGCCTTGGCGCCGCTGCTCCAAAGATTTCCGCGTCAGGGGCGATCTCCCGGACGATCGCCTCGATCTCGTCGCGACGGCGCGCGACCGCTTCGATCTCATCCAGGCCGGCGAGCACTGCCCGCGCCGCGGCGCCGAAACCGGCAATGCCGGCAAGATTCTCGGTGCCGGCGCGATGGCCCTTCTCCTGGCCACCGCCGGTGATCAGCGGCTTCGGCATCATCAGGTCGGCCGCGGCGACGATGGCGCCGACGCCCTTCGGGCCGCCGATCTTGTGCGAGGACAGGATCAGATAATCGGCGTAACCGGCTGACATGTCGATCGGAATCCGCCCGGCCGCCTGCACGGCGTCAACCACGAGCACGCCGCCCGCTTCCTTGACGACTTCGGCGATGCGGCCGATCGGCTGGATCACGCCCGTCTCGTTGTTGGCGGCATGGATAGCGACCAGCGGCAGGCCATTGGCCTTGTCATGCGCCGCGAGCGCCCTGGTCAGCGCCTCGAGATCGGCAATGCCGTTTCGATCGACGCCGATCCGCGTCACCTGCGCGGCGGGAAAACGTCCGCCGCCGAGCACGCAAGGATGGTCGGCCTCGCAGACGTAGAGATGGCTCATGCGGACGGACCCGCGCCCCATCTGCCAGTCGGGGCTAAGCAGCGTCGATGCGGCCTCCGTCGCGCTGGACGTGAAGACGACATGCTCGGGCCTGGCGTTGACCAGGCTTGCCACATCGCGCCTGGCGTCCTCGATCAGCCGGCGCGCCGTGCGCCCCTCGCTGTGGACCGACGACGGATTGGCGGCATCGAGCGCGGCAACCATCGCTGCCCGCGCCTCTGCAACGAGAGGTGCGCTGGCGTTGTGGTCGAGATAGGCGCGGTTTGCGGCCATTTTCCTTCAGTCGGTCCTGTCAGCAGCCATTCCGCGAGGATAGCGCGTTATTTCCTTGAAATTGCAAGGCCAGCCGTCCTATTTACCCGGCTTGCGGCGCGGGAGGCGTTTCGGCCAGTCAGTTTTGAACAATTCTAAACTAGCTTCTAGGAAGACGCTTGCCCTGCGTCAAGGCCGGAGCGACTGTCGGCCAGAGGAAGAGTTCCGGGCTTGCGCCTTCGTATGCCATGTGGAGTATTTTATGCCTGAGGTCATTTTCGCCGGTCCGGCTGGTCGCCTGGAGGGCCGTTACCAGCCTTCCAAGGAAAAGAGCGCGCCGATCGCCATTGTGCTGCACCCGCACCCGCAATTCGGCGGCACGATGAACAACAAGATCGTCTACGACCTCTTCTACATGTTCCAGAAGCGCGATTTCACCACGCTTCGCTTCAATTTCCGCGGCATCGGCCGCAGCCAGGGCGAGTTCGACCACGGCACCGGCGAACTGTCGGACGCGGCGGCCGCGCTCGACTGGGTGCAGTCGCTGCATCCGGATTCCAAGAGCTGCTGGGTGGCCGGCTATTCCTTCGGCGCGTGGATCGGCATGCAGCTGCTGATGCGCCGGCCGGAGATCGAGGGCTTCATTTCGGTCGCCCCGCAGCCCAACACCTACGATTTCTCGTTCCTCGCGCCCTGCCCGTCGTCCGGCCTCATCATCCACGGCGATGCCGACAAGGTGGCGCCGCCGAAGGACGTGCAGACGCTGGTCGACAAGCTGCACACGCAAAAGGGCATCACCATCACGCAGAAGACGCTGTCCGGCGCGAACCATTTCTTCGCCAACCACGCCGAGCAGTTGATCGAGGAATGCGCCGATTATCTCGACCGGCGGCTGGCGGGCGAGCTCGCCGACCCGCGGCCGAAGCGGCTGAGATGAACCTCGGACGCTCCTGAGCGCAAATTGCTTCTAAGGGTCAGCCGACAATTGCTCGCAGCTCTCGCTCGCCGGCGATGTTCCGCCGCCCTTCGACCCGCTGGACCATAGCAGTCGAAAGGTGCGCTTCGGCACCGGCCGTGTCGAAGACGGCCGCCGGAAGATGAAACCGAGCCTGGCGAACACCAGCCCTGAGAGAATCGCAACGGCCAGCCCCAGCCCGAAGCCGGCCACGGTGTCGCTCGGATAATGCGCGCCGACGAAGACGCGCGTCGAGGCAATGCAGGCGGTGACCGCCAGTGCGATGTGCCAGCGTTTTGGGAACAGAAGCAGCAGGATGCCGAATACGGCGCCCATCGTCGTGGCATGGCCGGACGGAAAGCCGGCGAAGCGCGCATCCATGGCGTAGGGATGCAGCGACAGCACTCCGAAGTCGTTGAAATAGAGCGGCCGCGCCCGGCCGATGCCGTATTTCAACAGATTGACCGCCAGCCCGGACAGGCCGACCGCGCAAAGTACCAGGAAGGCAAAGCACGTCCAGTTGTACACGAGCAGGCGCGATCGCCGGGAAAGGCTTCGCCAGTCCGTCAGATTGGCAGCGACAAGGCAGAGAGCCGCGGGGATGAGATACCAGCCGCCCAGGCCGAAATCCGTGAAGAAATCGGTGAAATGGACGAAGCCCGGCGTCCATTCTCCGCGCATTCTACCCGCGCCGCTGTCCAGGCTGAGGCCGACGGCTATAGCCAGCAGAAGCCAGGCAGAGATCCAGACGAGCCACGGAATCTCGGGGTAGCGCGCCGGGCGCACGGCAAAGCGCCGCTTCACGATAGCAATCGTGTCGTGGAAGTTGCCGAGCGAGCGGCGGTAGAGGGCGACGGCGGACATGGCTGAGCCTATAGGGGCATTCGAGCCCCGACACTATTCCTCACGGAGCCACCCGATAAAGGCCGAGCGCCAGCTTGTCTCCTGACGAATAGTTGAGCCCGTCGATCTCGGTCAGCCGCTTCGCCGACTTGCCCTGCCCGGCAAGCAGGTCGTTGAGCTTCTGCTCGTCCTTGACCGGGGCTAGGCCCAGCGCGCAGGCCGGATCGGCAAGCAGGTGCTTTGCGACGCCGTCGACATCGGTCAGCACTGTGTTGGTACCGACCAGGAACACCAGGCTCGGCTCGTGATAGGGCGCTGACGCGAGGACGGTGGTATCGCAAGGGCGGTTGGCGACGACCGCCGCCTTGATCGCAGGGCCCAGCCAGATCGGCTTCAAGGACGGCGCGATGACGCCGAACAGCAGGCTGAAGGTTAATCCCGCGCCGACGGCGATCGCCGCTATGCGCCCGAGCGGCACCTGTAACTGGCGCGGAAAGGCGAGATATCCGGTAACGAGCGCGGCGATTGCCGCCGGAATGCTCCACCAGGAAAAAGCCTTGGCGAAATAGATCGGCGCCGCGATGCACACCACGGCCAGCCCGACCGCCACTAGGCCAAGGCCGAAGGCGGTCGCCCACCAGAGCCAGGTCTGCCAGCGCTTCAGCGGCGCGTTGGCCTTGTCCGCCGGCAGGGTGAGCAGCCAGCCGACCAGCAACGCCATGCCGGGATAGGCAGGCATGACATAATGCGGCAGCTTGGTCGGGATCGCCTCGAACACCAGCCAGAACGGGATATACCAGGCAAGGCAGAAGCGCAGGCGCGGGTCGTCCCAAAAACGGTTGATCGCCTGCAGCCCGGCACCAACCGCGATCAGGCCGAACGGCCACATGAACAGCGAATAGGTGAGCATGTAGAAGCCGGGCGGCAGGCCGTGCGATTCCTCGCCCTGCGCCACCTTGTTCAGCATGTCCTTGCCGAGGGCCTCCTGGAAGAAAGCGCCGCCGCTCTTCCAACTGATGAGGACGATCCAGGGCAGCACGATGACGAGCACGATTGCGACACCGCGCGCCGGCTTCAGCTTCAAGAGCCAGCGCCAGTCGCGCTCGAAGGCGAATAGCGCGGCCGCCGTCAGCAGCGACAAAAGCGGCGCGACAGGTCCTTTGATGAGGATACCGATCCCCTGCGCGATCCAGAATATCCAGGGCAGATGGCCGGCGACCGGCTCCTTACGACGCGCGGCGAGATAAACCTGCGCCAGCGCGCCTTGGGCTGCCACGCAGCAGGCCAGAAGCATCGCGTCGGTCTTGGCGTCCCGTCCCTCGAAGGCGGTGGCGAAGATCGCGGCCATCATCAGCCCGGCGGCCAGACCGGCATTGGCGCCGAAGAGTTTTGTGCCCGTCCAGCCGATGCCGACGACGGCGAACGCGATGCCGAGCATGGAAACCAGTCGATAGACCCAGATCGGCGCTTCGGCCCCCTCGCCGCTCAAGGCAACGGCCGCCGATTGCAGCCAGTAGATGCCGATCGGCTTCTTGTAGCGCGTCACATCCTGCAGACGGATGTCGATATAGTCGCCGGTCTCGACCATCTGCTTGGTCGCCTGGACGAAGCGGGCCTCATCGCGGTCGACCGGCGGCAGGCTTGCCAGCCCGCTGACGGTCATCAGGATGCTGAACAGAAAGAGGAGGATGTAGTTCCTGTTCATCGCGGGAGCTTGTCCGATCTGAGATTGCGGGATGGCCCCGTCGCGGCGCTTGGGCGCGCTGCCCTTGCGCGGGCGCCTCATTACGCCAGCAAAAGGGGTGAAGCAAGGATGCGCGGCAGCATCTAGGCACGACGCAAAACCTGAAACCACGTTTGCTGATCGCTTGTTTGTCAGTTGAAGCGCGATCGTTCGCAAAACCGGAAACCACTTTTGCTGATCGCGCTTGGATGCTAAACGCGCGCCTTCACGTCACGCTTGGCCTAAGCGCCGGGCGAACTCCGGGAAGAAAAAATGTCCGCCTTCAAGTCCGATTTCCTGCGCATCATGAGCGAGCGCGGCTTCATCCATCAGATTTCGGATGAGACCGGCCTCGACCAGCTTTTCGCCAGGGAGACGGTGAGCGCCTATATCGGCTTCGACGCGACGGCGAAGAGCCTGCATGCCGGATCGCTGATCCAGATCATGATGCTCCACTGGCTGCAGCAGACCGGCCACCGGCCGATCGCGCTGATGGGCGGCGGCACCTCGATGATCGGCGACCCTTCCTTCAAGGACGAGGCGCGCAAGCTGCTGACGCCGCAGGACATCGAGGACAATCTCGCCGGCATCCGCCGCAATTTCGCGCCTTACCTCAAATTCGGCAGCGGCGCCGGCGACGCGATCATGGTCAACAACGCCGACTGGCTGATGGAGATCAACTACGTCAACTTCCTGCGCGATGTCGGCCGGCACTTCTCGGTCAACCGCATGCTCGCCTTCGATTCGGTCAAGCTCAGGCTCGACCGCGAGCAGTCGCTGTCCTTCCTCGAATTCAACTACATGATCCTGCAGGCCTACGACTTCGTCGAGCTTTACAAGCGCTTCGGCTGCCGGCTGCAGATGGGCGGCTCGGACCAGTGGGGCAACATCGTCAACGGCATCGACCTCGGCCACCGCACGGAAGGCGCGCAGCTCTATGCGGTGACCACGCCGCTGCTCACCACCTCGTCCGGCGCCAAGATGGGCAAGTCGGCCTCGGGCGCGGTCTGGCTCGACGGCGACATGCTGTCGCCTTACGAGTTCTGGCAGTACTGGCGCAACACCGAGGACGCCGATGTCGGCCGCTTCCTGAAGCTCTATACGACGCTGCCCTTGGATGAGGTCGCGCGGCTCGAAAAGCTCGGCGGCTCGGAAATCAACGAGGCGAAGAAGGTCCTCGCCACCGAGATCACCGCCATGCTGCACGGCCGGGAAGCCGCCGAAACGGCTGCCGAGACCGCGCGCAAGACCTTCGAAGAAGGTGCGCTCGCCGACACGCTGCCGAGCGTCGAGGTGGCCAAGGCCGACCTGGAGGCCGGTATCGGCATCCTGTCGCTGTTCGTTACCGCCGGCCTTGCCGCCTCCAACGGCGAGGCGCGGCGGCACATCCAGGGTGGCGCGGTACGGTTGAACGACGAACCGGTGTCGGATGATCGGTTTGTCGTGACGCTTCAGGATTTGAGCGCGGACAACGTCGCAAAGCTCTCGCTCGGCCGGAAGAAGCACGTCCTGGTGCGCGCCGTCTGACCATTCGCCGCCACGCCTACCACCGGCCGCGACCTTTGCCGGGACGCGCGGCGTCGGTCAGCTTCGCAGGTATTTGACCAGCGCCGCTATGCCGAGCAAAAGCGTGATGAAGACCAGGACCCAGATGAGCGCCATGCCGCCCATCATCCAAGCCGAACCATCCATCATCATGGCGATCATCCTCCATGAGTGGCGAGCACCGGCCTCGCCGGCGCGTATCGGCGATTGCGGGTGAACTAGGTCGCGGCGCGGGCCAGTCAAGGCGACGGGGATTCCGGTTGGCGAGCGGCGGCTAACGGGGCGGAATGTTACTTCTCCGGCAAGCCTTACATCCCGCCGCCGCAGCCGTCGGAAAGGTCCCACACATCGACGATCTGCTCGCCGGTGAAGCGGTGTTCGTGGATCAGGTATTTCGCCAGTCCGCCATAAACCTTCCAGCGCCAGCAGGGGCAGCAGCAGGGGCCTTTCTCCTCGGAATTGGCCATCGCATAGTCGTAAGCCTTCTGCTCGTCGCCGGCGAGCTTCAGATCGTAATACGGCAACAACTGCTGCGCCGTGGCCGCCGCTATGTCGTAGGGATCGCCGGGGATCATCGGGATGGCGCGGTACTTGGCAAGCCCCCTCACCTGCTCGCCATAACGCTTCAGTTCCATCGGGCTGCAGCACGAGCCCTTGATGCGAGCTATCGCCGGCATGGTCGCGATCGAGTCCGTGAACTTGGCCGAGCAGGTGCTGTTGCCGTTCTCGCTGAGATCCTTGAAACGCTTTGCCAATTCCGTGTCCTCGGCAGCGATCGAATCCGTTCGCCCGAAAAGGCTTGCGGCCGCGGCGACGCCGAGCACGCCGAGAACAATCGTGCGCCGGTTTGGGGTGCTGGTCATTTGCCGGTCCTCGCTTGATTGACGAATGTCTTCAGCGTCGCAAGATCGGTTGCCCCGGGATAAATCTGGTCGCCGGCGACGAAGCCCGGCGTCCCCGTGATCCTCAGCGCCTGAGCCAGCTCCGCGTTGCGGTCTATCGATGCCTGGATGTCGGGCTGCCGCATGTCGGCCTTCATGCGCTCGACGTCCAGCCCGGCCTCGGCGGCGATCTTGAGCACGGCCGCCTCGGTCACCCTTGTCTTTGCCGCGTAAAGCGCCTTGTGAATCGCCGCGTATTTGCCTTGCTTGTCGGCGGCGAGCGCGGCCTTGGCCGCGAACACGGAATCCGGGCCGAGGATTGGAAATTCCTTGTAGACGATCCTTAGCTGCGGATCGTCGGCCACGGCCTGTTCCATGATCGGCGCCATCACACGGCAATAGGGGCAATTGTAGTCGAAGAATTCGACCAGCGTGACATTGCCTTGGACATTGCCGCCGACGGGGCTCTGCTTGTCGTGAAAGATGTCGTCCGCGCGCGCCTTGAGCACCTTTCTGGCCTCGGCCAGATCCGCCTCGCGCTGGCGCTGGTCCAGGCTCTGCAGCGCCTGCACGAGAACCTCCGGATGCGCCAGGATATAGTCATGGATCCGCTGGTCGAGCTGGTCCTGGGACATCTCGCCGGCCGCGAGCGCCGATCTTTCGGCGCCCAGAATGCCCGGATTGAGCAGGAACCACCCTGTTAGGCCGGCAAGCAGCAGCATGCGGACGATGCCGCCGCAATATCTGCTTACCTGTTTTGCTCCCATGATCATGTGCCTCTCCCTAGCTTGAGGCGGCCTGCATCCGCGGGCCGCCAGTGAATGGATCAAAGAAAATTCTTCAACTTCGCCAGCCAGCCTTCGTCCGGCTCGTGGTGCGGGCGCTCGACATTGTTGGTGAGCGCGTTGACGAAGGTGACGAGGTTGATGGGCTGGAAGTTCAGCCCGTGGAAATTCGCCCGCCAGCGGCCTTCCCGGTCGATCACATGGGTGACGATGCCGTGCATCTGGTAGCCGTCGTCGGTGAGGGTGAACTTGTGGCCGAAGGCCTCCGCTAGCTTGCGGGTCGTATCTTCCGGCTGGTCCAGGGCCGTGGTCAGGAACCGCCAGTTGACCGGGTCGAGCCCATGCATCGGCCCGTAGCCCTTGAGCACATCGGGCGTGTCTTTCCTCGGGTCGGTGGTTATGCTGATGAAGACGACCCGATCCTTCATCGGCGTCGAGTTCACCATCTTCTGCACCTCGGCGACCTTTTCGGCATGCAGCGGGCAAACGTCCGGGCATGAGGTGTAGATGAAATGGAGCACGACGACCTTGCCGGCGAGATCGGCCGGCCGCACGATGCGCCCTTCGGCGCCGCGCAGCGTGAAGTCCGGCATCGGCTTGTCGATCGGCTGGAAATATTTTTCGTCGCTCTGCAGCATGGCGTCTATGTCGTCCAGCGAATGCGCCCGGGAGGTGTGCGCGAAGCCGACGCTCAGCGCCGCGAGCACGATCAGGCCGCAGAGCAAGCGCGTCCAACTCGGTGAGAGACAACGATCCGCCGGCTCATGCCGTGTCCGAACAGGCATCGTTCATTTCTCCTTCTGATTGGCGGCGATGCGGCCGCGGATGAAGTCGACCATGTCCGGAGCGTCCCATTCGGCCGGGCCGATCAGGCGGCCGATTTCCTTGCCTTGCCGGTCGATCAGCAGGGTCATCGGAAGGCCGACGGCGCCAAGCGTGAACATCGCCTTGGCCGAGGTATCGATGTTCAGCGCAAGGTGCGTGACGCCGGTCTCGGCGAAGAATTTCTTCACGGCGTCGGGGCCCTTGCGGTCCATCGACAGCGCGACGACCTCGAAATCCGGCCCGCCGAGCTTCGCCTGCAGCCGGTCGAGTGTCGGCATTTCCTTGCGGCATGGCGCGCACCACGTCGCCCAGATGTTGAGCAGCACCACCTTGCCGGAATAGTCGGCGAGCGTCCTCGGCTGGCCGGCGGCGTCCGCGAAGCCGATCTCCGGCACGGCGGCGGGCGTGTCGAGAACGGCGAAGTTCTGCGGCGCCTCCGCCGCTACCGCGGGCACCGAGGCCGCGAGCAGCATCGCCGATAGGGCCACGGCCAGTTTGCTTGCGGTCATGGGCGCTCATTCCGTCGCATAGACGGTCGGCGCCTTGCCGTCCTTGGTGAAGGCGTAGATCGTCCAGGTTCCGTCCTTCTCGCCACCCATGCCGGGCGCGCCGGCCGGCATGCCGGCGAGCGTGATGCCGGCGATGGCAGGACGTTCGGCGAGAAGCTTCTTGACGATGTCGACCGGCACCAGGCCGTCGACGACATAGCCGTCGACCATCAGGGTGTGACAGCCTTCGAGGTCGGCGGGCACACCTGCATCGCTGCTGATCTGGGAAAGATTGTTGACGGGCTTGATCTCAACCTTGAAGCCGTTGTGCTCAAGGTAGTTCGCATAGGATTCGCAGCAGCTGCATTGCGGGTTCTTGTACATCACGGCATTGATCGTCGCCGCGAAAGCGGGCAGTGGCGTTGCGATCAGGGCAGCAAGGGCGGCAAGGCGGTAGGTCAGTTTCATTGCATTTCTCCTTTGGGTAAGCGCGGTTCAAATTCATTTCACTCGGAAAACGGTCATCAGGCCGGCCATCTGGTGGTCGGCGACATGGCAATGCAGCATCCAGTCGCCGGGATTGTCGGCAACGAAGGCGCAATCGACCGTATCCTTCGGCGCCAGCAGCACCGTGTCCTGCCATTGCCGGTGCGGCACCGGCTCGCCATTGCGGGAAAGCACTGACAGGCTGAAGCCATGGACATGCATGGGGTGCCACCAGGCGGTCTCGTTGCGCATGGTGAGCAGGCACGTGGCGCCGCGTTCGAGCATGAACTGCGGCGCCATGCCGGCATGGCCGTCACCGGTCATCGACATGCCGTTGATCGCCCAGGCAGCACCGCCATTCATGCCGGGCATGGTCATGCCCATCATGCCGCCGGCGCCTTTCAGCTTGCCGCCGCCCATCATGCCGCCCTGCAGCACGATCTCCTGGTGGACGGCGTTCGCGAAGTCGAGCTCGGGCAGCGGATTGCGCGGAAGTGCAAGGGGTGCCGAGAGCGGATGCGGCCGGATCGGCGACGCATTGTCGTAGACGAGCGTGGTCAGGCGGTAGGCGAGGCCGTCGTAAAAATCGTCGATCACGTCATGCCGGCTGCCGGGGTCGCCCTGCATGTCGAGCGCGATGTCAATGCGCATCGCCGGCGCCAGCACGAGGCGGCCGTCTTCAGGCTCATGCGGGTCGCAGGGCTGGCCGTCGATCGCCAGGACGACCGGCCGGTGGCCTTCGAAGCGCAACGCCATCATGCGGGCAAGCGAGGCATTGGCGAGCCGCAGCCTGACGCGCTCGCCGGCCCGCACGCTTTGATCGGGCTGCGCCTGCCCGTTGACGGTGACGAGATTGCCGACGCGGCCGGACATCGAGGCATCCATCATGCTGCCGAAGCCGCCGGCGATCTGGCCGTCTTTAGTAAGCCGCCAGTCCTGCAGCAGCCACAGGAGGTCGCCGTCGAAGGCGACGGGCTCGGCCTCCTCGACGATCAGCGGGCCGGCCAGCCCGCGGCCGATCTGCACCAGGCTATCGGCATGCGGATGGTACCAGAAGGTGCCGGCATCGGGCGGCGCGAACTCGTAGGAGAAGCTTTCGCCGGGCCTGATCGGCGTCTGGGTAAGCCCCGGCACGCCGTCCATGGCGTTCGGTAGGCGGATGCCGTGCCAGTGGACGGTGGTGTCCTCGTCCAGCCCGTTCTCGACGGCGACGCGGACCGGCTGGCCTTGCCTTAGCCGCAACGCCGGACCGGGGACGGTGCCGTTGTAAGTCCAGACGGCGGTGGACGGACCACCCGCGCCGTTCAACCGGACTTCGCCGGGCGCGACCTTGATTTGGCGTTCGTCGACGGCGGAGGCGTGGGCGCCGCGCATCGACGCCGATGCGGCGGCACCCGCCACGGCCGCAAGAAACGCGCGGCGCGACATAGTGCAACGGAAATCGTGGTTCACCCTTCAAACCCTTTGCGATCTCGATCGATGGCGAAGCGGTTCGGCATCGAGCTGGATTGCGTGCGCGCCCGCGGCGCAACGATGCGCGGCGCGGGCGGTCAGGCGCCGAAGATCAGCCGTGTTGCGGCTGAAACGGCGTCAGGCGACGGGTCTGGGAGGGAATGGATCGGGCGGGGAACTTCGCCCGTGCAGGAACGGGGTGGGCTGCGCCAGCGGATGCGGCAGGCGCGGCACCGTCGTCACGGCGAAGTCTTGCGGCAGCACCGCGAGCACCGGCGCAACGCAGACAGGCGGACATTGCTTCGGGTTTCCGGTGTCGCCACCGCCCTTGAGGCAAGCTTTGCAGTCGCCAGTCAGGCCGGTATTGGCGGCCATGCCGGCATCGGCAGCCATGGTCATGCCGGTCATCGCCGTCATGCTGGCCGACATGACGCCGGCTTGCGCCGCGGACAAGCTGAACCCGGCGGCCAGGAAGACCGCGAGCAGCATGACGATGAGATGTTTTTGCGACAGCCGTGCCATCATCGGCTCAGGCTGACGGCAAAGTTCGGCTTTTGCAAGTCCCAAGCCCGTGATCGCCCACTGCTGCGACATCAAGGCCAAGCCCAAGCTCTCTGCCCATACGATGCGCGGCCAGCCCTCACCTGTACTCGAAGATCGACCGGAATATGCCCGGCGCGATCACCGAGAGCGGGTTGATGTCGAGGCTCGGCTTGTTGGCGTTGCCGCGCAGCCGGTAGGTGACGCCGATCAGGCCGCGGTCGCGGCCGTTGCCGAGCAGCGGGCCCAACAGCGGCAGTTCGCCAAAAATGCGGTTCAGCCCATAGACCGGCATGAAGGTGCCGGTCATGTCCATGTTGTTGTCCCGGTCGTAGAGCGTGCCCTGGAAGGTGGTGCCTATGCGCGGACCGCGCAGCAGGCCGTTTGCCAGCCTGAGATAGCCGGAGCCCTTGTCGATCTCGGCGAAGCCGCGCTCGAACTGCACTCTGGAAGTGTCGATATCGGCCTTCACAGCCTGGTTCAGGCTGCGCGTGTCGCCGGCCGGCTTGGTCGACACGATCGAGGCAAGCTTCGGCTCGTTGACGACGTAGAAATTGCTGGCGTCGACCTGGCCCTTCATCGGCCCGTCGGCGGCGCCCGCGAGCGACAGCGTGATCGCCCCGCCCTCCATATGCTCGTAGACGTTGAGGAAACGCAGGATGGCCCCGGCATCGGCCGATTTCATCCTGAGCGACCGGCCGTCGGCGCCGGTGGTGTTCCTGACGGTGATCGCGGCACCGGAGCTCGCCGTCGCGCTGACATCGAGGCCATTCACCCTGGAGCCGGCAGCACTGTAATTCAGCTTCAGGTTCGACAGCGCCTCGTCGTGAAAGCCGGTGAGCGACTTCACGTCGGCGCTGACCGAGATCGCGCCGACGCCGGCGCTTTTTGTGGCTGTGTCGACATCGGAGGTGAACTGCTTGATCAGCGAGCGGGCATCGAGGGAGTCGCCGCTGACGTCGACCGCGTAGGTCTTGCCCGACCGCTTCACCGAGACGGCGACATCATCGCCCCTGTTCAACGCGACCTTGCTGAAGCGGGCCGAGGACAGCGCCCCGTTGACCAGCGTCACGTCGCCGTCGATCGAAAAGCTCTTCCCGTCGAGATCGAAGTCGGACAGCGTGGTGGTGCTGCCGGACTTCGCCATCGTGAAGGTGACCTTGGCAGGAATGCCGGCGCCCTTGCTCCACCCGGCCCACGGGATGTCGAGCCTTGCGTTGGTCAGGTCGGCCGATACGTTCTGGCTGCCCTCTCCGCTCTTGTCGATCGCCACCTTGATGGTTCCGGCGAGCAGCGGCGAGAGGCCCGGCATCGTTGCGTCGCGTGTCTTGTCGTCGATCACCAGCGCCACCTTGCGGCTGCGCGGCGGCCCATTGTCCTCGAGCGGCTCGACCAGGTCGAGCCCCGCCGGAATGCCGTTCAGCTTCGCTTTGGCCGAGATCACCGCACGGTCGGGGCTGACGGTAATCGACCCGTCGGCCTCGGTCACCGTTTGGTCCTCGAACGGCTTGGCGAGCGAAAGGTCCTGGTAGTCCAGCGCCACCAGCCAGTCGAGCGTCGAGGTGTCGACGCCGGAGGTCAACGGAATGTCGGCCCGCACATGGCCGGTGACGGTGCCGCTCAGATCCTCCGGCGCAAGCCCGACATGGCGCATGGCGTTGATCGGCTCGTAGGAGGCGAGCTCCGCGATTGCCGGCGCTTCGCCGGCGACGTCGATGTCGAGCGCGCCGATGACCGGTGAACGGTTCGCCTGCTTCACCGTCAGTGTGCCCCCGCTTGCCGCCACGGTGCGGCCGCTCGGCATGTAGACGCTGCCCGAGGAGAGCGTGACGTCGACGTCGTTTCCATGGAAGGCGACGACGCCGACGGCGTCGCGGATCGGCGGGATGCGGCCAGCCGTGTCGAAGCGCGAGCCCTCGACCTGGAAGCGGCCGAAGACCTCGTCGCCGGAAAGCGGCACGCCGTTGCCGAGCCGCCCCGGCACGACCTGGAACTGCACGTTGGCGTCGACCACACGGCCGCCGAACAAATGGTCCAGCGCCCAAAGGCGCGCATTGCGGGCGGAGAACCAGGGCCACAATTGCTTCACATGCGAGACCGGCATGTCGTGGATATTGAGCGAAAGCGATACGCCAGGGGGGCCGTTATCGATGAAGGCGAGCGAGGCCGTGCCCAGCACCTCGCTCGAACCGCCGGAGCGGACGCCGATCTGCTCGGCGACGAGCATGCGGCTCTTGGTCTGGTAGACGCCGGCGATGCGGGCGAGGAACTGAAGCGCCGGCTCCGGCGATTCCGAAGGGGCGAGCGTCGAGCCGTCGCTGGTGAGATCATAGCGATAGGATGGCTCCTCGCCCGCGGCCGCCGGTTTCGGCCCGATCGAGCCGGCGAAATCGAAGGTCGAGCGGCCGGTCCGGATCAGCAGCCTGTCGACCGAGATCTTGTTCGATCCCGCCGTCAGCGTGGCATCGGCGTCGACATCGGCCGGCAGCAGCCCGCGCGAGCCGAGATCGAGCACCGAGCCGCCGAGCGACAGGGAGGCCGTCAGCCGCGACGGCGTTTCGCCGGACGCTTCGGCGCCCGAAAGCTTCAGCGCAATCGAACCAAGCTTGCCGGCGCCGGCAGCCGGGGCGGCTCCGGGAGCTAGGCTTTCGGCGTTTGACCCCGCGTCCGTGCTGTCTATCTGGAGACTCGCATCCAGCGAGGCAATCCGTCGCGCCGAGGCATCGCGGGTCGCGGACGCGGTTAGAGTGGCGTGTCTGCCATCGACATCGGCATCATAGGAGAGTTGCATGCTGCCGGCGCCTGCCTGCTCGACCGTGGCTTCGGTGACAGTCACGCGCTTGACCAATCCGGTGTCCGGCAGCTCGAACTCGACGTTGCGCAGATCGACCTGGCGCATCGAATCCTCGCGGACCGCGTCCAGCGCGTCGTTGACGCCGGCAAACACCGCCGCCGACATTTTCTCGGGATCGACGAGACCGTCCTCGTTACGCAATCCCGCCGTCCAGTCGCCGTTGCCGGACGGCATCGCGGCGACCATGATGTGGGCATCGGAGAACCTGGCGCTGGTCAGCCGGACCTCGCCGGACAGCAGCGGCAGCAGACGCATGCCGAAACGGACACGCCCAACTTCGGCCATCGGCTTGCCGTCGGCCGTCTTCAAGTGGACATCGCTCACCTGCAGGGCGACGAAGCTCGATCCGTCAAGCGTCAGCCGCGCCGGCCCGACCGTGACGTCGACATCGACGCCGGCGAGCTTCTCGATGGCCGCCTCGGCTTCGGCGCGAAGCCGCTCCGTGCCGATGCCCGACGTGCCGAGCGCATAGACGCCTGCTACCGCCAGAAGCACCAGCGCGCAGAGTCCGGCGAACACCCGCCCGATGATGCGGAAGCGGCGGCGAGCCGCGGCACGGCCGAGCGGCGGCACGCTGCACGCGGACGGAAACGCCCCCAGGTCGGTGATCTCGTCACGCCTGAACCTGATCTTCTCGTGCTGCGGTTGCTCCTGATCCACGCAATATTCCGTTGTAACGAACTCGTCGTGGACGAATCCCCGCTTCACGTTATATCGATGCTTTCCCGCGCGTAACCGCCAACAAGGGCATCGATATGACTGATCTCGCAGTGGGCGACGTTGCGCCGCAATTCGATCTTCCGCGCGACGGCGGAGGCTCTCTCGGCCTCGCTGCATTGCGGGGAAAGCTTGTCGTACTCTACTTCTATCCGCAGGACGACACCACAAGCTGCACCAATGAGGCGATCGGCTTCTCGCAGCTGAAGCCGGAATTCGAGAAGGCGGGCGCCGTGGTCATCGGGCTGTCTCCCGATAGCGTCAAGAAACACGACAAATTCAAGGCGAAGTACGATCTGACCGTCGATCTGGTCGCCGACGAGGAGCGCAAGGTGATCGAGGCCTACCATCTGTGGGTCGAGAAGACGATGTATGGCCGCAAATATATGGGCGTCGAGCGCGCGACCTTTTTGATCGGCAAAGATGGGCGCATCGCCCGCATCTGGCGCCAGGTACGCGTCAAGGGCCATGCCGAAGAGGTGCTGGCGGCGGTGCGCGCTCTCTGAAGCTAGGGACCCAAGCTTTCGAGGCGTCGCCGACCGGCCTCTCCCGGCCGCAACCCGCCACCCGCAATGCGTGAATTGGTCACGGGAGCGTTGCGGCCGGCAAAGCTTTGTTAACCCTAATAATGTGTAATCCCGGCTGTCGTTGGAGTCGTAACGAAAGCTTGGTCCCGTGAATCCAAACGGTCAGTCAGCGGTCTTCGGCAGGCGCAAGGAGCCCCACACGGTCATTATCGCCCGGGGCAACGAGATCAGGCATTTCACCATCCGTCCCTGGCTTGCCGCGTTCATCGGGTCCGCCCTGGCGGCGATCGCCATCGGCTACCTGCTCGCCACCTCCTATCTGGTGCTACGCGACGATCTGATCGGCGCGACCACGGCCAGGCAGGCGCGCATGCAGCAGGCCTATGAGGACCGCATCTCCGCGCTTCGCGCCCAGGTCGACCGCATCACCAGCCGCCAGCTTCTCGACCAGCAGCTTATGGAAACCAAGGTCAGCGAGCTGCTGGCCAGGCAGACCCAGCTCAGCCAGCGCCATGGGCGGCTCGGACCGATCCTCGAACGCGCCGAAAGCGAGGTCGGCGATATGCCGGCCGATACCGCGACGAAACCCGACGAGCATGCCGATGCGACCGGCAGCCTTTCGCAGGCCCCGACCTACTCGGTCGCCAGTCTGGGTGCCGGCGACACCAGGCCGTTCTCGCTGTGGTCGACCCGCTCCGATCCGCTCGACAACGAAACGGCCGCCGATCGCGCCGACAAGCTGTTCGTGTCGATCAACGCATCGCTCAAGGCCATCGAGAGCCAGCAGCTTTCCCGCATCGCCAGGCTTGCGGACAATGCCTACCGGAGCGCCGATGCAATTTCGCAGGCGCTCGAAGCCGCCGGCCTGCCGGTAGACACAGAGCTCGACAAGAACGATGTCGGCGGGCCGCTGGTGCCACTCGATTCCTCGATGATCTTCGACAGCAAGGTCAAGGAGCTGGACGAAGCTCTTGATGCGCTTGATCAAGTCAAGAAGGACGCGCGCAAGCTGCCGCTCACCAATCCTGCCCCTGGCCGCCCGGTCACCAGTCCGTTCGGCGTGCGTACCGACCCGATCCTCGGCACGGCCGCCTTGCATACGGGAATGGATTTCAGGGCGCCGATCGGGATGCGGGCCAAGGTCACGGCCGCCGGCGTCGTCACCAAGGCGGGTTGGAACGGCGGCTACGGACGCATGGTCGAGGTCGACCACGGCAACGGTTTCTCCACCCGCTATGGTCATCTGAGCGAGATTGACGTCACCGTCGGCCAGAAGCTCGCCGCCGGCGACGTCATCGGCAAGACGGGCAGCAGCGGCCGCTCGACCGGCCCGCATCTCCATTACGAAGTGCGCCACAGCGGCGAGGCGGTCGACCCGCTGCGCTTCCTCGCGGTCGGCAAGAAGGTCGCGCAGTTCCTGTAGCGCGCGTTCGCCGGAGCGAACGCCGCGCCGTCCGACACGAGACTTCCGACAATCTAGCCTGCCGGTTAGGCCGCGTCCCTTGCGGTCAAGCTCGAAAATATTTTTGAATTCCATTTGACTGAATAAATCTTCTCTGCGAACCTTGCGTCAGCTGGGAGCGAAAGCCATGGCGTTGCGGGGGACCAATCAGGAATTCGGGCGGCCGTACAACCGGCGCATCGTGCTTGAGTCCATCCGCCGGTTCGGCCCCATCGCCCGCGGCGAGATCGCCCGGCATGTCGGGCTCACCGTCCAGACGGTGTCGACCATCGTTCGCGAATTGGAGGAGCAAGGCTTTATTCTTTCGGTTCGCGAGGAGCCGAAGGGCCGCGGCCTGCCGCCCGCAACGCTGCGCATCAATCCGGAAGGTGGTTTCGCCGTCGGCATCCACCTCACCCCGCTCGGTATCGACGCCGCGCTGATCAATCTCAGCGGGGACGTGATCGAGAGCGCGCATCGCGAGGCGCCCAGCGCGACGCCCGATGATGCCTTCGATGCGATCGGCGCCATGGTTGCCGAACTGACCGGCCGCCGCTCGGGTGGCCGCGTCATCGGCATCGGCATGGCGCTTCCGGGACCGTTCGGTGTCGAGCCGATGAGCTTTGTCGGCCCGACCACCATGGCCGGCTGGCAGGACGTTCCGCTGCGCGAAAGGTTGACCGCCGTCACCGGCCTGCCGGCCTTCTTCGAAAACGACATGGCGGCCGCCGCGATGGGCGAGCGCCTCTACGGCCTCGGCGCGAAGCATTCAGAATATTACTATCTCTATTTCGGCTTCGGCCTTGGCGGCACCATGCTGCATGACGGAAGCGCATTGCGCGGCGCCTGGGGCAATGCCGGCGAGATCGGCCATATCCCGGTCGTCCCGGGCGGCGAACCCTGTCCCTGCGGCAACCGCGGCTGCCTGGAACGCTATATCTCGCTGGAAGCGCGAGGACGCTGGAGCGGCGACGATGCCGACTGGGTGGCCGACGTCGCGCCGATCTTCCGTAACGCCATCGCCACCATCGAAAACCTCTTCGACCCCGAGACGATCGTCCTCGGCGGATTGGCCTCGCCGGCCCTGCTCGAGCGGCTGTCGGCATCGGCAGAGCCGCTCCACAATTCGGTCTCGGCCCGCAGGGACCGACGGACATCTCGCATCGTGGTGGCGCAGGGCGGCCAGCACACGGTGCTGCGCGGGGCCGCCGCACTTGCCGTTTCCGGCGTGCTTTCACCGCGCTTCGGCCAGATCTTCACCGCCAAGCGGCAGAGCGAGGGCGACCTTCTGAAAGGCGGAGATATCGCGGCATGAGCGAACCCCTGCTGGTCCTGGACAACATCACCAAGAACTACGGCGCCATCCACGCGCTGAGGGGCATCAGCTTTTCGATCGCGCGCGGCGAGGTGGTGGCGCTGCTCGGCGACAACGGCGCCGGCAAATCGACACTGGTCAAGATCATCGCCGGCGGGCTCGAGCCGACCTCCGGCCGCATGCTGTTCGAGGGCAAGGAATTCCTCGCCAAATCTCCCGCCGAGGCCAAGGCCGCCGGCATCGAGACGGTCTACCAGGACCTCTCGCTGTGCACCAATGTCGACGTGGTGGCCAACTTCTTCATGGGCCGCGAGATCACGCGCAAGGTGCTGGGCGTTCCGGTGCTCGACGAGCGCGCCATGGAAGCGGTGGTGGCGAGGGCGCTCGCCAATGCGGGCACGCGCATTCCCTCGCTGCGCACCAAGGTCGAGCATCTTTCCGGCGGCCAGCGGCAGGCGATCGAGCTCAACCGCTTCGTCCATTGGGGCGGCAAGCTGGTGCTGCTCGACGAGCCCTTCGCCGCGCTCGGCGTCGAGCAGACGCGCCGCGGCCTCGACATGATCCGCCAGGTGGCGAGCCAGGGCATCGGCGTCGTCATCATCACCCACATCATGCAGCAGGCCTTCCAGGTCGCCGACCGGATCGTTGTGATCCGCCAGGGCGTCGTGGCGGGCGATGTTGCGCGCAACAAGACAAGTCCCGACGCGGTGATCAACATGATCACCGGGGAGACACTCGCCGGTGCCGGACCGGCGGGCTGAACGACAAATGAGGGGTCCGGCGCAAAAGAGGAGCGAACGACATGAAGCGAATGCTACTTTCTGTCTTCGGTATCCTGGCCCTGGCCGTTGCCACGCTCACGCCGGCATTCGCCCAGTCCAAGGGTACCGTCTATTACCTGGTGCCGACACTGCTCGACGAATTCCAGACCGGCTCGGTGAGCGCGCTGGAACTGTTCCTGAAGCAGGTCGGCTACGAGATGAAGACGCTGAACGCCGACAACAAGACCGACGCCCAGCAATCGCAGATGAACGACGTGATCGCGCTGAAGCCGAAGGCGATCATCCTCGCCGCGGTCGATTTCAACGCGTTGAAGCCATCCGTTGAATCCGCCCGCGCGGCCGGCATCCCGGTGGTCGAGTTCGACCGCCAGATCACCGCCACGCCTTCCGACTTCACCTCGGTCGCCGGCACGGTCGAGATCGGCCACATCGCGGCCGACCAGGCCGAAAAACTGCTGAAAGCCAAGAACGGCTCGGTCAAGGGCAAGATCCTGCAGGTGCTCGGCGACCCCGGCGATCCCTACACGCTCGATATCCAAAAGGGCTTCGAGGAGAAGATGAAGGCGTTTCCGGACGTCAAGATCATCTCGCTGCCGGCCATGCAATGGGCGGCGGATGCAGCCGGGACCATCGTCAACGACCAGATCCTTGCGAACCCGGATATCGACCTGATCTTCAGCCATGCCGCTCACCTCTCGGTCGCCGCCGTCGCCTCGCTCGAGGCCGCCGGCAAGAAGCCGGGCGACGTTATGCTGATGAGCTCGAACGGCGCGCCGGTCGGCCTCGACCTGATCCGCAAGGGCTGGTTGAACGTCGAGGTCGAGCAGCCGCTCTACGCGCAGGCCGCCGCGGTCGCCATGTTCATGGACAAGGTCGTCAACAAGCAGGAGATCAAGCCCGGCGACTATGACGTGCTCGGCCTGAAGTCGGTGGTGACCAAGGAAGCCTGGGGCCCGAACATCAAGATCCCGGGTGCGGCGATCACCAAGGAGAACGTCGACAATCCCGCCTTCTGGGGCAACCAGAAGCCGCCGACGGATACGGTGAAATCGGTCGAATAAACTTCGCGGACAGGGCTCCGGGCCAACGGCCCGGAGCCTCGTGCCCTGCCCTGGCGGCCGCGCATCTATCCCGACGTCAACCGCATCGGCCCCAACGGGATCAGCTCCAACCGGACAAGCCAATGAGCCCACGCACCCGCCGCATCCTCGAGCTCGTGCTCGACAATCTCGTCTGGTTCATGCTGGTCTTCGTGCTGGCGGTGTTCTCCGCCTTCATTCCCAACTTCTTCCAGCTCGGCATCTTCGCCAACATCGTCGAGGCTTCCAGCGTGCTCGGCGTCATGTCGATCGGCCTGGCGCTGGTCATCATTGCCGGCCACATGGACCTCTCGGTCGAATCGGTCGCGGCGCTCAGCGCCATGGCGGTCGGCATCATGTTCTGCTCGTCCGGCATCGGCCTTGGCCTGCAGCTCCATCCGAACTGGCTGATGGTGCCGGTATCGCTCGCCATCGCGCTCGGTGTCGGCGCCATCATCGGCGTCATCAACGGCGTCCTGATCGTGAAGGTGAGGATGAGCGCCTTCATCATCACGCTGGCCTCCTACATCTGGGTGCGCGGCCTGGTGCTCGTCGTCTCGGGCGGACGGTCGGCGCAGGATCTGGCGCCGGCCATCCGCTGGTTCGGCATCCAGCGGCTCGCCGGCTTGCCGCTCACCGCCTGGATCGCCATCGGCTGCTTCGTGGTCTTCTCGCTGATCCTGGCCAAGACGCCGTTCGGCCGGCATCTGGTGATGATCGGCGGCAACGAGACCGCGACCTTCCGCGCCGGCATCCGCGTCAACCGCAACCTGGTCATCGCCTTCGTGCTTGCCGGCGCCATCGCCGGCCTCGCCGGCTGGCTGCTTGCCATCCGCACGTCCGGCGCCACCGCCAATCTCGGGGTCGGCCTGCTCTTCAATGCCTTCGCCGCCGTCGTCATCGGCGGCGTCAGCCTCAAGGGCGGCGTCGGCACGCTGCCCGGCGTCTATGCCGGAGTGCTGCTTCTGTCGGCCATCAACACCGCCATCAACCTGATGGGTCTGCCGGCCAACTTCACCCAGGTCATCCATGGCCTCTTGGTACTGGCCGCCGTGCTGCTCGACGCTTTCAAGCAAACCATTCGCCAAAAACTCGCATGAGAGGACGGCTCGGATGACCGGACGCCTAGAAGGCAAGGTGGCGGCGATCGTCGGCGCCGCGCGCGGCATCGGCAGGGGCATAGCCCAACGCTTCGCCGAGGAAGGCGCAAAACTGGTGCTGGCCGACAGCGAAGCCGCATCCGGCAAGGCGAGCGCCGACGAACTGGGTGCCGCCTTCATCCACACCGATATCTCGAAGATGGCCGACGCAGAAGCTGTCGTAGCATTGGCGCTGCAGCGTCATGGCCGCCTCGACATCATCGTCCAGAACGCCGGTATCTATCCCTGGCAGCTCATCGAGAACACCAGCCCGGAGGACTGGGACCGCGTCATGGCGGTCAATCTTCGCGGCAGCTTCAACGCCGCGCGCGCAGCGCTGGCGCCGATGAAGGCGCAGCACAGCGGCCGCATGCTCTTCACCTCCTCTATCACCGGCCCGCAGGTGAGCAGCCCGGGCCACGGCCACTATTCGGCAAGCAAAGCCGGCATCAACGGTTTCATCCGCGCCGCGGCCCTGGAATTTTCGGGCTACGGCATCACCGTCAACGGCGTCGAGCCCGGCAACATCCTGACCGAGGGCATGAAGTTGCACCGCGATGCCGCCTTCATCAAGAGCATGGAGGACGCCGTGCCGCTCGGTCGCCTCGGCACGCCACGCGACGTCGCCAACGCCTTCCTGTTCCTGGCCTCCGACGACGCCAGCTACATCACCGGCACGACCATCGTCGTCGACGGCGGCCAGCTCCTGCCCGAGGGCCAGGATTTCCGCCTGACGCCGCCGTGACTGTCGATTCCGCAGGAAAACTGGTGGGCGATGACGGGCTCGAACCGCCGACATCTTCGGTGTAAACGAAGCGCTCTACCAACTGAGCTAATCGCCCGCTCCGGGCCGGACCTTTAAGCAGTTAGGGTTCTGTTCGCAAGGCCCAATGAACAGCCGGCGCACCCGTTGTCAGGCGGATTTCCCCAATGCCGGCGCACTTGTCAAAAAACCTTCTGCCGATTGCTGTTATGCTCACATGCCGCGCTTGACACCCGCAAACGAACCCCTTATCCAGCGCCCAACGACGAACACGCCTGACAGGTGCTCGTCTGTGCGCGGGTGTAGCTCAGTCGGTTAGAGTGCCGGCCTGTCACGCCGGAGGTCGCGGGTTCGAGCCCCGTCACTCGCGCCATTTCCAACTCATTGGCAATGCAGAGTCTTTTGGCCCGGTCTTTAGATCGGAAGAGGCTCGGTTTCAACTTTTTGAATATATCTGTCGCGGGCGAATACCCGGCGCCGCTCGCTAGCCAGCCTGTGCTCCACCTTCCCCTCGAACTGCCTCAAGAAAAGATGGCTAACGATAGGCCATAGCTGTCTTCGCTTTTCTCCAGGATACATCCCTTGCCCACTTTCCCATTCTCCGAAGCAGACCCGATCCAATATCCCGGTCCTCCACCGAAAAGTGCGGACGTGGTGATTGTCGGCGGCGGCATTATCGGCGTCACGACAGCGCTTTTTCTTACGCGGGGAAACATCTCGGTGACGCTGGTCGAAAAGGGACGCATCGCGGCCGAACAGTCGTCACGCAATTGGGGATGGATCCGCAAGCAGGGACGCGATGCGGATGAGCTGCCGATCGTGATCGAGGCGTCCCGTCACTGGCGGCAACTGGCTGAGGAATGTGGCGAAGACATCGGCCTGAACCAGACAGGTGTGACTTACCTGGCAAACTCGGATCGCGAAATGGCCGGCTACGAAGAATTCATGAAGGTCGCCGCCGTCCATGAGATCGACACCCGCCTTCTGGACGCGCAGGAAACCGCGGGTCTCATCAAAGGCATGTCACGCAGTTTCAAGGGCGCGATGACGACACCTTCCGACATGCGGGCGGAGCCCTGGGTGGCGGTGCCCGCGCTAGCTCGGCTTGCAGCGCGCAAAGGCGTCAAGATCGTAGAGAATTGCGCGGCGCGAACCCTGGAAATCTCGGCCGGCAGGGTCAGCGGTGTGTGGACCGAGGCGGGTCACATCGAGACGTCCAGCGTTCTGCTCGCGGGCGGCGCTTGGTCTTCCCTTTTCCTCAGAAGACATGGCGTCTCCATTCCCCAGCTCAGCGTCAGGTCGACCGCCGCGGCAACGGAGCCAATGCCTGAAATCCATGCAGGTGCCGCGGCAGCAGAGCATATCGCTTTCAGGCGCAGGCAGGATGGCGGATACACGCTCGCCCCGGGAGGCAGTCATTTGCTCTACCTTGGCCCTGACGCATTTCGGCACGCGATGAAATACCTTCCCGCGCTCATGGCCAATCCGTTCGGGTCACGCTATTCGCCGGCCGCACCCGCTGGCTACCCGGACAGCTGGTCGACGCCGCGTCACTGGACGCCGGATTCCCAAAGTCCTTTCGAAAGAATGCGGGTGCTCAATCCTGCTCCCGAACGTTCCGGTCTCCGTTCGATCGAACGCAACTTCAAGCGCCTGTTCCCACAGCTCGGGTCGGTCCGCATAAAGGCAAGCTGGTCAGGCATGATAGATGCAATGCCCGACGTCGTCCCCGTGGTGGATCGCGTCCAGGCGATCAGCGGCCTCGTCGTCGCGACAGGCATGAGCGGTCACGGCTTCGGCATCGGGCCGGGAATCGGTCGGGTCGTGGCTGATATGATCCAGGGAAACAAGATCGGGCACGATCTGACCCGCTTTCGCCTGTCGCGCTTTTCTGACGGAAGCGCCATTCGGCTGGGCCCGGCTCTCTAGCGGCGCCGCGTTGGATCAGCGGCGTCGCGTCGGATCGATGGCCTGTGCCTGTCTCGCCGACCACCACAGCCAAACCTTGTGCTCGCCCGATCCCTCGGAACCATTCAGTAAACTGCCTCGTTCCGCACAGGGGCAAAAGATGGGAGAGACAGATGACTGTGAAATGCCGCGTTTCGATTGACGACGCCAAGGATGTGGACGAGCTCGCTTTCCAGGAGCTGCCGCGGGTGGGTGAAAGCGTGTCGATGCCGGTCGAAGGATCGAATATGGCCTCTTGCGCGTCGTGCACATGCCCGGCAGCGAGCAAGGTGCCGCGACGATGCTGGAGCTGACCAGCAAAATCCTTTAGGGCAATTCCAGGAAAAGTGTGAAACGGTTTTCCTGTCAGGAATTGCGTTAAAAAAGAAGATAGAGCGGCATTCATTCGCCCAATACGACGCCCGAGGCGACGATCTGGGCGGTTCGCGCGGTGAGCTTCTCGCGCTTTACAAGCGTTGGCTTCTGATAGGGCTTTTTCATCTCACCGTTCCGGAACCAGGGTGTTTGGTCAAGACAGTGAACGCGCTCGCATCGCTTGCGTTCCGAAGGGCGGGTTGATGGCTGAATTCGGCCGGTCGTGGGCGCGCGGGATTGCGAGTAAGCATGTCGCCCAAAACTGCGCAGCGGTTTGCGGCAACGATATGCACCTGGCAGGTTAGGCACGCGTGCCCCGACTGCGCTCGAACCGATTAGCGTGGACGCGCGCGATGGACCGGTGGTGTGGCATTTGCCGATACCAAGTCTACCTCAGTGGCTTGCGATCCCCCTCTGTAGATCAGCCGGACCACCAGTCCGACGTATCCGACCTGAAGAATGATCATTGCAAGGACGGCCCAGCCGAGCGCCTTCCAGACGGAGCCGGTCTCCAGCTCGGCCCAGATTGCCGTGATGAACGACGTCGCGAACATGCCCACCAGAAATTGAGGAAAATACATCGGCACGGCACCCAAGGCTTTGGCGTTTCAGGCGGCCCTCAACTTAACATCAAGGAGCCCGCCGCTCCATTCGCGAAGCGGCGGGGCCCCCCAAATTTGCCCCCCGGCTACCGAGGCACAAGTCCACCCCGGCATTGCTGACAGTGCAATTGCGATGCCAGACATGGTGACCCATTACGGAACACCTATGTCGTCGGCGCAAGGCGTCGGCGCCGAATAATATTAACCGTGGCTAATATGCCACCATGGTCGCAAGATACCGAAATATGAGGGCAGGCGCCCGTCGGACGCGAGGCTGGTAGCGCCGGTGAGGGCGCGCGCGAGGCTGGCGACTTCAGGCCCTCGCCAGTAGCGCCTCGACTTCCTGGAGCGTCGGCATGGAAGGTGCTGTGCCCGGACGGGTCACCGAAATGCCGGCAACGGCGCAGGCGAAGCGCACGGCCTCCAGCGGCTCGACGCCCTTGGCAAGCGCTGCGGCCAGGCCGCCATTGAAGGCGTCGCCCGCCCCCGTGGTCTCGACCACCGGGCCGGCATTGACCGCGCCGACATGGTCGGACCGGCCCTTGCTGTGCAGCAGCGCGCCCTTCTCGCCGAGCGTCACTATGACAGCGCCCACCCCCTTCGCCAGCAGTCTGTCGGCAGCGCGGCGGGCATCGTCGACCGAAGCGACGGTGATGCCGGTCAATCCCTCGGCCTCGGACTCGTTGGGCGTGACGTAGTCGCAGAGCGCGTAGATGCTATCCGGCAGGGTGGCTGCGGGCGCCGGATTGAGGATGGTCGTCACCCCGGCCGCGCGCGCGATCTCCAGCGCTTTCAGCGCGGCGTCGATCGGCTGCTCGAGTTGGGTGACGAAGACGCCGGCCGAGCGGATCAGGCCGGCATGGGCCTCGATATCGGCGGGCGAGATCAGCATCGCAGCACCTGGGCTGACGATGATGGCGTTGTTGCCGGTGCCCTCCTCCACGAAGATGTAGGCCGCGCCCGTATAGCTGTCCGGCGTGTCGATGACCGCGCTTTTCACGCTCGCCGCCTCCCAGGTGTGCTTGGCCATGTCGGCGAAGGCATCGACGCCGAGCCTCGTCAGAAAGGTGATGTCGGCGCCGAGCTTGCCGGCCGCCACCGCCTGGTTCGAGCCCTTGCCGCCCGGTCCGAGCTTGAACGAATTGCCAAGGAGCGTCTCGCCCATGCGCGGCTGGCGGTCGGCGCGATAGGCCGTGTCGGCGACGAACACACCCAGGATCACAACAGGCTTCATGACGAAGGGCTTGCCGGCGGCCATCTTCTCACTCCGCGTCCGGCGGAACGACGCCCTTGCGGAAGGCGAAGCAGCCATAGAAGCGACGCTCGCCCGTCTGGATGACACAGTATGCCTTCTTGGCGCGCTCGTAGAAGGCGTAGCGCTCGATCGAGATCATCGGCCAGGCCTTGCCCTCGGCCGCGTCGATCTCCTTCTGCACCTCCTTCTGCACCGGCGGGATCTCGTTCGGCTTGCCGACGATCTCCATGCGCGCGGCGGCGTCGTTGACGAAGCTGTCCAGCGGATAGAGCGACAGCACCGCCTTTACCACCTCGGCCGCCGGCGCATCGATGCGCAGCAGCTTGCCGTGCACGGTCTGCTTCGCAACGGAGTCGGATGGGAAATTGGTGTCGGCGACGATCAGGTCGTCGCCGTGCCCCATCGCCCGCAGCGCCTGGAGCACATCGGCATTGAGCAGCGGATTGATCCCTTTGAGCATGGTTTCCTCTTGGAAAGTCTGTTTGCGGTCAGAGACGCTTGCCGGTCCCTGCGTCGAAGAGATGGACGTGGTCGAGCCGCGGCCTGAGCTTCAGCGTATCGCCCGGCTTGAAATCATGACGTTCGCGGAAAAGCGCCACCATCTCGCCCTCGCCGAAGCGCACGAACACCAGCGTCTCCGAGCCTGTCGGCTCGACCACCGAAATCGTGGAGGCGATGCCATCGGGGTGGATTTCCAGATGCTCCGGCCGCACGCCATAGACGAGGGCCTGTCCGTCTTGCGCGGAGCTGCCGCTAGGAAGCGGAAACGCCGACCCTGCGATGTCGACCACGGACTTCTCACCCTTCTTCACCGTGCCCTTGAGCAGGTTCATCGCCGGCGAGCCGATGAAGCCGGCGACGAACAGGTTGGCCGGCCGGTCGAACAGTTGCAGCGGCGCGCCGACCTGCTCGATGCGGCCGTCGCGCATCACCACGATCTTGTCGGCCATGGTCATGGCCTCGATCTGGTCGTGGGTGACGTAGATGGTTGTGGTCTTCAGCCGCTGGTGCAGTTCCTTGATCTCCGTGCGCATCTGCACACGCAGCTTGGCGTCGAGGTTGGAGAGCGGCTCGTCGAACAGGAACACCTGCGGATTGCGCACGATGGCGCGGCCCATGGCCACACGCTGGCGCTGGCCGCCCGAGAGCTGGCGCGGATAGCGCTTGAGATAGGGGGCGAGGTCGAGGATGTCGGCCGCGCGCTTCACCCTTTCGGCGACCACGGCAGGATCGGTGCCTCGCAGCTTCAGCGCGAAGGCCATGTTCTGCTCCACCGTCTTGTGCGGATAAAGCGCGTAGTTCTGGAACACCATGGCGATGTCGCGCTTTGCGGGCGGCAGGTTGTTGACGACTCGATCGCCGATCGAGATCGTTCCGCCGGAGACCGTTTCCAGCCCCGCCACCATCCTTAAGAGCGTGGACTTGCCGCAGCCCGAAGGACCGACCAGAACGACGAACTGACCATCAGCGATATCGACGCTGACCTCATGCAGAACCTTGACGGTTCCGAAAGCCTTGGCCACATTGGCAATCGCGACTTGAGCCATCGTCTCCCCTATCTTTTTCGGTGAAGCTAGCCATTGCCAACGGCAAGGGCAAGTCGGTATCTTATAGATAAAAAGCCGTCCTTGTTGACAAGGTAATCGATTACGCGAATAGTGTCGAATGCCAATCCGACCGTCGACATTAGTGCCGAAAATCGGATCTCCAAGCGGCGCAGGGTGGGGTCCCACGTCCCCCTATGGTATAGGAGAACCGCAGACGTTTCGACGTCCGAGAGATTGGCAATTCCAATTCACGACTGAAGTTCTGGGAGGAACCTTGAGATGAGAGTCGATCTTTACGAAAAACTGGTACGCGCCGGGGCGACCCGCCGCGATTTGCTGAAGGGTGCTGCCAGCATGGCGGCGCTCGCCGCCGCGTCCGGCGCCGGGCTCGGCGCGCTGACGAAGCCGGCGGCAGCGGCCGACGACCTGCGCTCGAAAATTCTGCAGATTCCGGGCGTCGGCAAGGGCCAGCCGACGGATGCCGACTTCCAGAAGGTCGGCGAGCTCTGCCTGGAAGCGACCAAGGCCAACGTCAAGGAAGGTGAATTCGCCGGCGTCGAGCTTACCTTCATGGGCCTCAACAACCAGAACCTGCACAACGTGCTGTTCCGCGGCTTCCTGAAGCCGTGGGAAGCCTATACCGGCGCCAAGATCAACTGGATCGATCTTGCCCAGGCCGACTACAATCCGCGTCTGCAGCAGGCGATTGCCACCGGCACCGTCGACTTCGACATCATCGAGATGGGTGCGCCCTTCGAAGGCGACGTCTGCGGCAAGGGCCTCACTTCCGAAATGCCGGACTGGGTCAAGAAGCAGATCGATATGGATGACCTGGTGGCCTATCTGAAGCCTCCGGTCGGCACGTGGAACGGCAAGCAGTATCGCGTGACCGTTGACGGCGACACGCACAACTTCAACTACCGCACCGACGTGTTCGCCGACTCTGATCTGGCAGCAGCCTGGAAAGCCGATAGCGGTGACAAGGCAGGCCTGACGGAATGGGGTGTGCCGAAGACCTGGCAGCAGGTGCAGGCCGTGACCAAGTTCCTCAAGGGCAAGCAGATGAAGGGCCAGGACGTCTTCGGCTATCTCGACGCGCCCAAGCCCTGGGGCGGCTTCGGCTTCTACTTCCTTGGCAGCCGCGCCAGCGCCTACGCCAAGCACCCCGACGACAAGGCCTGGCTGTTCGATCCGGATACGATGAAGCCGCGCGTCAATAACCCGGCCTGGGTGCGGGCAATCCAGGACGTGATCGACGCACTGCCTTCCGAGCCGCAAGATCAAATCAACGCCGACCCAAATCAGACTGCGTTCAGCCAGTTTCTCGGCGGCACGGGTTCGATGGTGGCCTGGTGGGGCGACGTCGGTTCCAACGTAAAAACCAACGACTCCTCGGTCGTTGGCGACGTCACCGGCTTCTCGATCCTGCCGGGCTCGGACGATGTCTATAACTCCAAGACCGGCAAGTGGGAAAAGCTCGCCAGCGGACCGAACTACGCGCCGAATTGCGCCTATCTCGGCTGGGGCGTCTATGTCATGGCCCGCGTCGACAGCGACGAGAAGAAGAAGAAGGCGGCATGGTCCGCCGCCGCCCATCTCGGCGGCAAGGATCTGTCGCTCTGGTGCGCGGCGTATCCGTCCGGCTTCCAGCCCTACCGCAACAGCCATTTCAACATTCCGGAATGGGTGGCGGCGGGTTACGACGAGGCGTTCACCACCTCATATCTCAAGTCGGAAGCCGACAGCTACAACCATCCGAATGCGGCTATCGAGCCACGTATCCCTGGCATCTTCCAGTATTACAGCGCCGCCGAGGACATTCTGGCCAACACCTTCGCCGGCAAGATGAAGGCGCAGGAAGGCGCCGATGCGATCGCCGCCGCGTGGGAGAAGCTGACCGACCAGATCGGCCGCGAGAACCAGATCAAGCTCTACAAAGCCTCGCTCGGCATGTAGGCTGCCTCAGGAGAAGTCGCGGCCCGGCGACGCTCGTCGCCGGGCCGCATCCTTGACCGGCCCCAACCGGTCACTTGAGCAAACCGGTCACTTGGACTGAAGGATCAAGAGCCGTGGCTGACCAGACTTCGACCGCGAATGCGTGGCCGGCAAATTCCACACCGGCCGATCTGATTCCACCCGGCCGCAAGCGCCTCGGCTGGGCCTTGATGATTGCCGGGACGCTCGTGCTGCTGGCGACAATCGTGATGCAGATCCTCTACAAGACCGAGGTCGACACGATCGGCTTCTATACCTGGCGTCCGGTGGTCTATGCCTATGTACTTTGGGGCGTGGCGCTCGGCGCCTGGCAGGTGCTGACGCGCGGCGAGGATGGCCAGCGCGCGCTGTTCCTGCTGCCGGCCCTGCTCTTCACCATCGCCATGGTGATCTTCCCGACGCTGTTCGGCTTCTACATCGCGCTGACCGACTGGAACCTCAGCTCGTTCGCGGGCCGGAAATTCAACGGGCTCGACAATTTCTGGCAGATGCTGGGCGACCCCTACTACCGCAACGCGCTGTTCAACATGGTGCTCTATGTGCTGGCGGTGCTGGTCGAATACGTCATTGCTTTTGCGCTGGCGCTGCTGCTCAACGCGCAGATCCGCGCCCGAAAATTCTTCCGCGTCGTCTTCCTGTTGCCCTTGATGCTATCGCCGGTGGCGGTGTCGTGGATGGTCGGCAAGTCGCTGATGGAATACCGCTTTGGGCCGGCGGCGACGCTGGCGCGCCATCTTGGCTGGGGCAACCCCGCCTTCTTCTCCGACCCGATCACCGCCCGCATCTCGATCATGGTGCTCGACGCCTGGACCTTCATTCCGTTCATGATGATCATGCTGCTCGCCGGCCTGCAGGCGATGTCGCGCGAGGTGATCGAGGCGGCGCGCGTCGACGGCGCGACGACATGGCAGACCTTCTGGCAGGTCACCTTCCCGCTGATGCTGCCGGTGTCGGTGACGGCGGTGATCCTGCGCATCATCTTCAAGCTCAAGCTTGCCGACATCATCATCACGGTGACGTCCGGCGGCCCCGGCGGCGCCACAGATTCCGTGTCGAGCTTCATCTATCGGGAATATCGCGACCGCTCGAATGTCGGCTACGGCACCATGCTTGCCATGATCTACCTGATCATCATCGTCGTGTTCGTCACCTGGCTGCTGAAATTCGCCAACCGCTTCGTGCGCAACGTCAATTGAGCGGTATCATGAGTGTCCAGACCACCGACTACACCGTTTCCGAAATCCGCTCGCCGGCGGCCTTCGTCGGCAGCCGCGTCTTCATCTATGGCGCGCTGGTGTTCTGGTCCTTCGTCTGCCTGTTCCCGATCTATTGGACGATCACCACCTCATTCAAATCGGCGGTCGACGTCACACAGGGCCATCTTATCCCCTTCGTCGACTTCCAGCCCGACTGGAAAGGCTGGCGCTCGCTCGGCCTGTCGCCGGATTCGATTTCCCAGACTTCGACCGTGCGCGACGAGTTCCTGAAACGCTTCATGAACTCGGTCATCACCTCGGTCGGCGCGTCGAGCCTGGCAATCATCATCGGCAGCCTCGCCGCCTACGGTCTCACCCGCTATCGCTATCACTTCGCCTGGTTCAAGAACGAGGACATCTCCTTCTTCTTCCTATCGCAGCTCATCCTGCCGCCGGTGGTGCTGGCGCTGCCCTTCCTGGTGCTCTACCGGGAAGTGGCGTTGCTCGACACGCGCATCGGGCTCGTGCTGCTCTACACGCTGATGGTGCTGCCGATCGTCATCTGGATCATGCGCGACCAGTTCAATTCTATTCCCGTCGAGCTCGAGGAGGCAGCGCTTGTCGACGGCCTGTCGATCTGGGGCGCCTTCTTCCGTATCGTCATGCCGATAGCGCTCCCCGGCATGGTCGCCGCCTTCATCCTGGCGATGGTGCTGTGCTGGAACGAGTATTTCTTCGCCGCCCTGCTCACCTCGACCGATGCCAAGACCATCCCCGTGATGGTGGCGAGCCAGACCGGCTCTCAAGGCATCAACTGGTGGTCGATGGCGGCTCTTGCCACAGCGGCCATAGCGCCGCTGGCGATCATCGGCATCGCGCTCGAACGTTACCTGATCATGGGCATGACGGCGGGCTCGGTGAAATAGGCGTGGCGATGCCGGTCGGCGCCCTGATCGGCTGTTGGGCCGAGCGTGGTGGGGCAATCATGCCGCAAGTTTTCAACTACATCGCCTCCGACGGCGCGAAGAAGCAGTTTTCGTGCTCCTCTGTCGGATGCAGGCAGATGTGGAAGTTGTCGTCGCCGGACGGGATGACACTGTCGTAGGGAACGAAGTATCGGTCTGGGTGGGTGACTTTCTGATGGTCACCCGGACGCAATATGATCACGTAGCCATCAGCCTGCGGCGTTACGGTCATGCTAGGAATCC
>NZ_RQXT01000089.1 GCF_003863365.1 Mesorhizobium tamadayense | reverse complement strand
CCTTGCGGGGGAGATGCCCGGCAGGGCAGAGGGGGGTGGGAAGGATCGCCGCGCTTCTCGCTTGCCGTCCAGCGACTTCGGTCCAACGGCCGAGCCGATCACAAAAACAATCGCAACTGCGCATGGATGATCGACCGATAGTCCTCGATCGTCCGCCGGCCTTCTTCCTTGTCCTGCGTCAGCACCAGCCGCACGACGCCGCCGGCCAGCTGGAAGATAAGAAAGACCACCCTCGAGAAAGCCTCGCGCTGCTCCGGCTCGATCAACGGCCCGACCTTCTCGCAGAACATTTCCGCTTGCCGCCTCGTCTCGGCGATGTCGAGATGCTGGAGCGCCTTGTCGGCCTGGATCGCATTCTGCAGGTCCTGGATCGCCGGGTCCGCTGCGACGCGTCGGTAATAGTCGTCGAGCAGGCGATCGGCGGCCGCGGTCACGTCGTCCAGCTTGCGGATCTCGGCGATGATCGCGCCGAAGCGCGCCCGGCTTTCCTCGGAAAAGCGCTCGTAGAGCATCGCCAGGATCGCCGACTTGCTGGGGAAGTAATGATAGACGGTGGCGATCGGCCCGCCGGCGAGCGCGCCGACTTCCTTCATCGTCACCGCGTCGATGCCTTTCTCGCCGATCAGCCGCATGGTCGTAGCAAGAATCGCATCGATGCGCTCGCGGCTTCGCTCCTGCTTGGGCCTGCGCCGCGGTTCCGTCGCCGTTCGCCTTGCTTGCGTCATGCGCCAAATCTCACACGGCCAAATCTCACACGGAACGTCCAAATTTCCGGTTGACATGAAACATGATCAAGTATCAGTTTTGCGAAATGCTGACAACTTGTCAGTTTTTGTCAGACTGCAAGAGAGGGTGCCTCGTGACCGTTATCGATGCTGGACATGCGGAAGGGGGCGACTGGCTGGTCGGCAATCCCACCGGCCTGCAGCTCGCCTCGGCGCTGTGGATCGGCTCGGTCGGCCTGCTCATCCTCGGCCTGCAGCCGGTGCTGCTCGGCGCGCTCTACACGGAACGCCACGTCACCGGCGACGAGCTGGCGCTGGTCGCCACCGCCGAGATGATCGCGATCGCCATCGGCTCGGGCGTAGTGGCAATGCTCTTGCCGGCGCGCAACATGCGCTGGAAGAGCGCCGTGCTCTTGGTCCTGCTGGCGCTCGCCAATTTCTGGACCGCCTGTGCCGCTAACCCCAACTCACTGATTGCCGCGCGCACCCTCGCAGGGCTTGCCGAGGGCGGGCTGGTCGCCGTCGCCACCGAGCTGATCGCCCGCTCGCGCCGGGCCGAGCGCATCGGCGGCTATTTCGTCACGCTGCAGACCCTGGCGCAATGCGCGCTGGCGCTGCTGCTCGCCCTCTATGCCGTGCCTGCAGCCGGCTCGGCCGGCGGATTCATCGCGCTTGGCGTGGTCTGCCTGCTGTCGCTGGTCGTCGCCTGCACCGTGGCGGATGACTATGCCGACCTGCCGAAGGACGAGCACTTTTCCAACGTGCTGACCGTGCCGGCGATCACGGCGCTGCTGTCGATCTTCTGCTACTTCATGTTCTTTGGCGCCGTCTGGGCCTTTCTCGAGCCGCTTGGCGTTCAGTTCGGCATCGACGGCCGCACCGTCAGCCTGATGGTCTCGGCAAGCCTCGCCGCGCAGGTGGTGGGCGCAATGACAGCGACCGTCCTCGAGGCGCGCATCGACTATCGCTTCGCCATCACCGTTATCGGCGCCGTCGCGACGATCAGCTCGGCGCTGCTCGCGTCCGGCCCGGGACTTTCGGTCTTCTGGGCGGTCGCGCTGGTGATGGGCTTCATCCTGCTCTTCATCGTGCCCTACCAGATCCGGCTGGCGATCACCGCCGACGAGACGCGCAACGCCGCGCTCCTGGTGCCGGCGGCGCAACTCTTCGGTCTCGCCATCGGCCCGATCGCCGCGTCGCAGCTCATCGACGGCGAGAACTTCCGCCCCGTGCCGGAATTCGCCGCGGCAAGCGCGCTGGCCAGCGTGGCGCTGCTCGGTGTCTTCATGATGGTTGCGCGGCGCCGCGTTCCAGCCTGAGCGGGAGGTGACGATGGCGAGCTCCTGGAGCAACTGGTCGGGCTTCGTGAAGGCGGTGCCGAAGCTGATCGCGACACCAGCCGACGCCGGCGAGCTGGCCGAGCTCGTGCGCTCGGCGCCCGATCCGTTGCGCGTCGCCGGCGCCGGCCATTCCTTCACGCCGCTGGTGCAGTCGGACGGCACCATTGTCTCGCTGGAGAAGATCGAAGGACTGGTCTCGCATGAGGCCGCAGCCAGTCGGGCGCGGGTGAGGGCAGGGACGCGGCTCGGGGCTCTGATGGATATCCTGCAAGGCATCGGCCAGGGCCTGCCCAACATGGGCGACATCGACCGCCAGGCGATCGGCGGCGCGCTGGGCACCGCCACGCACGGTTCCGGCACCACACTCGGCGCCTATCACACGCAGCTCGAGGCGGTGCAGTTCGTCGACGGGCAGGGCAAGCTGCGCGAATTCAGCCGCGCAGGCGACCGGGACATGATCCATGCCACCGGCGTCGCGCTCGGCGCGTTCGGCGTGCTGACCGAAGTGACGATGAACAACATCCCGACCTACCGGCTGCGCCGCCGCAAATGGGTGCTGCCGATCGGCGACATGCTGCGCGATTTCGAGACTATGATGGCCGCGCATCGCTCGGCCGAGTTCTACTACATCCCGTATTCCGGCTATGCACAATTCATCGCCAGTGACGTCAGCGCCGCCGCGTCAACGCCGCGGCCGACGCAGGATGATGAAGAGGGACTGGCGACGCTGCGCAAGCTGCGCACGACGCTGCGCTGGCTGCCGTCGCTGCGCCGCTTGCTGATCAAGGGCGCGGTCAAAAAAGTGCCGGCCGAGGACTATGTGCAGGACTGGCTCAACGTCTACGCCAGCGACCGCCGCACCAAATTCAACGAGATGGAGTACCACCTGCCTTACGAGGAAGGTCCGAAGGCGCTGGCCGAGATCATCGCGCTGACCGAAAAGCACTTTCCGGAAGTCTATTTTCCCATTGAGGTGCGTTCGGTGGCGCCGGACGAATTCTGGCTCTCGCCCTTCCACAAAAGGCTGACCTGCTCGATCGCCATCCACCACGATGCGGCGAACGATCCGCTGCCCTTCATGCGCGCGGCCGAGCCGATCTTCTTGAAACACGGCGGCAGGCCGCATTGGGGGAAGATGCACAGCCAGCAGGCGGCAGATTTCAAAAAACTTTATCCGCGCTGGGACGATGCGATGGCGGTGCGCCGCGACATCGATCCTCAAAACCGTTTCGTGTCGCCCTATATGGCCGGCCTGTTCGGCATCGAGCCCGGTCCTTTTGGCATCCAACAATGAGCGCCTATTTCGCCGGGCTGTCGAAGGCGCTAAAGGCGGCCGATATCTTCCGGCCCTGCCTGGTGCTCGACCGCGACCGGCTGGACGCCAACATCGCGCTGGTGAGAAAAAAGCTGGCGCCGCGCCTTGCCGTGCGGCTGGTCGACAAGTCGCTGCCTTGCCTGCCGCTGCTTTCGCATATTGCGAGTGCGCTCGGCGCCAATCGCTTTATGACCTTCCATCCGCCAATCACGCAGGCCGTGCTCGACGCCTTCCCTGAGGCCGACCTGCTTTACGGCAAGCCGATGCCGGTCGGCGCGGCGAGAGCCACGCTCACCAGGGGCGGCGCCGGCTGGGCGCGCGTCTGCTGGCTGATCGACACGGCCGAACGGCTGGCCGAATACGGCGCGCTTGCCGCCGAACTCCGCACCGAGCTGCGCGTCGCCTTCGAGGTCGATGTCGGGCTGCATCGCGGCGGCTTTGCCAATCCCGACGAGATCGCAGCGCTCTCAATCCCCAGGGGCCTGCATTGCGAAGGCATCATGGCCTACGAGGCGCATGCGCCGGAGATTCCGGGATTGTTCGGCGGCGCGGCCAAGGCGCTGAAACAGGCGTCGGCCAAGGCAGCGCAATTCGTTCCTGCCCTCGACCCGGACCAGCGCCGCATCCTCAACATCGGCGGCTCGAAGACGGCGCTGCTGCATGGCGCAGGCGTGGCCAACGAAGTCTCGATCGGCTCGGCCTTCGTGCTGCCGAGCGACTTCGACACGCCCGGCCTCGACGGCTTCCAGCCGGCGGCCTTCATCGCGACGCCGATCCTGAAGGCGGTCGATCCGGTGCTGCCCGGCCCAGCGGCGGTTTCCAGGACGCTGCAGGCGCTCGGCCTCTTTCCACGCAGAGGCTGCTATCTCTATGGCGGCAAGTGGATGGCCGATCCGGTGTTCCCCGAAGGCATGAAGCCAAATGGCCTGATCGGCTTCTCGTCCAACCAGCAGTTCATGGGGTTGCCTGCTGATGCTGCCGTGAAGCCCGGAGATTATGCCTTCCTGCGGCCGACGCAGAGCGAGGCGGTTCTGCAGCATTTCGGCTCCATCGCCGTGTTTTCTGGCGGGCGCGTCCTGGAGTTCTGGCCGGCGCTGCCGATGGGGTGAGGGCAGCTCAGCGCGGCCTTAGCGTCCGCGCATCCGCGACTTCGTCATCCTAGGGCGGAACGACGCGAAGCGGAGTGCAGACCCTAGGATCCTGCCATGCCGTTGCGTCTGCGCAAGAACGATACGGTGCAGAAGAAGGCCCCCAAGGTTCTGCATTATTGCGGCGCTTGTAGGTCACGGCATGGATTCTAGGGTCTGCGCGCGTCGCTTCGCTCCTTGCTCCGCCCTAGAATGACGAAGGAGAGAGATATCGATTCATTGACTCCGTCAACTAATTGATCGATCCTGTCCGGGACAGGAGGAGCCAATGACCATCCACGATCATTCCGGCAAGGAGCGCATCGATGCGGTGCGTGCCTTCAATCGTTTCTACACCCGCCAGATCGGCGTGCTCGATGAGGTCTGGCTGAAAAGCGCCTTCTCGCTGACCGAGGCGCGGGTGCTTTACGAGCTTGCCCACCACGACGGGCTCGCCGCCAGCGACCTTGTGCGCGACCTCGGCCTCGATCCCGGTTATGTCAGCCGGCTGCTGAAGAAGTTCGAGGAGCGCGGCCTGGTCGATCGCGCCGCCACCGAGGCCGATGCGCGGCGTTCCTCGATCGCGCTGACGCCGGCGGGAAGAGAGGCCTTCGCGCCGCTGAACAAAGACTCTCACGAACAGGTGCGCGCGCTGCTCGATCGTCTAGCGCCGGCCGACCAGGAACGGCTGGTCAAGGCCATGCGCACAGTGCAGGACCTGCTCGGCGACAAACCCGAACCGAAGGTGCCATATATCCTGCGGCCGCTGCGGGTCGGCGACATCGGCTGGATCACGCATCGCCAGGGCCTGCTCTACGCACAGAACTATGGCTGGGACGAAACCTACGAAGCGCTGGTTGCCGAGATCCTCGGCGAGTTCGTCAAGACTTTCAATCCGCAATGGGAGCGCGGCTGGATCGCCGAGCGCGAAGGCGAGGTGGTCGGCTCGGTCTTCGTCATGCGCAAGTCGGCCGAGGTGGCGAAGCTGCGCCTGCTCTATGTCGAGCCTTCCGCGCGTGGCCTCGGCATCGGGGCGCGGCTGGTCGACGAATGCATCGGCTTCTCACGTGCGAAGGGCTACAAGACGCTGACGCTCTGGACCAACGACATACTGGGCTCGGCCCGCCGCATCTACCAGGCGGCCGGCTTCAAGCTGGCCGAGGAAGAGCGCCATCATTCCTTCGGCAAGGATCTGGTGGGCCAGACCTGGAATCTGGAATTGTAGTGCCGATCAGCCCTTCACCGGCAACCAGATCTCCAGCCCGCCATTGCCGCTGCGCGGATCGAACTCCGGCCCGTAGCGCTCGAAATCCGGCGCGTCGGCGATCTCGTGGCCGGAGGCCGGCAGCCACTTGTTCCAGATCGTGTTGACGGTGCGGCGGATGGTCGAGATGTGCTCGCGATGCGAGAACACCGCGTATTTCTGCGCCGGCACGCGCACGCGGAAAAACTCCTTGGGCAGTTCCGAGAAATCGGCCACCTCGACCCCGGCGATGTAGTCGAAATTGCCGGCATCGTCGCCGTTGACGCAGACGCCGTAGGCAACGTCGCCGATCTCGCCGGGAATGTTGCCGATATAGGGACCGAAACGCTGCCACAGCATCGGAATGCCGGCGCTGGTCTCGCAGCTGTAGCGCTCGCCGAGACCGGCGATGAGGAAGGGGCGGCTGGTCTCGAAGCGCGGCGGCTCGAGCGTGGTGAGAAGCGAACTGGCCATGAGGATGGGCTCCACGAGGTCGAGGTTTTGGGTCGAGCCTTGCGCGCGCACCAGTTCCGGCGTGGTACCGAACTGGTCGCGGAAGGCTCGAGTGAAAGCCTCATGCGAGCCATAGCCGGCATCGAGCGCGACCGAGAGGATGTCGCGCGCGCCGCCGGCAAGCTTGCGCGCCGCTTCGCTGAGCCGCCGCGCCCGCATATAGCCCATGACCGACCGTCCCGTGGCCGCACCGAAGGCGCGTGTCACATGGAAGCGCGACACGCCGCTGCTTGCCGCGACATCGTCGAGCGAAATCGCATCCGGCAGATGGCTTTCGACAAACCACAGCGCTTTCTCGGTCGGGTTCATGGCTCCTCGCATTTGGCGCGGCGACGCTAGCCGCTGCGCCGACGGCCAGTTTGATCGAAATTGCACACTGGACAATAATGGTAACGCGCATGCCGGGTTGAGTGGAGCGACCGGGCGCGGTAAAGCAGCCGGTCATGGACCCCTGTCGCCTCCATGACGACGAAGTCCCGACCGGGTTGAAGGCCCGCCACATAGGCGGCGATCGCATCGGCCTGGTTGTCGATGCGCCGGTAATGGCCGCTTGCCTCATCAAAAAAATCGAGCCACTGCTTGGAGATGTCGCAGCCGACGAAATTCTGCACTATCATGTCCATGCCTCTTCCTGTGGTTCGGGGTCTGCTTGGAACAGCCCCGTGCAACTGTTCAGGTTGATGGTTCACCGGTGGGAAGGGACCGAGCCATGCCACGGCCTGTCCGAGAGGACGACCAGGATCCCCTCGGCCTCCTTCCCACTTCAACCATACACCGGAACCAACACACAGGATCCCAGGGTCTGCGCCGCGTCGCTTCGCTCCTGCTTCGCCCTGGGATGACGAAGTTCGGGAGGCTTCGGTCAATCTCGGCTGGTGGTGCAGTGCAGCGCTTTGCGTAAGAACGTGAGCTCGCGCCGCAACTCTTTCGTCCTGGCGATGGCGCTTGGCGCGATCCTGCTGGACGCTCTCGCGCTTTCGTCGATCGCCTATGGCTCGACGCTGATACCTCTGCACGAGGTCGTCGGCGCGCTGGCGCATGCGGCCGGCTTGGGCGGTCCGGCCGTGCCCGGCCCGGTCGGCAGCATCGTCGTCGACCTCAGACTGCCGCGCACGCTGCTTGCGATCGCCGTCGGCGCCGGCCTCGGTGTCGTCGGCGCGCTGCTGCAGACGGTCACCCGCAACGATCTCGCCGATCCGTTCCTGTTCGGCCTCTCTTCCGGTGCGGCAGCCGGCGCGGTCTCCGTCATCACCGTCTTCGGCGACAGCTTCGGCATCTGGACCTTGCCGGTTGCCGCTTTCACCGGCGGGGTACTGGCAGCGGCGATCGTGCTCCTGCTCGTCTCGCGGGTGAGGGGACAGGGGCCTGAGCGGCTGATCCTTGCCGGCCTCGCCGTCTCCTTCATGTTCACCGCTTTAACCAACTATCTTGTCTTCGCCGGCGACCAGCGCGCCGCCCATTCGGTGCTGTTCTGGACCATGGGCGGGCTCGGTCTCGCCCGCTGGGACAATATCGGCCTGGCGGCGCTGGGCGCCGGCATCATCCTCGCTTACGGACTCTGGCGCCACCGCCAGTTCGATGCCTTCCTCGCCGGCGAAAGTGCCGCCGAGAGCCTCGGCGTGCCGGTGGCGCGCATGCGCCGCACGACCTTCCTCATCGCCGCTTTGGCGACCGCAATCCTCGTCGCGGTGGCCGGCGTCATCGGCTTCGTCGGACTGATGATCCCGCATCTCGGCCGGCCGCTGGCCGGTCCGCTGCACCGGCCCCTGATAGCGATCTGCGCGCTGTTCGGCGCGATCCTGCTGCTGGCCAGCGATCTCCTCGCCCGCACTCTGCTGCCGCCGCAAGAACTGCCGATCGGCATCATCACCAGCTCGCTCGGCGCCTTCTTCGTCGTGACGCTCCTGTTGCGGAAGCGCATTTAGCCGGCGGGCGCTCACACAGTCCAGAAATAGCGCACGATGTGGAAGAAGATCGGCGCGGCGAAGACCAGGCTGTCGGTGCGGTCGAGCATGCCGCCATGGCCCTCGATCAGGTGGCCCCAGTCCTTGACGCCCTGGTCGCGCTTGATCGCCGAGGCGACGAGCCCGCCGAGGAAGCCCATCGTGCAGGCGACGAAGGCGACGGCCGAAGCCTGCAGCGGTGAGAACGGCGTGATAAAGGACAGCAGCGTGCCGAGAAGGCTTGACGCGACCAGTCCGCCGATCAAGCCCTCCCAGGTCTTCGACGGCGAGACGGTCGGCGAGAAGCGGTGCTTCCCGAACAGCTTGCCGAAGATGTACTGCAGCACGTCGCTGCCCTGCACGACGATGATCAGGAAGGCGACGAGGAGCAGATTGCGGCCTTCGAAGCCCGGCACGTTGAGCGTCAGCAGGGCCGGGACGTGGCTGACGCAGTAGACCGAGATCATGATCGCCCATTGCTGCGCCGACACGCGCTCCAGGAAGCGCTCGGTATCGCCGTGCAGCGCCGTGATCGCCGGCATCAGCAGGAAGCAGTAGACCGGGATGAAGATGACGAAGAGGCCGTACCAGGCCGTCCACACCAGCCAGTACTGGAACGGAATGACGATGCCGAACATGCCGAGCAGCACCCAATGATCGCTGCGGCGGCTGTGCGTCAGCGTCACGAATTCGCGCAGCGCCGCGAACGAGATCAGCGCGAACAGGATGGTCATGCCGTAGCGGCCGAAGAAGAAGGCGACCGCCATCAGCGCCACCATCACCCACCAGGCGTTGATGCGCTGAGTGAGATTGACGAGCGTCGCGCTGAGCGGTTTCGGCGCCCTTGCCGACAGGAGGGCGGCGGTGGCGCTGGCGGTGCTCAGCACCACGAAAAGGCCGATGATCAAGATGCTGATTTCGTGGCGCATCAATCGTCTCGATCGGGGCGCGGATTGAGCGCCAGAAGTTCGGACCGGGCGCGCTCGAGGAAGGCGCGGCGTTCCTCGCCCGGCGCCACCGCCACCGGCGCGCCGAAGACGACGCGGCACAGCAGCGGCACCGGCAGGAACTGGCCCTTGGGCAGCACGCGCGACATGTTCTCGATCCAGCACGGGATCAATTCGACATCGGGCCGCGCCATAGACAGGTTGTAGAGCCCG
The DNA here is from genome assembly GCF_003863365.1 of Mesorhizobium tamadayense. Taxonomy (GTDB): domain Bacteria; phylum Pseudomonadota; class Alphaproteobacteria; order Rhizobiales; family Rhizobiaceae; genus Mesorhizobium; species Mesorhizobium tamadayense. Next base: position 8,494 of record NZ_RQXT01000089.1, on the reverse strand, counting down.
GAGCGGAAGGGCAGGAGCTCGTCGCTCATGTTGCGCGTGCCTTCCGGGAAGATGATCAGCGAATGGCCCTGGTCGAGGACCGAGAGCATGACGGAGATCGGGTTCTCTTCCGGGCTCGTCCATTGCCGGCTGATCAGCACGGAGGAGAGCATGTCCTCGGCGATGAAGCGGCGCAGCTTCGACTTTCCCCAATATTCGGCGGCGGCCACCGCATGCGTGATGGCGCGCTCCTTCTCGCTGAGACAAGCCGACAGCAGGATGAAGTCGCCATGGCTGGTGTGGTTGGCGAAATAGATGCGCTGCCGGTCTGACGGCTGGCTACCGCTCCAGATCGGGCGCACGCCGGTCACGGCCCAGGCGAGCGCCGACAGGCCGACGGAGGTCGCCGTCTGCAGCAGCGTGAAGGTTCTGAGCGACAGCTTGTTCATCTGGGCATCCAGAAACCGGCTGTGAGAAACGCGATGACGAAGATCGCGAAGGTGATGCGTTGCCTTGCAAGCAGGCGGCGCGTTCCGGCCACGCGATCGTCGAGCGGGCGTGGAGAGGATGGGGCAGGCCTCAGGCGCATGCGCGCAAGAAGGTCGTCCACCGCGCCGCATCCCGAACGCTCATTGTCATGGCTCGCCATCAGTCGGAACAGCAGCACGTCGAGGGCGAGAAGCGCCGAAATCCCAAGCACGACGACCGCACTTGCCGCCGCGACCAACAGCGCCAGCACCGCGATCGGCGCGTGGAGCGCGCCGCGCGCCGAGGCGACCAAAGGCGCAAAGCCGTCGCAGGCGAGCACGATAACGGCAGGCCACGCGGCCTGCTTGATCAGCATGGCGGCAAATCGGCCGGTCCGTTGCTGATAGGCTTCGTCCGTCATGCCGGCTCGTCCAGTCCGACCTGGAGATGCACCGGCCGGCCGGAGGCGGCGAGCTGCTTGCGCGCCTGCGCCGGCGTATGCGAGCGGCCCGTTGCGACCAGCCATTCGGCGACGACGGTGGCGCTGCGCTGGAAACCGAGCGCGCAGCAGACCAGTACCGTGCCATGCCGACGCGCCGGCTCGATCGCCGCCACGGCTTTGTCGAGCGTGTCGGCCGGTGGCGGCACGAGATCGAGCATGCCGAAACTTTCCCATCGGGTGGCTGTCTCGCGCGGCCGCTTCAACTCGGCGGCGAGATCGATCACCGTGCCGAAGCCGTCGGCTTCCGAAGCGGCAGGAAAACGCCCGAGGAAGACGCCGTCGGTGACCGCCACGACCGGCGGCAGCTTGCGCGTCCACGCCCAGACATTGACCCTGGCGACCAGCCGGTAGGGCCAAAGCAGGATCCGGCTTGCCAGCGACACGCGGCCGTCCGTCGTCTTCTGGAACACTTTCGCGCCGGCCCCGGCATAGGCGAACGCGACGATGGCCAGCGCCAGCGAAGGCCATAGAAGCAAAAAGGCAAGGGCGGAGAAGAAGGCGCCGATCGCGGCGCCCGTTAGCGCCAGAGCGGCGCACAACGCGTAGTATAGCGAAAGCCGCCGTGCCTTGCCGTCGGTGGTCAGTCGGAAATCGGCAAAGGGCAACTCGCCTTGGGCCGGAAAGAGCCACAGCGCGAAGAAGCCGAGCAGCGCGCCGGTCGGGATGTCGATGAAATGGTGCTGCCAGGTCGTCAGCACCGAGGCGCCGATCAGGAAGCACCAGCCGTGCCAGAGCGTTGAAAGTGGGCTTCCAAGGCGCTGGCGCCAGTGATCCCAGATGATCACCAGGAGCGCGATGTGCAGCGACGGCGCCTGGTTGAACGGCTTGTCGAAGCCGCCGAGCACCGCAAACAGGAAACCCGGCAGGCCGCTCGTTGCCGGCCGCGTAAAAGTGGCCGTCAGTGGAAACAGGATGAAGCACGTGACCGCGACGACCTGAGCGGTGAGGTAGCGGCCGGCCAGCCGGTCGACGCCCTGCCGGCTGTTGTTGAGCAGGAGCGACAGTCCATAGAACAGGTTGATCGACCAGTAGGGCACGATGGTCCAGGCGACGAACGGAACATGGCGTTCCCAGGAGAACACGATGCTGCCGACATGGTCGCGCGTCGAGGCCAGCCAGTTGGCGAAGCCGTAGGTCGAATAGAAGAACGGCGCGAGCAAGGCGAGCCAAAGTGCGGCTCGGAGCACGATCCGGCCATAGGGTTCGGCTGGGTCGTCTGAAGGCGGCGGGGGCTCGGCACCAGTCGGCATGCGTCGGTGGTCCTAGAGCCGCCTTGCCAGCGAGACGGTGAAGATGCCCCACTGGTCGATGCGCTGTTCGAGCTTTTCAAAGCCGGCTGCCTCGACCAACTGGTCCATCTCGCCTTGCGTGCGCCTCCGCATTATCCAGGCCTGGCCGCCGCGATGCGAGGTCAGGCTGCGCGCGATCATCTCGAGCTGCGGGTGCCAGGGCTGGTTGCTGTAGATCAGCAGGCTGCCGGGCTGCATGGCGCGGGCAAGGCCGCCAAGCGAGCGCGAAATCAGCGCATTGTCGGAGAAGAGCTCGTAGAGCCCGGAGACGATTGCGAGATCCGGCGCCGGATCGAGCGCGGCGAGCCCATCGCCGTCGAAGGCGTCGGCGCGCTGGAACGACACGCTCGCCGGGAATTGGCGTTCGGCGATCAACTTGCGTCCGAGCTCGACATTGAGCTCGGAATAGTCCCGCAGGCGCACGCTGGTCGGATGCTCCGGGCTTTTGGCGATCGCATCGAGAACATAGCGGCCGTGGCCGGCCGCAATGTCCAGGATGTTGGTGGCCCGTCCCGCGGCCTTCAGCGTTGCCAGCGCCGAGCCGATCAGCTCTTCGAGGTTGGCCTTGCGCTGGCGGATGCCGCGCCAGCCGATGGCGTTGAGGAATGTGCGGTCGACCATGCGGCCGATCGGCCCGAGACCGCGCGGCTCGTTCTCATAGACATAGTCCAGCGTCGAACCGGAATCGAAACCGGTGCCGACCCCGATCTTCATGCCTTGCGAGAACCAGCTGCCGATGCGGATGAAGGCGCGGCTCATGGCCCAGTAGAGGCCCTTGGGCGACAGGAGATCGAGCGGCGAGGCGAGGCGGTCGGCTTCGTCGCGCGCGTAACCGGCAATATCCGCCTGCTTGAGGTCGACAGCTTCCGCCGGCGCCGCGAACCGCGCTTCGAGGAACGGCCGGATCAGGTCGAGAGCCTCGGCGCGGTCGCGCTCGCCCAGCGTGTCGTGGAAGAAGCCAGACAGAACATGCCGCTCCTTGATGCGGCTGCCGAGATTGACGAAGAACTCGTGCTGCGGCGCGTGCCGCACCACCCAGTCGCTGCCCGACAGAAGAAGCTGCGTCGGCACGGTGATGGCGCGCGCATCGGAAACGATGCGCGCCGCATGCTGGTAGAGCTCGACGAGGATGTTCGACGCGATCGGCCTTGTGATCAGCGGATCGTTTTCGAAGGAGGCGATGCGCCCCGGGTCATGGGTGAGGAGGCTCGCCTTGACGTAGGAATTGACGAAGAAGCGCCCCTTGATCTTCTGCCACAGCGCGATGCCTTTCTTGGCGAATGGCACGTAGAGCTTGACCGAGAAGGCGGGCGAGGCAAGCACCATGGCGCGCAGTTTCGGCGCATAGTCATGCACCCACGCGGCCGCAAGCACCGCGCCGAAGGACTGCGCGATCAGCGCAATATCCTGCGTGTCAAAGCCGTCCTTGGCGGCGATCTCGCCCATGAAACAGTCGATATCGCGCACCAGCGCGGCGAAAGACGGCGCATAGCCGCGCTCGCCCGCGGAGCGGCCGTTGCCGCGCGCGTCCCAGGCATAGAAGGCGTAATCGGGCATGCGCAGTTCGTCGACCAGATGCGCCATGCGGCCGCCATGCTCATGGCCGCGATGGAAGAGCAAGATCGCGCCCTTGGCCTCGGCGGACAGCGCCGGCCAGAAACGGTAGAAGATCTCCGTGCCGTCATGGCTGCGGAACGTGCGTTCCTGCGCCTGCCGCGCAAGGCTTTGCGCCGGCGCGGCGGCGACCTGTTCGTGAAGCATGGTGTTTCCCTCGAGCGGCATGGCAAGTCTCGATGCTCAGCCGGCGCTGTCAGTAAGACCGGCGCGTATCCGGTTTATGGCGGTCAGCAGCGAAAGCGTAGCCATGGCCGGAAACACAAACGGCGCGATTGCCGCCGGCCAAAGCCCGGCGGCAGTGAGGACGGCGACCGCGCCGAGCGCCAGCGCCCTGTCGCTTTTGCCGAACGGCCCGGCATAGTTTCGCCCGATCCCGGCGGCGATGCCGAGCACGCCGGCGAACTCGGAGAGCGCCGCGGCGATGGCAAAGGCCACGACGCCCCAGGCGCCGAATTGCGCAAACGCGGCAAAGGGCAGGATCAGCGCGAGGTCGGAGACGACATCGCAGATTTCGTTGAGGTACATGCCGAGCGTCGAGGCCTGCCCATGCTCGCGCGCCAGCATGCCGTCGATGGCGTTGAGCGCCATGCGCAGGAAAAGCACGACGGGAATGAGGAAGAGTGGCGCACGCCAACCGGGCAAGGCCGCGATTGGCGTTCCGGCCGCCACGGAGAGGAGGGCTGCCAGGACGGTGACACCATTGGCCGTCACGCCCATGGCTGCCAGCTTGCCGACCAGCGGCCGCAGCCTGTCCTGGAAAGCCGGCTTCAGCGCATAGAGCGTCGGCATTGCGTTGATCCCCCGATCCACAGCAACAGCTGTATCATGAACATGCCGAACGACGCCAGCGCATGGCGAAAACACAGTGAATTTTCAGTCGCTTGACGCCTGGCTATGAAGGCATCGCCTCAAGCCGTCGCCGCAGCCTGATCAGGTGTCGCATCGGCTTGCGCTCGATGCGTCGGCGTCGATCGGCGTGACGCTGCCGCCATGAGGCTCGTCTTCAGCGGCTGATAACCATGAACGCATCGCATCGCTGTCATGCGATTTTCCGGCATCTGGAACAACGCATTTCGCTTGAATGGTAAGCACGCTTATTATATATGCGGCTCATGGTTTCGGACGGCATGGACAGATTGGGATTTTTGATCCACGACGTGCAGCGCCTGATGCGCAAGCGCTTCGAGGCGCGCGCCGGCGGGCTCGGCCTGTCGTCGGCGCAATGGCGGCTTCTGGTCCGCGTCGCCAAGGAGGCGGGCGTGGCCCAGGCCCGGCTCGCCGAGCTCCTCGAGATCGAGCCGATCAGCGTCTCGCGCCTGGTCGACAGGATGGAGGAGGGCGGCTGGATCGAGCGCCGTCCCGATGCGACCGACCGCCGCGTGCGCATGATCTTCCCGACCGAGAAGGCGAACGCTGCCTATGCGGAGGTCAAAAGCCTCGCCGGCGAGGTTTATGAGGAATCGCTTGCCGGCGTGTCGCCGGAGGATCGCCGCGTCCTGATCCGGACGCTGGACACGATCGTGCAGAATTTGACGGACGGCGAAGCGTCGTCCCTGGAAAAGATGAAGAATGCGGAAGGCGCAGCAGCATGAACGCGGCAGCCAAGATAGAAGACAACGTCACCAAGCTTGAAATGGAAGCCCCGGCGCAGCCGGTACCTGCTCCGGTTTCCGTGGCGCCCGTGCCGCAACCGGCGCCGGCGCCGAAGAAGAAGCGCCGCACCGGCCGCTTCCTGCTGATGATCGCCCTGCCGCTGGCCCTGCTCGCCGGAGGCGCCTATGTCTGGGTGACGGGCGGGCGCTATCAGGAGACCGAGAACGCCAACCTGCAGCAAGCCAGGATTTCGGTCGCCTCCGATACGGCCGGCCGCATCGTCCAGGTCGGCATCGCCGACAACCAGACGGTCAGGCAGGGCGATCTTCTCTTCGTGATCGACCCCGAGCCCTACCGCATCGCTCTTGCACAGGCCGACGCTGCGGTCGCTGCCGCGCGCCTCAATGTCGAGCAGCTGCGCGCCGCCTACAGCCAGGCGATGGCGCAGGAAAAGTCGGCCAGAAGCGAGGTCGATTATGCGCAGTCGCAATATGACCGCGCCGCCGATCTCGCCCAGAAGGGCATCAACGCCAAGTCGTCGCTGGACGAGGCCCGCAACGACCTCGACAAGGCCAAGCAGCAGCTTGCGGTCGCGCAGCAGGGCATCCTCAGCGCCAAGGCTGCCCTTGGCGGCAACCCGGATATCGAGACCGACAAGCATCCGACCGTGATGTCGGCGCTCGCCGCGCGCGACAAGGCGGCTTACGACCTCGCGCAGACCACGGTAAAGGCGCCGGCCGACGGCATCGTCTACCAGGCCTCGTCCTTCAAGGTCGGCCAGTATGTCGGCGTCGGCACGCCGCTGTTCGCGCTGGTCGAGACCGGCGACACCTGGATCGACGCCAATTTCAAGGAGACCCAGCTCACCCATATGAAGCCGGGCCAGAAGGCCGAGATCGTCGTCGACACCTATCCGGGCAGGACCTTCGAGGCGACCGTCAAGGCGATCGGCGCCGGCACGGGCGCCGAGTTCTCGCTGCTGCCCGCCCAGAACGCCACCGGCAACTGGGTCAAGGTCACCCAGCGCATCCCCGTGCGCCTCGAGCTGACCGACGCGGACGCCAAGATGGCGCTGCGCACCGGCATGAGCGCGACGGTCACCGTCGACACCGGCGTGGCGCGTGGCCTGCCGTCGATCTTCGGTCACGCCACGGCCGGCGAGCACGCTGAGTAAGTGCAGGGGATTGGCCTGACGGGGAGGAGTGGCAAAGCCGAGCGTTTGAGACAAGCCGCGTCGCGGCCAGATCCAAGCTGAAGCTTTCGACACGGACCCGTCGGTCCTCAGGTTTCCGGGCGGCATTCATCCGCCCCCATAGAGACTTTCGGTCGATGTAACCCCCACATCGATAGTCGCGTCCCACCGCGATGAAGGCCTCCCGACGGAAGGCTTTGCCGCCCGGAAACCCGACGTACATTTTGTTGCCTGCTGGAAGTTCCGCACCATGAGCACGCCAGAACCCTTCAAGGAAGTGCCGCATCGCGGCCTGATCACGGTCGCCCTCATGCTGGCGACGATCATGCAGGCGCTCGACACCACGATCGCCAATGTCGCGCTGCCCACCATGACGGGCGACCTCGGCGCCTCGCCTGACAACATCAACTGGGTGCTGACCTCCTACATCGTGGCCGCCGCGATCATGACGCCGGTCACAGGCTGGCTTGCCGACCGCCTCGGCCGCAAGGAGCTGTTCCTCGCTTCCGTCGTCGGCTTCACCATCTTCTCCATGCTCTGCGGCCTCGCCTGGAGCCTCGAGACGATTGTGCTGTTCCGGCTGCTGCAGGGCGTGTTCGGCGCCGCGATCGTGCCGCTGTCGCAGACCTTCCTGCTCGACATCAACCCCAAGGAGCGCCACGGCCAGGCGATGGCCATCTGGGGCGCCGGCATCATGCTGGGGCCGATCCTGGGCCCGACGCTCGGCGGCTGGCTGACCGAGAACTTCAACTGGCGCTGGGTGTTCTTCATCAACCTGCCGGTCGGCATCCTCGCCTTCCTCGGCATGGCCGCCTATCTGCCTGTCGTCGCCAAGCGCGTGCGCAGCTTCGATTTCTTCGGCTTCGCCATGATCTCGCTCGGCGTCGGCGCGCTGCAGCTTCTGCTCGACCGCGGCGGCGAGGTCGACTGGTTCTCCTCGACCGAGATCTGGATCGAGCTTGGCCTGTCGATCACCGGCTTCTGGGTGTTCATCATCCACACGGTGACGTCCGAGCACCCATTCATCGATCCAAAAATCTTCCTCGACCGCAATTTCGTGACCGGGCTGGGCTTCATCTTCGTCATGGGCGTGCTGATCCTGGCCTCGATGTCGCTGCTGCCGCCGATGCTTGCCAATATCTTCGGCTACCCGACCGTCACCATCGGCGTGGTGCTGGGGCCGCGCGGCGTCGGCACGATGATCTCGATGCTGTTCGTCGGCCGCATCATGCACAGGATCGATGCCAGGATCCTCGTCGCCGTCGGCTTCCTGCTCACCGCGCAGTCGCTCTACACCATGGCGAGCTTCACGCCGCAGATGGACAACTGGCTCATCCTGACCTCCGGCGTCATCCAGGGCCTCGGCATGGGCATGGTGTTCGTGCCGCTGTCGACGGTTGCCTTCGCCACGCTCGACGCGCGCTACCGCACCGACGCCACCTCGCTGTTCAGCCTGGTGCGCAATCTCGGCTCGTCGATCGGGGTGTCGGTGGTCGCGGCGCTGATGGTGCGCAACACCCAGGTCAACCATGGCGAGTTGTCCGCCTTCATCAATCCGTACAACCCCAATCTGTGGGCAGCCTCGCCGGCGGCCGCTGCCGGCGATCCCGTCGCGCTTTCGCAGGTCGACAGGCTGGTGAACGTCCAGTCGATGATGATCTCCTACGTCAACGACTTCAAAATCCTGATGGTGATGACGCTGCTTGCCGTTCCGTTCGTGATCCTGCTGCGCAAGCCGAAGGCCGCACCCGCGGGTGGCGCGCCCGCCGCGCATATGGACTGATTTTCATTGCGCTGCCTCTGCGACGCTTGAGATTGGCGAGGATGGCCGACTGCGTAATCTCACCCCCTTGA
>NZ_RQXT01000088.1 GCF_003863365.1 Mesorhizobium tamadayense | reverse complement strand
CGAAGGCCGCGACCCGGCCGGCATCACCACGCAGGATCCCGAGCTGATGAAGCGGGTCGACCCGATCGCGGCCGGGCGGCGGCTCGCGAACTACCTCAAGGTAATGACGCTGGAGGCGCAGACGATCGCCCGCGCCTGCGGCAAGAACAGCCTGCACAATCTCGAGCTGGAGGATCTCGTCGCGCTCAGCATCGAGGCGGCAGCCATGGCCGGCGTGCCGCTTGCCGGCACCAACTGGATACCGGGGAAGAACGGCTTCTGATCAATGAAGGGTCAAGACCCATATGCCGTGGGCCATGGCCGAAGAAAAAATGGGGAACTGGTGTGACTAATGATCTTGCAGAATTCGCAAGGGCGAAAAACGTCAAATATTTCATGATCTCCTACACCGACCTGTTCGGTGGGCAGCGCGCCAAGCTGGTGCCGGCGCAGGCGATCTCAGACATGCAGAAGGACGGGGCCGGCTTTGCCGGTTTCGCCACCTGGCTGGACCTGACGCCAGCCCATCCGGACATGCTGGCGGTGCCGGACGCGTCCTCGGTGATCCAGCTGCCATGGAAGCCGGAGGTGGCCTGGGTGGCCGCCAATTGCATCATGGACGACAAGGAGGTCGAACAGGCGCCGCGCAACACGCTGAAGCGGCTGATCGCTGAAGCCGCCCGCGACGGCATGCATGTCAAGACCGGTGTCGAGGCCGAGTTCTTCCTGATCTCGCCGGACGGTAGCGTGATCTCCGACAAATACGACACGGCCTCGAAGCCCTGCTACGATCAGCAGGCGGTGATGCGCCGCTACGACGTGATCGCCGAGATCTGCGACCATATGCTGGCGCTGGGCTGGGACCCCTACCAGAACGATCACGAGGACGCCAACGGCCAGTTCGAGATGAACTGGGCCTTCGACCACGCGCTGGCTACCGCGGACAAGCACTCCTTCTTCAAATTCATGGTCAAGTCGATCGCAGAGAAGCACGGCCTGCGCGCGACCTTCATGCCCAAGCCGTTCCAGGGCCTGACCGGCAATGGCTGCCACGCGCATATCTCGGTGTGGGACGAGACCGGCAGGACGAATGTCTTCGCCGACAATTCGCAGGAGCTTGGCCTCTCGGCCAAGGGCAAGAACTTCCTCGGTGGCATCATGAAGCATGCCTCGGCGCTTGCCGCGATCACCAATCCGACGGTCAATTCGTACAAACGCATCAACGCGCCGCGCACCATTTCGGGCGCGACCTGGGCGCCGAACACGGTCACCTGGACCGGCAACAACCGCACCCACATGGTGCGCGTGCCCGGCCCCGGCCGCTTCGAGTTGCGCCTGCCGGACGGCGCGGCCAATCCCTATCTGCTGCAGGCCGTCATCATCGCCGCCGGTCTCGACGGCATCCGCTCGAAGGCCGATCCCGGCAAGCGCTACGACATCGACATGTACCAGCTCGGCCATACCGTGACGGATGCGCCGAAACTGCCGCTCAACCTACTCGACGCGCTGCGCGAGTTCGACAACGACAAATTGCTCAAGACGGCGCTGGGTGAGGAATTCTCGTCGGCATACCTAAAGCTGAAGCAGCAGGAATGGAATTCCTATGCTTCGCACTTCACGCAGTGGGAGCGCGACCACACGCTGGACATCTAGGGCGTCGGACCGAAAAGCGCGAAGCGGCTTTCGGGCGAATCCGATGGGTCAGGAAAGATCCGGCGTGGGGCGAGCGGCCTCGGAATGATTTCATGAAATACTCCATCTTCTCGCTCGCCCGCGCCGCCCTCTCCGGCCACAAGACCTGGAAGCCGACCTGGCGCGACGCGGCGCCCAAGGATCGCTACGACGTGGTGATCATCGGCGGCGGCGGCCATGGGCTGGCGACGGCCTGGTTCCTGGCCAGCGAGTTCGGCATCCGCAATGTCGCTGTGCTGGAGAAGGGCTGGATCGGCTCCGGCAATGCCGGCCGCAACACCACCATCATCCGCTCCAATTACGGCCTGCCCGGCAACACCGGCTTCTACGAACTATCGATGAAGCTATGGGAGCGGATGGAGCAGGACCTGAACTACAACGCGATGGTCAGCCAGCGCGGGGTGATCAACCTCTATCATTCCGACGCGCAGCGCGACGCCTTCGCGCGGCGCGGCAACACCATGCGCATCAACGGGATCGACGCCGACCTGCTCGACCAGGCGGCGCTTAGGAAGCTGATGCCGTTCCTGAATTTCGACAACGCGCGCTTTCCGGTGCAAGGCGGGCTGCTGCAGCGGCGCGGGGGCACCGCTCGGCATGATGCGGTAGTGTGGGGTTATGCCCATGCGGCGAGCGAGCTCGGCGTCGACATCATCCAGAACTGCGAGGTCACCGGCTTCGTGCGCGACGCCAACGGCAAGGTGACCGGCGTCGAGACCTCGCGCGGCAAGATCGGCACCGGCAAGGTCGGCATGGCGGTGGCGGGCTCCTCGTCGCGTGTCGCAGCGATGGCCGGCCTTCGCCTGCCGATCGAAAGCCATGTGCTGCAGGCCTTCGTCTCGGAGGCGATCAAGCCGCTCCTGCCCAACGTCATGACCTTCGGCGCCGGGCATTTCTATGTCAGCCAGTCCGACAAGGGCGGGCTGGTCTTCGGCGGCGACATCGACGGCTATAATTCCTATGCCCAGCGCGGCAATCTGCCTGTTGTCGAGGATGTCTGCGAGGGCGGCATGGCGCTGATCCCGATGATCGGCCGCGTGCGGCTCTTGCGCCAGTGGGGCGGCATCATGGACATGTCGATGGACGGCTCGCCGATCATCGACAAGAGCCCTGTCGAGGGCCTCTACCTCAATGCCGGCTGGTGCTATGGCGGCTTCAAGGCGACGCCGGGCTCCGGCTTCGTCTTTGCCCATCTCATCGCCCAAGATCAATCGCACAAGGAAGCCGCGCGCTTCCGCCTCGACCGGTTCCGGCGCGGCGCCATGATCGACGAAAAGGGCCAGGGCGCCCAACCGAACCTGCACTGAAGACGGCCGGAAAAACATGCGCATAGTCTGTCCCTTCTGCGGCGAACGCGAACTCGGCGAGTACACCTATCTCGGCGACGCCAAGCCGCAGCGCCCCGCGGCGGATGCCGGCGAGGACGCCGTCTACGATTATGTCTATCTGCGCGACAATATCGCCGGCGTGATGAGCGAGCATTGGTACCATGGCGGCGGCTGCCGGGCCTGGCTGAAGGTCACGCGCAACACGCTGACGCATGAGATTTCGGCTGTCGAGCCGACAGCGGGCGCTGGCGCCGCAAAGGTTGGCGTTTAATGGTCGGCAGCGCGCAAACCCATCGTCTCACATCCGGCGGCCTCATCGACCGCTCGACGCCGCTGAGCTTCCGTTTCGACGGCAAGACTTTTACCGGCTTCCAGGGCGATACGCTTGCCTCGGCGCTGGTCGCCAACGGCGTCAAGCTGGTCGGCCGCTCGTTCAAATACCATCGTCCGCGCGGCATCCTGACGGCGGGTTCGGAGGAGCCCAACGCGCTCGTCGAGCTGCGCAGCGGCGCGAGGCGCGAGCCAAACACCAAGGCGACAACGGCCGAGCTTTATGAAGGCCTCGAAGCCGCCAGCCAGAACCGCTGGCCGTCGCTCAGTTTCGACGTCATGGCGATCAACCAGCTCTTCGCGCCGATCTTCGTCGCCGGCTTCTACTACAAGACCTTCATGTGGCCGGCGAAGTTCTGGGAAGCGATCTACGAGCCGGCGATCCGCCGTGCTGCCGGCCTCGGCCGCGCGGCGAGCGTTCCCGACCCCGATCACTACGATAAGGCCTGGGCGCATTGCGACGTGGTGATCGCGGGCTCCGGCCCGGCTGGCCTCACCGCCGCGCTCGCGGCAGGCCGCAGCGGCGCGCGCGTCATCCTGTGCGAGGAGGATTTTGTCCTCGGCGGCCGACTGCTCGCCGATGGCGGCATGATCGACGGGCTGCCGGCAGCCGAGTGGATCGCGCGCACGCGCGGCGAGCTCGCGGCCATGCCCGATGTCCGCATCATGACCCGCACCACGCTGTTTGGCGTCTATGACGGCGGCACCTACGGCGCGATCGAGCGCGTCAACGACCATCTGCCTGTGCCGCCCGAGCATCAGGTGCGGCAGCGGCTGTGGCGCATCGTGGCCAAACGCTGCCTGGTTGCCGCGGGCTCGATCGAGCGGCCGATCGTGTTTGCCGGCAACGACACGCCGGGCGTAATGATGGCCTCCGCCATGCGCAGCTACATCAGCCGGTATGCCGCGACGCCGGCGGGGCGCATCGCGCTGTTCACCAACAATGAGGATGGCTGGCGCACGGTGGAGACGGCGATCGCCGCTGGGCTGCAGGTAGCAGCGGTCATCGATGCGCGACCAGACGTTTCGCCCGCGCATCGCTCGCTTGCCAGCAAGGGCGGCTTCCCGGTGCTCAACGGCTCCGTCTCCGCCGTCGACGGCGGCAAGAATGGCGTGCGCAAGATCGCCGTCTCGCTGACCGGGGGCGCCCGCGCCGAAGTCGAGGCCGATGGGCTTGCCGTCTCGGGCGGCTGGAACCCGGCCGTCGGCCTTACCTCCTATCATCGCGGCCGGCCGAAATGGCGCGACGACATCGCCGCCTTCGTGCCGGATGGCGCACCGCCCGGCATGGTGGCGGCAGGCGCCGCCAACGGCGCCTTCGGGCTTGGCGCATGCCTGCGCGAAGGTTTTGAAGCCGGCGCCGCGGCCGCGCAAGATGCGGGACGCAGCGGCAATATCGGCTCCATGCCGGTTGCGGACGACGAGGCCTTTTCGCTGACGCCGCTGTGGCATGTCGCCGGCAAGGGCAAGGCCTTCGTCGACCAACAGCACGATGTAACCGCGTCCGATGTCGAGTTGGCGCAGCGCGAGGGTTTTCAATCCGTCGAGCACCTGAAGCGCTACACGACGCTCGGTATGGCGACCGACCAGGGCAAGACCTCGAACGTCGCCGGCCTTGCGATCATGGCGGCGGTCACCGGCAAGTCCATTCCGGAGACGGGCACGACGATCTACCGCCCGCCTTACGTGCCGGTCGCCATCGGCGCTTTTGCCGGCCACCACCGCGACGAGAATTTCCATGCGACGCGGCTGACGCCGTCGCATCACTGGGCGGCAGAACAGGGCGCGGTGTTCGTCGACACCGGGCTGTGGAAGCGCGCGCAATGGTATCCGCGCGCCGGCGAGACGGACTGGCTGCAATCGGTGACCCGCGAGGTCAAGGCGGTGCGCGGCGGCGTGGGCTTCTGCGATGTCTCGACGCTCGGCAAGATCGACGTGCACGGCCCCGATGCCGGCGCCTTCCTCGACCGCGTCTACATCAACAGTTTTTCGAGCCTCGCCGTCGGCAAGGCGCGCTACGGGCTGATGCTGCGCGAGGACGGCATCGTCTATGACGACGGCACGACGTCGCGGCTGGCCGAGGACCATTATTTCCTCACCACCACCACGGCCAAGGCGGGGCCGGTGATGCAGCATCTCGAATTCTGCCGCCAGGTGCTGTTGCCCGAGCTCGACGTGCAACTGACCTCCGTCTCCGACCAGTGGGCGCAGTTTTCCATCGCCGGGCCCAAGACGCGGGACCTGCTGAAGGAAATCGTCGATCCGGCGGAAGACCTTTCGAACGAGGGTTTTCCCTTCATGGGCGCGCGCGAGGTCAAACTGAGCGGCGGCATCAAGGCAAGGCTGTTCCGCATCTCCTTCTCGGGCGAGATGGCGTTCGAGATTTCGGTGCCCGCCCGCTATGGCGAAGCGCTGGTGCGCAACTTGATGATCGCCGGCAAGCCGTTCGGCGTGACGCCTTACGGCACCGAAGCGCTAGGGGTGATGCGCATCGAGAAGGGCCATGTCGCGGGGCCGGAGCTCAACGGCACGACCACCGCCGCCGATCTTGGCCTCGGCAAGATGATGTCGACCAAGAAGGATTTCATCGGCCGCGTGATGGCCGGCCGCGAGGCGCTCACCGCGCCGAACCGGCAGGTGGTCGTCGGCATCAAGCCGACCGACAAGGCGCGGCGCCTGCGTTCCGGCGCGCACATCATCCCGAAGGGCGAAGTCCCCGGCCCCGACAATGACCAGGGTTATGTCACCTCGGTCTGCTTCTCGCCGGTGCTCGATCAGTGGATCGGGCTCAGCCTGGTCGAGCGCGGCCGCGAGCGCATCGGCGAGATCGTGCGGGCGCATGATCCGCTGCGCGGCGAGGAGTACGATGTCGAGCTCTGCAATTCCGTCTTCTACGACCCGGAGGGAGGGCGCCAGCGTGGCTGAGTTTTCCTGGGACGTCCGCAGCCCGCTTGATCGCGCGCTGGTCGTTGGCCCTTATGGCTCGACTGGCGATGCCGGCGTGTCGCTGACCGAGATCCGCAATTTCGACCTCATCCAGGTGATGGCGCGGCGCGGCAAGGCGGCCGAGACGGCCAAGGCCGCGAAGGCCCGCTTCGGCGTCGCCGCGCCGGAGACACCGAAGGCCGTCGGCACAACCGACGCGACGCTGATCTGGTCGGGCCCGGATCAGTTCCTAGTGCTGTCGAAAGGCGGCAAGCACACGATCGAAGCGCTTGCCCCGGTGTTTGCCGGTTCGGCCTCGCTGTCGGACCAGTCGCATGCGCGGGCTCTGATCAGCATCTCCGGCGCCAAGGCCCGCATGGCGCTCGCCAAGCTGTCGTCGATCGACCTGCACCCCGACGTGTTCCCGGTTGGCGCGGCAGCCGCTACTTCGATGGACCATACCAGCGTCACGCTCTGGCGCGGCAGGGACCGGGCGGAAGCCGTGTTCAGCCTGCTGGTGTTTGCGACTTTCGCCGAGAGCCTGTGGAACACCACGCTCGATGCGGCCGCCGAATACGGCGTCGCGATCGCGCATGCGGCAGACCTGGGCTGACGACCGGTCAGCTGGCCTTCACACGCCTCTATCCCCTAAATGCGGATCATCCGCCACCGGCTTGCGCCGATGGCGGATGATCCGAGGTTGCCACCTTGAGATGACTTTTCTTCGAGCCGTCATCCCGCTTTATCTTCTTGTTTTGAGCATGATCTTTTCCGAACCGAAGGTCAGCGAAGCAAAAACCGCTGCGCACTTTTCGGGATCATGCTCTATTCCGCAGCCAGCGCCAGCTGCGGCCTTTCGATGCCTTCGATCTGTTCCGGCCCGGGGGCCTGCTCGTCGGTCTTGGCCTTCTTCGGCTCGCGGGCGAAGAACAGGGCATAGCCGGCCGGCAGCACGAGGATCGTCAGCACAGTCGCCACCAGGATGCCGCCCATCATGGCGTAGGCCAGCGGCCCCCAGAAGACGGCGCGCGAGATCGGGATCAGCGCCAGCACGGCGGTGAGCGCCGTCAGCATGATCGGCCTGAAGCGGCGCACGGCGGCGCCGACGATCGCCTCCGATCGCTCCATGCCGGCCGCGATGTCCTGGTCGATCTGGTCGACCAGGATGATCGAGTTGCGCATGATAATGCCGAGCAGCGCGATGACGCCGAGGATGGCGACGAAGCCGAACGGCGCGCCGCTGATCAGAAGGGCTGCCGCGGCGCCGATGATGCCGAGCGGACCGGTGGCCAGCACCAGCATCGACTTGCCGAAATGTTGCAGCTGGACCATCAGCAATATGACGATGATGGCGAGCATCACCGGCGCCTTGGCCGCGATCGAGGCCTGGCTTTCGGCCGAGTCCTCGGCGCCGCCCTGGATCTCGATGTTGTAGCCAGGGGCAAGGCCGGCGCGCAGGTCCTTCATGTCGTTGTACATCTTGGTGACGACGTCGTTCGACTGCACGCCGTCCGGCAGCGTGGCGCGCACGCTGATCGTCGGCAGGCGGTCGCGCCGCCACTCGATGCCCTGCTCCATGACGGGCACGACCTTGGCCACCTGCGACAGCGGCACCGAGCCGCCGAAATCGGTCGGGATGTAGACGGAGTCGACCGAAGAGAGCAGGTGACGCGTCGCCTCCGGCTCGCGAGCGACGATCGAGACCGTCTCCTCGCCGTCGCGGAAATCGTCGAGCGGCGCGCCGGACATGGTCGCCTGCAGCATCTGGCGGATGCGCTGCGAGGTGACACCGAGCGCACGGGCGCGGTCCTGGTCGATCACCAGCTTCATCGCCGGCACCGGCTCCAGCCAGTCGTCATGCACGGCGCCGAGCAGCGGATTGGCCTGGAACCTAGCCTTCACCTCGTCGGCGATGCGGCGCACCTCCTGGCGGTCCGGACCCATGACGCGCATCTGCACCGGCCAGCCGGTCGGGGGGCCGAGGAACAGACGGTCGACCTTGCCGCGGATCGAGGGGAAATCCTTGGCAAGGATGCTGCGCAGCTTGAGGATCAGCCGCTCGCGCGCCGGCTCGTCCTTGGCCATCACCAGGAGCTGGGCGAAGTTCGGATTCCTGAGCTGCTGGTCGAGCGGCAGGAAGAAGCGCGGCGCGCCCTCGCCGATATAGGTGGCGATGAAGCGCTTGTCCTGGTCGTCCATCATCTTCGCTTCCAGCGCCTTGGCCTGCGTCTCGACCTCCTTGATGCTGGTGCCTTCCGGCAGCCAGAGATCGACCAGGATTTCCGGACGCGAGGACTGCGGGAAGAAGTTCTGCGGAATGAACTGGAAGGCCCACAGGCTGGTGCCGAAGGTGACCAGCGTCATCACCAGCACGATGATGCGATGGCGCACGGCCCAGGCGACCGTCGCACGCAGCCGCCGGTAGAAGCGCGTGTCGAAGGGATCGTGATGGGTGCCGGCGTGCTTGCGCTGCTTGAGGATCATGTAGCCAAGCCACGGCGTGAAATAGACCGCGACGAACCACGACACGACCAGCGCGATACCGACGACATAGAACAGCGTGCGCACATATTCGCCGGCGGTGGAAGCGGCGAAGCCGACCGGGATGAAGCCGGCGGTGGTGATCAGCGTGCCGGTCAGCATCGGGAAGGCGGTCGAGGAATAGGCGAAGCTCGCCGCCTCGATCTTGACCAGCCCTTCCTCGAGCTTTCGCTCCATCATCTCGACGACGATCATGGCGTCGTCGACGAGGAGACCCAGCGCGATGATGAGCGCGCCGAGCGAGATGCGCTGCAGGTCGATTCCGATCTCGTACATGATGGCGAAGGTGGCGGCGAGCACCAGCGGAATGGCGATGGCGATCACAAGGCCAGAGCGCCAGCCGATCGACAGGAAGGACACGACGAGCACGATGAGCAGCGCTTCGCCAAGCGCTTCCATGAACTCGTTGACGGCGTCCTTGACCACCTCGGGCTGGTCGGAGATCTGGTCGACCGCGACGCCGTAAGGCAGGCCTTCCTCGAAGCGCTTGTAGGTCGCCTCGACGTCCTTGCCGACGTCCCTGACGTTGAAACCCTTGGCCATGACGACGCCGACCTGGACACTCTCATGGCCGTTGAAGCGATACTTGCGCTGGTACGGATCCTCGAGGCCGGAGGTGACGGTGGCGATGTCGCCGAGCCGCGTCACCTGGTTGCCGGCGCGCAGCCTCAGCTCGCGGATGTCGGCGGCCCGGGTGACGTCGCCCTCGACCGAGATGCGCACAGAGCGCAGGCCGGTTTCGACGGACCCCGCCGGGTCGACGGCGTTCTGCCCCTTCACGGCGTTCTGCAGGTCGACAATCGTCAGGCCGCGCTCGGCAAGCGCCTTGGACGAGACGTCGATATAGATCTTCTCAGGCTGGTCGCCGATGATGACGGCCTTTTCGACGCCCGGCGTCGCCAGCAGCATGTCGCGCGCCTGGATGGCGAATTTCTTCAGCTCCGGATAGGTGAAACCGTCGCCGCTGAGCGAATGCAGCGTGATGAAGGTGTCGCCGAACTCGTCGTTGAAATAGGGACCGAGCAGGCCCTGCGGCAGTTCATTGGCGATGTCGCCGACCTTCTTGCGCACCTGGTAGAAGGCGTCTTCACCTCTTCGGCATTGGTGTCGCCTTTCACCTGGAGCGTGATGATGGCGCTGCCGGCGCGGGTGTAGGAACGCACGAAATCGAGATGCGGCGTTTCCTGCAGCTTGCGCTCGATCTTGTTGACGACCTGGTCCTCCATGTCCTGGATCGAGGCGCCCGGCCAGATCGCCTGCACCACCATGACGCGGAAGGTGAAATCCGGGTCTTCCTTCTGGCCCATGCGCATCAGGCCGAGCGCGCCGGCCAGGATGATCAGGCCGAACAGGAAGCGGGCGATGCTCGGATGCCCGATCGCCCAACGCGAGAGGTTGAAAGGCCGCTTTTCAGTGCTGCTGTCGGTGGTCATGGCGCAAGTCCAGTCCAATTGGCCGGCAAGGCACGCTTGCCTGGCAGCTCATGAGTTCTCGGTGGGCTTCCGGGCGGCGAGCACCTCAAGCGGAGAGAGACTCGCGATCGCTGGACGCGGCCGTGGTGCGGGGGATACCAATGCCGGCGTCTCGTCGATCAGGCGCATTCGCCGCCCGGAAACCCATGCCTTGCCCGGCTCGCAGCTCGCGCGGCGAGAGCGGGAAAGGCGTTCTTTCGCCTGGCTAGCGCAGGCTGCTGGTTGTGGCGACGTCATCCTGCGCGGAGGCAGACTGCTGGGTGACATCGCCGGAAAACTTGACCTTCAGATTCTCGGTCATGAACTGCGTGCCGGCGGCTACCACCACGTCGCCCTGCTTCAGGCCATCGGAAACGGCGACACCGTCGGCGGTGAAGTTCGCCACCTTGATCGGGCGCGGATGCACCGTGTCGCTCGCGCGGTCGACCGTCCAGACGATCTGCTTGCCACCCTTCTCGGCCATAGCGGTCAGCGGAATCGAGACCAGCTGAGCCTTGGCGCCGACGGTCGCCTCGACATTGGCGGTCATGCCGAGCAGCACGCGCGGATCGTTGGGGAGCGAAACCCGGACCGCGAAGGTGCGCGACTGCGGATCGGCGCTGCCGGCGACCTCGCGGACCTTGCCGGAAAGCGTGAGCGCGTCGTCCGACCAGAAGCTCGCCTTGACCTCCTTGCCGGGGCGGAAGCCGGCGACGTCCATCTCCGGCACCGCGATCAGCACTTCCTTCTCGCCGTCGACGGCAACCGTCATCACCGGAGTGCCGGCTCCGACCACCTGGCCGATATCGGCCGAGATGGCGGTAACGATGCCAGCCTTGCTGGCCTTGAGATCGGTGTAGTGGACCTGGTTCTGCGCCTGGGCCAGCGTCGAGCGGGCAGCATCGCGCGTCGCGATCGCCTGATCATAGGTCAGCGTCGCCTGATCGAGCTGCGACTTCGGCGCGAAGTTCTTGGCGTAGAGCTGCTCGGCGCGCTTCTTGGCGAGATCGACGGTCTCGACCTGGCGCTCGGCGGCATCGAGGCTCGCCTGGGCGCTCTTCACCGACAGCTCGTAATCGGATGGATCGACGCGGGCGAGCACGTCGCCCTCGTTCACATGCTGGCCGATATCGACAAGACGCTCTGTGACCTTGCCGGCAATGCGGAAGCCGAGATTCATCTCGGTGCGGGCGCGCACCGAACCGGAATAATCGAGCTGGCGGGTGGTCTCAGCCTCGCCGATCTCGACGACCTTCACCGGCCGGGCGACTTCCTGGACGACGGCCGCCTTCTCCTGGCTGCAGCCGGCAAGCCCGAGCGCCGCTACGAAAAGGCCGGCGACCGGCAGCTTGCGGAGGATGGAACTGGACAAAAACACCTTAGCACTCCCGAACTGGAGATGAACGTCAACCGGCACCCGGCGGGGGGCGGCTATTTCAGGGCTCTGATTGCGTAGTCGATGAGGTCGTCGGGCATCGCCCGATTGGTCTTGGCAAGGCACTGCGCGACCATCTGCGGATGGCACAGGATGACGGTCGAAGCGCCGAAGCAGCGCGAGGCGATGACCGGATCCTGCTTCCTGAACTCGCCGGCCTCGATGCCCTCGCGGATGACGTCGGCGAGCAGGTCGTGGATGCGGTCGACATGCTTGTCGATGACGCCCCAGTCGCGCTCGAGCGCGACGATGACCATCTCATGCACCTTCTGCTCATCGAGCATGACCTCGAGCGTCATCTTGTACTGCGCCTGCACGCAGCGGCGCAGCCGCTCCTCGGCGCTGATCGGCAAGCGCGAGATCTCGTAAGCCATCGCGTAGCTGGCGCCGAGCATGCGGCCGCAGACGGCCTGGTGGATTTCGACCTTGGAGGCGAAGAAGCGGTAGATGTTGGCCGGCGACATGCCGAGCTCGCGGGCGATGTCGGCGACATTGGTCTTGCCGTAGCCATAGTGCCGGAACAGGCGCTCGGCGCAGTCGAGAATGCGCGTCACATTCTCCTGTCTGGCGGGGTCGGCTACGATGTTGGCAGCTTCGGACATGGCGCTTTCGTTTGATGAGTGACGAATTTCAATTTTCATCACTCGTAAAACGAAAGCAGCGAAGAGTCAACGCGGAATCGATGTACGCGTACAAAATGGTGACAGATGGTGACAATCGGAGAGGATAGGCGAGAGAAAACGAGAAGGCTAACGTCCGACGCAGCGATCGTTTGACGCTAGCCCTCTTTCGCCATCTCCCTTAGCCGGAACTTCTGGATCTTCCCGGTCGAAGTCTTTGG
The DNA here is from genome assembly GCF_003863365.1 of Mesorhizobium tamadayense. Taxonomy (GTDB): domain Bacteria; phylum Pseudomonadota; class Alphaproteobacteria; order Rhizobiales; family Rhizobiaceae; genus Mesorhizobium; species Mesorhizobium tamadayense. Next base: position 5,339 of record NZ_RQXT01000088.1, on the reverse strand, counting down.
AATCTCCGCAAAAACCACCGCCTTCGGCACCTTGAAGCGGGCGAGCAGGCCGCGGCAGTGCTCGATGATCTCCACCTCGGTGGCGTTCTTGCCGGGCTTCAGTTCGACATAGGCGACCGGCACCTCGCCCCATTTGTCGTCGGCGCGCGCGACCACGCCGCAGGAGGCGACCGCCGGATGTCTGTAAAGCGCATCCTCGACCTCGATCGACGAGATGTTCTCGCCGCCCGAGATGATGATGTCCTTGGAGCGGTCCTTGAGCTGGATGTAGCCGTCCGGGTGCATGACGCCGAGATCGCCGGAGTGGAACCAGCCGCCCGCGAAGGCCTCGTCGGTCGCCTTGCGGTTCTTCAGATAGCCTTTCATGACGATGTTGCCGCGGAACATGACCTCGCCGATGGTCTCACCGTCGGCCGGCGTTTCTGTCATCGTCTCGGGGTTCATCACCGTCAGCCCCTCGAGCGCGGCGTAGCGCACGCCCTGGCGCGCCTTCTTGGCCGTCCGCGGGCCCTTCTCGAGCGCGTCCCACTCATTGTGCCATTCGTTGACGACCGCCGGGCCGTAAGTCTCGGTCAGGCCGTAGAGATGGGTGACGGCAAAGCCGGCATCGGCCATGCCGGATAGCACCGCCTCCGGCGGCGGCGCGGCGGCGGTGTTGAAGGTGACGGTCTGCGGAAACGGGCGCTTGTCCTCGTCCCTGGCGTTGATCAGCACCGACATGACGATCGGCGCGCCGCAGAGATGGGTGACGCCATGGTCGGCGATCGCGTCATATATCGGCTTCGCCCGCACCCAGCGCAGGCAGACATGGGTGCCGGCCTGCACGGCGAGCGTCCACGGGAAGCACCAGCCGTTGCAGTGAAACATCGGCAGCGTCCAGAGATAGACCGCGTGCTTGGCCATGCCGGCATGGATGGTGTTGGTGTAGGCCATCAGGGCGGCGCCGCGATGGTGGTAGACGACGCCTTTTGGATTGCCGGTGGTGCCGGAGGTATAGTTGAGCGAGATGGCGTCCCACTCGTCGTCCGGCATCGGCCATGCGAAGGCCTCGTCGCCCCCGGCGACGAAATCCTCATAGTCGAGCGTGCCGATCCGATCGCCCTTCGGATAGGGCGCGTCGGCGGCATAATCGGGATCGTCATAGTCGATGACCAACGGCTTGGCCTTGGCCAATGCCAGCGCCTCCCTGACGACGCCCGAGAATTCGCGGTCGACGATCAGCACCTTGGTGTCGGCATGGTCGAGCTGGAAGGCGACGACGGCGGCATCGAGGCGCGTGTTCAGCGAATGCAGCACCGCCTTGGTCATCGGCACGCCGAAATGGGCCTCCAGCATGGGCGGCGTGTTCGACAGCATCACCGTCACCGTATCGCCCTTGCCGATGCCATGTTTCGCGAGCGCCGAGCCAAGCTTCAGCGAGCGGCGCCAGAAATCGCGATAGGAGATGCGCTGGCTGCCATGGATGATGGCGATGTGACCGGGATAGGTCTTTGCCGCGCGTTCCAAATAGGTGAGCGGCGTCAGCGGCTGGTGGTTGGCTGCGTTCCGGTCGAGATCGTGTTCGTAGGGATTGGCCATTCCATCCTCCCCAAAAGTCTTTTCGAACTTTCTAACCGCAGGCCCGCCATCATGCCATCCCCCTGAACGACCGGGAAATGCTATGATATGCGCGCCTGCTAGAATGGCCATCTCGATCGCGCCTCGCCGGCAGACGATTGCACCGATCGCGCTGATTTGACTTTTGTCGAGAGCCGTGACTAATGTCAGCCGAGGAGGCGGCATGGCGATCCGACCGGCAGAACAGCTCATCCATAAGGCCGCCTGGCTTTACTATGCGCACGGCCTTCGCCAGGACGAAGTGGCGAGCCAGCTCAAGATTTCGCGCGCCTCGGTCGCCATGTATCTGCGCAAGGCGCGCGAGACCGGCATCGTCAACATCTCGACCTCGACGCAGCTCTTCACCGACGACGTCATGGCGCGCAAGGTTGAGGATGCCTTCAAGCTCGACGCCGTCTGGATCGCGCCGGAGAACGCCTATGTCGCCGACCCGTCGACCGACATCGCGGTGCTGGCGGCAAGCGTCTTTCTCGAATTGGTGAAGAAGGGCGACCGCATCGGCGTCGCCTGGGGCCGCACCGTCTACACCATCGCTGACATCATGTCCTATGCCGACCTGCAGGACGTCACCGTGGTACAGCTCTGCGGCAATCTCGGCGCGCCCTATTCCTACCGGCCCGACCAGTGCACAATGGAGATCGCGCGGCGGCTAAACGCTAAGGGATTGAACTTCTATGCGCCGCTCGTTTTGTCGACCGAAGAACTCGCGCAAGGGCTGCGTGCCGAGCCGGTGATCCGCGATCAGCTTGCCGGCATCAGCGACTGCGATCTCGCGCTCTATTCCGTCGGCGCGGTCGATGCCGACAGCCATCTGGTCAAATGCGGCGCGCTGACGCCGGCCGAAATGACGGCGCTGCGCAAACAGGGCGCGGCCGGCGTGATCGCCGGGCAGGTCATCGACGCCAAGGGCGAGGTTCTCGACTGCGACTACAACCGGCGGGTCATTTCGGCCGACCTCGCCTCGCTGCGCGCCATAGGCAAGAGGCTGATGGTGGTGCAGGAGGACAGCAAGCTCGAGCCGCTGCTTGCAGCAATCGCCGGCGGGCTGTGCACGCATCTGGTGGTCGGCGCGCATGTGGCTGAGCGTCTTCTCGAACACGCCGGCGCGGCAAGCAAAAAGGCCTCCTAAAGCATGTCTCCCGAAAGTGTGCAGCGGTTTCGGGACAAAGACATGCTTAAAATCGAAGACCTAAAGCAGGTCGCGTGAATCCTTTTTCACGCGACCTGCTTTGGAAAAAACCACCCTCGCCGCTTTTGTCATCAAGACGTCGCGGCTTACTGTTCATGAGCAGACAAAAAGACGGAATCGGACGGAACGACATGAAGAACCTTTGGAACGACGCCGACGCGGAAAAGATGGTGGCCGACTATGCCAAGAAGGGCGTCGGCCGCGACCTTGCGCTGCGCGTCTACACGACCCGGCTGCTCGGCGGCGAGCCGCGGCTGGTGCTGCATGGCGGCGGCAACACCTCCTGCAAGACCAAGGCCACCGATCTCGTCGGCGACGAATGGGACGTGCTGTGCGTCAAGGGCAGCGGCTGGGACATGGCGGTCATCGAGCCGCAAGGCCTGCCGGCGGTGAAGATGGGCGCCCTGCTCAAGGCGCGTTCGCTTGCCAAGCTCTCCGACGAGCACATGGTGGCGCTGCAGCGCTCCAACCTGATCGACCCCGCCTCCCCCAACCCGTCGGTCGAGACGCTGCTGCACGCCTTCGTGCCGCATAAATTCGTCGACCACACGCATTCGACCGCGATCCTCGCCGTCGTCGATCAGGAAGACAGCAAGGCGCTGGTGAAGACGGTGTTCGGCAGCAAAATGGGTTATGTGCCCTACATCAAGCCGGGCTTCGACCTCGCCAAGGTCGCGGCAGAAGTTTTCGACGCCGACCCGAGCGTCGAAGGCCTGATCCTCGACAAGCACGGCATCTTCACCTTCGGCGACGATGCCAAGCAGGCCTACGACCGCATGATCCATTATGTGAATGTCGCCGAGGACTATGTCGCGAAGAACGGCAAGCCGCAGGCGGCCAAGGCGGCGCTGCCGGCGAAGCTCGCCAGGGCGAACGACATCGCGCCGATGCTGCGCGGGGCCGTGGCCGTGGCGCGCGGCGAAGGCCGCTTCGACCGCATGATCAGCGACTTTCGCACGTCCGAGGCGATCGTCGATTTCATCAATTCGGCAAAGATCGCCGAGCTGGCCGGACGCGGCGTGTCGACGCCGGACCTGTCGATCCGCATCAAGACCGGCCCAATGGCGGTGCCCGCCCCCGACGCCGACAAGCTCGGCGACTACAAGGCAATCATCCGCGGCCATGTCGAGGCCTTCGCCAAGGACTACCGCGCCTATTTCGAGACCAATGATGCGTTGGACGACGTCAAGCGCACCATGCTCGACCCGATGCCGCGCCTGACGCTGGTTCCGGGTCTCGGCATGTTCGGCCACGGCCGCACGCTGAAGGACGCGAAGATCGCCTCCGACGTCGGCGAGATGTGGATCGAGGCGGTGCGCGGCGCGGGGGCCATCGGCAATTTCCGGCCGCTGTCCAAGGCCGACCTCTTCCCGCTCGAATACTGGTCGCTGGAGCAGGCCAAGCTTGCCTCCAACAAGCCGAAGCCGCTGACCGGTCAGGTGGTGCTGATCACCGGCGGCGCCGGGGCGATCGGCGCCGCGACGGCCAGGCTGTTCGCCGCCAACGGCGCGCATGCCGTCGTCGTCGACCTCGATCCGGCCAAGGCCGCGGAAGCGGCGAAGGCGGCCGGCAACAACTCGTTCGGCGTCGGCGCCGACATCACCAACCCGGCCGAGATGCGCGCCGCATTCGACAAGGCCGTCGCCGTCTATGGCGGCGTCGATATCCTGGTCTCGAACGCAGGGGCCGCCTGGGAAGGCCGCATCGGCGAGCTCGACGACGCCCTTCTGCGCAAGAGCTTCGAGCTCAACTTCTTCGCCCACCAGTCGGCGGCGCAGAATGCGGTGCGCATCATGCTGGAACAGGGCACAGGCGGCGTGCTTCTCTTCAACACCTCCAAGCAGGCGGTCAATCCCGGGCCGAAATTCGGCGCCTACGGCCTGCCCAAGGCGGCGACGCTGTTCCTGTCGAGGCAATATGCGCTGGACTATGGCGCGCACGGCATCCGTTCCAACGCGGTGAATGCCGACCGCATCCGCTCGGGCTTGCTGACCGACACCATGATCGCCAGCCGTTCCGGCGCGCGCGGCGTCTCGGAAAAGGAATACATGTCCGGCAATCTGCTCGGGCAGGAAGTGACGGCCGGCGACGTGGCACAGGCCTTCCTGCACCAGGCGCTCGCCGAGCGCACCACCGCCGACGTGACGACCGTGGATGGCGGTAACATCGCGGCGGCGCTTCGCTGAAGAAGTAAAGGCCGTACTGGTTCGCCGTTTTACGATAACGACGGACCGCTCTCTCCTTGCCTTGAGGCAGTTCCCGAACGGAAGCCCGTTTCACACTTCTGCTAGAAAACTGCTCTAACCCGTTTCTCTCACCGCACCCGCCATTGAGCCGCGTTTTGGCCGGTCCGGACGCCGGCTTCGAGGTCCCGCGTTCGAAGACGAGCGCAGCCGGCGCCGCGGTGTGGGCGGCCGTGGGTTCTGCAATGTATCCTCTGTTGTTGGCGGGAAGGGTTCAGGTCCTGCGGCGTCACAGAGCCGCGGCGCGTATTCGGGCGTGTGCCAGGGCGAACTCCTCGGCATAGGGACAG
>NZ_RQXT01000087.1 GCF_003863365.1 Mesorhizobium tamadayense | reverse complement strand
ATCCGGCATTGAGGCAAAAAAGATGCGAGACGACCTTGCCGTGCTGGCGCAGTAGCGCGGCGACCAGCAGCGGGCCGAGCCAATGCTGATGCTGCAGCGGTTCGATGTCCTGCCAGGCCTCCCAGGCGATCGCCGCGGCCAGCACGGCCGAGATCGGTGGCGAGACAAGTACTGCCGCACAGACGGGAGTCTTAAAGGATCCCCCACGCCCGGTAGCGCCCCCGGGTGCTCGACAAGGGGCTTGCCGGCGACGGGCTAGATGGCGGGCTCTATGTCGTCGTCGACGGCGTTGATGGACGCACCCACTATGTCGAGACAAGCGACGACGCAAAGCTCGACGAAGTGAGGCGCGGCCACATCGTCGCCCTCGAGCCGGTCACGTCAAAAGCGGAACCCCGTGCGGCCGATCTCAACATCCGCGACATGCGGCCGAGCACGGCGGCATCTACCGGCCGAGCGAGCATCTGGAAGCGACTCGGTCCCAGATCGAGCGCATCAAGGGCGATCCTGACGCCTTCATCCGATCGCATGTACGCCGGCTCGGCTGGGCCAAGGGTGGAACACCTGAGCTTGCGGCCCGCAAGAATTGACCGGAATGGAAAAGCTTGTTGCCACGCGAGCAACCGCCAGAGCTTCGATATAGCTGAGCGTGGGCAGTCTTGTTCGAGGAGTTGACCGGCCACGGGGCCGGCTACATCATTTTCTGGCTGTCGCCAATCCGACAAACGGCGTTAAGCACCCAACGAGCGGTTTCGGGCAACCTGCGGTTGACCGTCTTGCCGGTGCGGCCCTGGTGTCGATGCTGGGCACGGCCTCGGCCGGCGCTGATCACCAGACACGCCAAGCGATCACGCACAACACCGCGAAGCACATCCAGACCGCTATGCGAATGTCGATTAGGAACTTGTCGCCAGCGCTTAGGATGGCGGCGATATCGTCGGTGGTCTTATCCATTATGGTTGCGATGGGCTGCTCGAGAGCCGGATGCTTTTCGCCCCAGTTTTCTCGCGTCATCCTATCCTTTGCTTCTTTCCGAGTGAAACCTCTTGGATTCTCTTCGGCAAGTAATCTTTTAGCGTTTGGTACTTTAGACATGGCTAATTCTCGTTACCCGCTTTGCAATATAGATAGATCCGTCTCTCCTCAAGCGTAGTTATTCACAATAATTTCATTAACGCGAGCCCTGCTGACTTGATCTCGAAGAGCACATCACTGCCAAAATGAGCTTGGAACGTCTCCATACGCTTCGGGTTGCCTTCCCCAGGGCATACCCTTCATATCCGATAGCTCTGCGCTAAGCGCCAACTTGGATATGGCTGCCTTGAGAAACGCGATTAACAACCGAAATGAAATCAGCGACCAGTCTGTTCGGTTGGCCCCGGTAGCCAATGGCGATGACGCATTCGCGCATGTCGACGATCTGCCTGAAGACCACGCCTGGCCGCGCGTAGTATTGCGCGGTGCTGTCCGCTGTGATGCTTATGCCGCGGCCGGAGGCGACCGCCTGAAGCTCGGATTCGACCGTGGCCGCCTCGAACACCACCTTCGCCGGTCGGTTGACGCGGTAGTCGTTGGCCAACCAGTAGTCGCGCCATACGCCCGGCACCGGAGCGGCGACGATCGGCTCGTCGAGTATGTCATCGAGTTCGACCGTTTCCTGCAGAGCGAGGCGGTGCCCCGTTGGCAGGCATACGACGCATTTCTCGCGCGCGATTGCGACAATCTCGATGTCGTCGAGATCGACCGGTGGCCGAATGATGCCGCAATCGACCTTGCCGTCCCGCAAGCCCGCTGTCGGATCCGAGAAATCAAACTCCTGCAGATCCAATGAAGCACCCGGGCGAATTCGCTCGAACTCGCGAATGATCGCCGGAATGAACTGAACGGCGGTACCGATCATGTAGCCGACGCGCAATCTGTTCTTCAAGGCAAGCTGGAGCGCCCTCGCTTCGCCCTGGAACGCATCGATGTCCTGGTTCAGCGTCCGCGCCCTCGCAAGCAGCCGCTCTCCGGACTGGGTCAGGGTCACGCTGCGGGTGGTGCGCTCGAACACCGGAAAGCCAAGCGTGCCCTCGAACTGAATGATGGTCTGCGACAGCGCCGGCTGCGAGACGTTCAGCCGTTCGGCGGCGCGCGCAAAGCTCCTCTCATCCGCCACGGCGATGAAGGCGCGAATATGCCGGATCTGTATATTCATAAGCGACACCAATTAATCGTTCAGCCATTCGTCCTTGTTGTCAATCGGTCCGCATGAATAATCACGAGGCAGGCCAATGAGTTGAGGTGAGCCATGAATATTAGCCGTACAGACGTCTCCCAGATTCAACGCGTCATGGAGCGCGGCATGCGATCGCTGATCCATGACCCCCTGGAAGGCGACAAATCCAAGCTCACCTTGGTGCGCGCCAAAGGCTCCTATGTCTGGGATGACCAGGGCCGCAAATATCTCGACTGCACCTCGCAAGCCTGGTCGAACAATCTCGGTGCCAACGACCCCAGGGTCGTGGAGGCCGCGATCGCCCAGTTGCGCGAAATCACGCATGCCCGCCCGAATTTCAATACGGTGGCGATGCTTGAGCTCACCGCGAAGCTGCGCGAAATCTCGCCCGGCGACCTCAACCGCATCGGCTACTGCCTGCACGGCAGCCTGGCGGTGGAAATGGCGATGAAGCTCGCCTTCAAGAACAAGCCTGGACGCCACAACATCATCGTGCTGCAGGACGCCTATCACGGGCGTTCGCTGACCACGATGGCGGCGAGTTGGCCGCATCCGAACAATCCGTTCCTGCCGATCCAGCCGCGCTTCGCCCGCGTGCCGCATCCCGACCCCTACCGGCCGCGGCTAGGCATGGACGTGGAGATGGAATCGAGGCTGTGCCTGCAATTGCTGGAAGAGACGATCCACAAGGGCGTCGACGGCGGCGTGGTGGCGATCATGATGGAGCCGATCCCCGGCAATGGCGGCCATATCGACTTGCCGCTGTCCTTTCTCAGGGGCGTACGCGAGATCTGCGACCGCCACGACATCATCCTGATCTGGGACGAGATCCAGAGCTGCTTCGGCCGCACCGGGGCGATGTTCGCCTCCGACTATTTTGGTGTCGTGCCCGACATCATGACGTTCGGCAAGGGTATTGGCGGCGGCTTCCCGCTGGCCGGCATCATGGCCAGCGAGCGGCTGAAGGGCTTCGAATCCGGCGAGGATGCGCTGACCTTCGGCCAATTCCCGGTCGCCATGGCTGCCGCCGTCGCCACCATCGATGCGATCATCGCCGACGACCTGTGCGGCAAGGCGCGCGACCGTGGCGCCTACGCAACGCAGCGGCTGACGGAAATGGCCGAGCGGCGCAAGCTGATCGGCGACATCAGGGGACCGGGCCTGTTCGTCTCGCTTGAGCTGGTCAAGGACCGGGCGACCAAGGAGCCGGCACTGAAGGCGGCCTCGGAGGTCTATCGCCGTGGCGTCGAGAAAGGCGTGCTGTTTGGCGAGAGCCGCTACGCCGGCCTCGGCAACCTCATCAAGGTCAAGCCTCCGCTCGACTGCACGCATGAGGACATGTCGCATGCGCTCGACGTGCTCGATGACGTCCTGGGCTCGATCGAGGCCGAGGGCATCGCATGACCGAACCCGCCCGACGGCGGCCACGCCGTCGCGACGAGACGACTCAAATTAGTACGAAGATACTAACGTTCGAAAGAGGATCATAATGCAAAGAACCACCATCAACAGGCGCTCCGTCCTCGCAGCCGGCGCCGGCGCGGCGCTGTCCATGCCGTTCATCCGGCCATCCTGGGCACAGGCGCAAACGGTGCGCGCGCTCATGTGGGAGGCCTATGTGCTGCCCGACGTGGTGTCGAAGTTCGAGCAGGACAACAACGTCAAGTTCGTCGCCACCTTCTTCGACGGCAACTCCGAGGCCTATAACAAGCTGCGCGTCGGCGGCGCCAAGGAGTTCGATCTCGTCCAGGCCGACGGCTTCTGGCCGCAGCTCTATTTCCGCGAGGAGCTCATCCGCTCCGTCGACTATGCGCACGTGCCGAGCGCAACCAGCTACCTGCCGGAATTCAAGCCCGAGAATTTCAAGGTGCTGACCGACGCCGCATCGGGCGCCAAGATAGGCTATCCGTTCTGCTGGGGCGCCTACGGCATCACTTACGACGCAGCAGCGGTGGAGCCGGAAAAGACCGATACAATCGCGTGCATGTTCGATCCCGCGCTCTCTGGCCGGCTGTCGACCAGCGCGCGTTTCGAGGAAAACATCGCGCTGGCAGCACTGCTGGTCACGGATCGCCTCGGCTCGCGCGACAAGCCGCGTCCGGACGGCAAGCCGTTCAACCCCTATGTGCTGACCGACGAGGAACTTGGCGAGATCCAAAAACTGCTGGTCGAGCAGAAGGCGCTGCTGCTCACCCGCTATCAGGACAACCCGACGCTGTTCCAACTGCTGCAGAGCGGTGCCGTGGTGGCGGCAACCGAGTTCGCACAGGTGTTCCGCCAGTTGCTTACCGCCAAGGACGGCAATCCCAAGGAGGATTTCCGCCACGCGCTGAAGATGAAGGAAGGCGGCCTCGGCTGGGTGGACACCTGGCTGGTGACGTCAGGCGTCGAGGACGGACCCAGGCTCGAGCTGTGCAACCGCTTCATCGACCGCATGATATCGGCCGAGGTGATGAAGCGCATTGGCGAAACCGCCGGCTGCTCGACCACCATCGACCTCAGGTCGATCTCCAGCGAGGAAGACCGCAAGCTTTACCTGATGGACCGGTCGAGCGAGATCGCCGACCTGTTCATGTTCGACCAACCCTCGTCGCCCGAGAAATGGGAACGGGTGTGGTCGAATGTCCAGGCAGCCTGATCCAAAGTCCGTTCCCAGCTCCCAGGCGACGGCTGTATCCTCTGGCGGGCATGATCCCGCCAGAGGGACCGATGCCCAGATATTCAGGTCAGCATCCATGAACGCGAGCCTCGACGGCGTTGCTACGCCCTATATCCGCATTGCCGGCGTGTCGCGCCAATACGGCCAGGTCCGTGCCCTGCACGACCTGTCCATCGACATCGCCAAGCACGAATTCATCGCCATCCTTGGTCCCAGCGGGTCCGGCAAGAGCACGCTGCTTCGGCTGATCGCCGGACTCGACCGGCCGAGCACGGGCCGCATCTTCTTCGACGGCATCGACGTCACCGATCTGCCGCCGTACAAGCGCGGCATCGGCATGGTCTTCCAGGAATTCCTGCTGTTTCCGCACCGAACCGTGCGTGAAAACCTCGCCTTTCCGCTGCGCATGACCAACCAGCCGCAGCAAAAGATTCTCGAACGGCTCGACTGGGCGGAGGCAATCCTGTCGCTGCGCGGGCTCATGGATCGCTATCCCAACCAATTGTCCGGCGGTCAGCAGCAACGTGTCGCGCTCGGCCGGGGTCTCGTCACCCACCCAACGCTGCTGTTGCTCGACGAGCCGCTCGCCAATCTCGACCGCGAGCTGCGCAACGAGATGGAAGTCGAGATCCGCCGCTATCAGAAGCAGCTCGGCATCCCTTTCGTCTACGTCACCCACAATCAGGAGGAGGCACTGTCGATGAGCGATCGCGTCGCCGTCATCAACGGCGGCAGGCTGGAAGCGCTCGGCGAGCGGCAGACGATCTACGACCATCCTCCGACACCTTTCGTCGCGCGGTTCGTGGGCAAATCAACGCGCTTCGACGGCGCATACAATCCGGCGACGGGGCAGATCGAGCTGCAGCACTACAACTACGCCTTCCCCTATAGCGGCGCCTTCGAGCGCAAGGGCGACGTCCGCGCAGAAGTCTTCGTCAAGAACGAGCGCTTTCAGCTTTCGCCCTGGACGGCCGTCGCAACCGGCATTGCGTGCACCATCGCCGACATCGTGCTACGCGGGCCTTTTGTCGAATATATCCTCGAGACCGAAGCGGCCGAGCGCATCATTGCGGTTAAGCCGAAGACATCGGACCAGGCGGTACTCGGCACCAAGCTGTCGCTGTCGTGGGACCCAGCTGCGTGCCACGTCTTTCCGGCAGGGAGGTAAGCCGTGGCCGATCCCGACAACCGGTGGAACAGGCGGCTGTTCCTGCATGTGCCCGCCATCTTCCTGGTCCTGTTCTTCGTCCTGCCTCTGATCGCACTGGTCATCCTCAGCTTCTGGCAGACCGAAAACTACAAGATCGTGCGCGAATGGTCCGCGACGAACTATGTGACCCTGGCGACCGAGCCCGCCTACTTCGTCTTCTTTGTGCGGTCGCTGTTCCTAGCAATCGGCGTCTCGATCTTTTCGGTCGCCGTTTCCTGGCCGATCGCCTTCTTCATCGTACGCCACGGTGGTCGTTACAAGCTGATCCTTTCCCTGCTGCTTGCCGTGCCCTTCCTCTCCGGCGAGGTCCTGCGCCTTATCTCCCTGCAAGGCATGCTGGGGCCGACAGGCCTGGTCAACGGGGTGCTTTTGAAAATAGGCTCCGCTCCGCTGCGATTTATCATGTATTCGAACTGGGCAACCTTCATCGCACTTGTTTATCTCTACCTGCCGATGGTTGTGACGACAGTCTATTTGTCGCTCCTGAATTTCGATTTCCGTCTGACCAGCGCAGCGAGTTCCTGTGGCGCCAATCGCTTCCAGGTGTTTTGCGAGATCGTGTGGCCACTCAATCTGTCAGGAACAATTGTGGGATTCTTGCTCTGCTTCATTCCCACACTGTCCGCGTCCCTGGCCCCTCGCTTTCTCGGAGGCCCGAGCGGCGTACTCTATGGGATGTCGATCGCGCAGCAGTTCGGCGAGTCCGGCACGTGGGCTCTCGGCGCGGCCATGGGCGTTGTGCTGTTCCTGTTTTCGATGGCGGTGCTTGGCGTGTTCAGCCTCGGCATCGATCTGCGACGGACGGGCTTCACAGGAATGGGACGGCTGTGATGTACGCACAGGCGAGCAACGAAAGGCTGACCAAATGGCTGATGGCCGCAATCCTGGTGGCGGCCTATGGCTTCCTCTACATGCCGATCGTCCACATCCTGTTCGCCTCGCTGTCGAGCCGGCCAAACTTTCCCTATCCTCCGGAGTTCGACTATGGGAGCTACATCAGGCTCTACACCAATACCGTCTATCAGAGCGCCTTCCTCAACAGCCTGATCATCGCGACGTGCACGTCGATCCTTTCGACGGTGCTGGGCTTCCTGGCAACGGTCGGGGTGCTGCGCTTTGCCGGCCGTAAGGCGCTCGTCTATGCCGCGTTCTTTGCCGGGCCGCTGTTCGTGTCCGAGATCCTGCTCGGCATCTCGTCCATGTCGCTCTACTATCTCGCGTTCGAGCTGCAGGGAAACATGGTCACAGCCATCATCGCCAATTCGGTGCACTGCTTCTCGTTCTGCTTCCTCATCATGGCCGCCCTGCTCTACCGGTACGACTGGCGGATGAACGAGGCGGCGGTTGTTTGCGGCGCCTCGCCGGTCCGCGTCTTTTTCGAGGTGATGCTGCCGCTAACCTGGTCGGGGATCCTTAGCAGCCTGATCGTTGCCTTCGTGCTGTCGCTCAATGGCCTGGACATCTCATTCTACCTGCTGGGCGCTACCCCAACGATGCCGTCGGTCGCCTGGGGCGCTCTGCGCTATGGCGTCAAACCGGAGCTTTACGCACTTTCCTCGATCATCAACATCCTGGTTTTTGCTGCGATTATCGTCCTTTATTTTGTCGCCCGATCGGACAGGCAGCTGTCTGTGGAGTAGCGGAGGGAATGTTGGACTGCTTCCTGCCAACTCAACTCATTCGACCGCTTCTGATCAAACCAGCCTTGTTCGCGGAAGTCCCCGTGCCATAGTCGTATTCCTTCCTTCTTGGGAGGGATTTTCGGCTGGCCGCGCCGTGCAATAGAATTGACCGCAACATCCGAGGGACGCGCTGATGAGGGTATTTGCTAGGTGGGGGCGCCGCGGGCTACCCGAAACGCGCCTGAAGGATCGCGGGGCTAAGTGCGGCGTTCAACTGCGCCGCGGTTCGGTGCCCGTTCCTGTACAGGTGCGCCAGGAGCTGCGCGACATCTTCGCGCGTATGGGGTCGACGCCGGCGAAGTCGAGGAGGTCGGGTCAGTCATAGAATTGAAGCGCGTAGACGACAAGAACTATCATCACCCGGTGTTGCAACCGGTACGAGTTTGCGACAGACTCAGTCCCAACAAGCCGGTCATCTGATGGACATCGCTCGACCAAGGAAGGGGAATGCGATGCGTGCATATTGGTTGATGTGCATTGCCGCGCTTGCTCTCAATGCCACGCCGGCGGCAGGGGAACCTTCGGTCGAGCGAGGACTCTACATCTCCATCATCGGCGGCTGCCACGATTGCCACACCGAAGGATATAGCGAAAGTGGCGGCAAGATTGATCCGGCCAAGGCTCTCAAGGGAAATGCACTCGGCTTTCAGGGACCGTGGGGAACCAGCTATGCGGCAAACCTGCGGCTGACGGCCGTCGACCTCACAGCCGACGGCTTCGTTTCATATCTTCGAGGCCTTGGGACTTATCCACCGATGCCACAGTATAATGTACGGGCTATGAGCGATGAGGACAAGAAGTCGCTCTATCTCTATATCCGCACGCTCGGTGACGCAGGCGAGCGAGCGCCGGCTTTCGTGCCGCCTGGCGACAGGGTCCATACGCCTTATATCGTCCTCGCCCCGCCCTTGTCGCCGCCCGCCTGCACACGCGATTTCGATTGCGGTGTAGGAGAAGTCTGCGATCCCGGCGGCTCCGGGCAGTGCATGAAGAGATAACGCTCAGACCAACTGGCCGCCATCGCGCACCGGCATTCGCTGGCGACCAGCTCTACTTCGCCATCCAGGTTCGGGGAGCAGAGCGTCAACTTCCGACATGAACTTGGCAAGGCGTCCTCCGCCGGATGGATACTTCATAGGCAGAGCGAGCTTAGTATCTCCCCCGGCGTCTCTTTGAATCGGCCTTAGGCAGCATACTCCTGCAAGCGTTAGGGTGCCGGCCAGCAAAGCCTGTCGGTGCGGGCGTCTTGCCAGTGCTGGACTGGTCGCGGGGAGCGTCGGGGGAGCGGCCGCGCCTTTTTCAGCGGCCATGACCCCCTCCCCGGTCAAAAAACCGCGGGTGGGTTCAAGGTGACCCCCTAGACGCGCCAAATCGCGACACGATGGACGCCAGTCCGCCCACCAGAAATCTGGGGAATTCAGGCGAGGGCAAGCGCCTGGGTTATATCGGCAACAAGGTCGTCGGGGTGCTCGACGCCGATCGACAGCCTTATCGTCGACTCTAGAACGCCGATTCGTTCCCGAACGTCTTTGGGCACACCCGAATGGGTCATGGCGGCAGGGTGGCTAGCAAGCGATTCCGTGCCGCCAAGACTGACGGCAAGTTTCAATATCTGAAGCGCGTTGAGGAACGCGAACGCCGCGGCCTGACCACCGCGGATGTCGAACGAGAACGTCGATCCGGCGCCCGTGCATTGCGTCCTGAATACCCCTGCGGCCGCAGTGTCGTCGCCGAGGAATGGCAAATAGGCCACCCTTGCGACCTTCGGGTGGTCGGCCAGGAATTCGGCGACGATACGGGCATTGGCGTTGGCTTTCTCCATGCGAATGCTCAGCGTTTCCAGCGAGCGGCCGAGCATCCAGCACGAGTGCGGATCGAGCTGCGTGCCGATCGCCCCCCTGAGCGCCTTTATCGATTTGGCGACGACCTTGCTGCCAAGTGCCGCGCCGGCGATCAGATCGGAATGGCCACCGACATATTTGGTCAGGGAGTAGACGGAAACGTCAACGCCGTGGTCAAGCGGACGCTGAAACACCGGTCCAAGCAAAGTATTGTCGCACACAACGACCGGGCGCTCGCCCTGTTTGGCGGCGATCTCGTCGGCGATGCGGCCGACAGCCATGAAATCGACCAACGTGTTGGTCGGGTTGGAAGGCGTTTCGATGAAGATGACCGATACGCGACCATTCCTGCAACCTTCATCGGCCGCCGCGCGAATGGCTGATTCATCGACACCATCGGCGAAACCTACAGCGCCGACGCCAAAATTGGCCAGGGTTTTGGCCAGCAGAGTTTCAGTACCGCCATAAAGCGGTTGCGAATGCACGATGACGTCACCCGGGCGGGCGAAGGCAAGCAGGGTGGTAGCGATGGCCGACATGCCGGACGAGAACAGGATGCAGGCCTCGGCCCCTTCATATATTGCCAGGCGATCCTCGACGATTTCGCTGTTGGGATGATTGAAGCGGGAGTAGACCAGCCCGGCTCCGGTTCCGCTCGCCGGTTCCTTGCGTCCAGAGGCGAAATCGAAGAAGTCGCGCCCCTCTTCGGCAGATCGGAACACGAATGTCGAGGTGAGGAACACCGGCGGCTTGACCGCACCTTCTGACAGCTGAGGGTCGAAGCCGTAGCTCAACATCAACGTTTCCGGATGCAGCCGATGATTTCCGATATGCGTTTTGGACGGACGTGGGGCTGTCATGGCGATTCCTCCGGTCAGGTTCTTCAGACCAAAATTAGAGGAAGAACCAACACCAGTCTCTTGCTAATCCACGCGGGTCTTTGGTCCCAGACAGATCTGGCACGCGATGGTGGGCTCGCGCGAGGATGCTGTTGGACTAGAAGCGGGCCGGTCGGTCCGATCTCTTTTTGGGGAACTCCTCGATAGCACGCGGTTTAATGCCAGGCTTCTGCCGGTCTACCGCAGATTCGCGCTCCGACCGTGCGAGGCTTCCGCCTGCTGTGGCTGGCGTCGCCGAGGACGTTCTGGGCTGGCGCGGCTGGAAGCTCCAATTGCCGGCTTCGACGAGTCTTTCATGCTGCGGACGATCGCGTCCAACGCGCGCTCGATCGTGGTCCTGGCCGCTCGCATCGTGTGATCGTCGAGGCCGCATGGATGGCGATTTCTCTCCAGTCATATCCGCGGGGTTTTCGCGGAGGCATTTGAGACCGTGCGATCAGCCCGAGGAGAAATTCTCTAATCCGCGTACTCTCAGCAGGAGACACGATCGGCTCCAAACGGAGACGGCAGAGGTCAGAGATTTTGCGGGAGAGCAGTCCGGTATGCGAAATTTCAGGCATGCTGATAGGCTATTTGGGTTGTCCGCGACGGCGGTGAAGGAGTGCGCGATTCTTGCCGTTTGCGAGGCCTAACGGGCAAGGTTCAACAAGAACGTCGCAAGCATGGTTGAAACGAGCTGAATCTAAACACGCACAGCGGCCAGGAAACGGCGTTTAGCAAACGATTTCGGTAACGGCACTGTATTGGCGGTAGCCCTGCCCTTGGTGCCGTTGATGCTGTCAAGGAAGTCGCGCATCTTTTGAGCGGCGAAATTGCAAGGGCCACACCACTGTGCGCAGATGTCGATCAGGATCCAATCCTGGCCGTTGCTGTACTTGCTAAGCGTGACGTCATTTCCAAGCTGGTCCTTGCCACTGATGTCCGCAATCCTCTTGGCACTGATGTCCTTATTTTTGACCACAATTTTGTCCCCGACCCGGTGGCCCTCAAGAACCGGCAGCGCGAAGAACGCCAACCTTCCATCCCGCCACCCGGCCCCGCTACCGGCGATCTGAGCGCTGTATTGGTAACGAGTTTTGTCGGTGTCGGTGTCGGGATGGTTGTAGATTGGCATCCTACTCGTCCCTCCATACCATCCGCTTCTCCTACCGGATTTCTATAAGGCGCCGGAAGCGGATCGTGTGGGCCTGCTCTCCGGCTGGGTGGAATAGCTGAGCTCTCATCCACTCCCGGCTCTTGCACTGCTGGCAGCGAACCTTCTCCCTTACCTCGTCGATCGTGACGTTGCCGATGACCTCGCGCAACTCGAGCGGCTTATAATAGCGCGTGAGATTGCAGCGGGCGCAGCGGATGCCCGCCACCTGCCCGGCATCATGGGCATGCGTCAGGGTCCAGGCGGCTCCTCGCGGCCACTTTTCCGGTTGCTCGGGCATGCATTCGAATTGTGAACATATTCCTGTCCGGTCAAGGGGCCGCTTGACTCTTTTGTTCTCATTTCGTTCACTGTTGCCTTTGAGCGAAGAAATCAGACTGCCGCGACCCGAATACGCGACCCCGCCCGGTGTGCAGCACCACGTTTGCGAGCACGACGGCTGCAGCAAGGATGCCGGTTGGGGTTTCGCCAAGCCGAAGCAGGCGCCGCACTGGTTCTGCTTTGAGCACCGCGGCGAAGGCGAGCGCTATCTGTGATGGAGGCATTGATGTCCCGCATGACCATTTTCAGCGAACTTGAGGCGGCGGCCGATCAAATCGCTGAAATCTCCCGCGCGGATTTGCAGATCATGCTTCGACGGGCAGCACTTATGCTCAGGAATGTGACCGGGCTTGCCCTATAGCCGAACGTCGAGGAATCCCTTTCCGGCTTGGCGGTTGAGATAGGCCAGTCGAAAACAGAGCTCGTAAGAACGATCGTGGGTGATTGGCTGATCGCCAACGCCTATCTGCCGGTGCCGTATTCCCTCGACGAGGAGAGCGCTGTGGATGGCAACGCATGATCACGGCACCAAAGAGCATGAGCGCGAGTACGCCGACCGAGAGATAGACTGCCAAGAGGCGATGGAGCCCGGCTTTCAAGCCATTGTCGATTGCATGTTGGAGGCCGGCTGGCAGCGCGAAGAAGTGATGCGCTCCCTCCGCCGGCTGATCGCGGCCGACAACATGACGCAAAAGGAAAACGCCAAGGTCGAGGCCGAGTTGGCAATTGCGAGGGCGATGATCCGCGCGGGAAAGGCACTCTAAAGAGGTGGAAGACTTCGCCTTATGTATGCGCCCGGATATTTTAGCAGGAGCGTATATTCATCGACAGCCGGTGCCCTTAGCACAAGTCCCCTTAGCTATCCCGCCGGTTAGGCCCGGCGGCCTTTGATCGCCCAAACTGACCAAGGCTACCGGGCCGCTCCCGTGTTTCGCCTACCCAGCCAGCGACGAAGGCGGCCGGGCAGTAACAACGCTCAGCTTTTCTCGCCTTGCAAGAGTAGGCTTCTCGTAGGTCTTCTTCACAGGTGCCCTCATTTGACCGACATTCGCTGGACGGTCCGCCTATGAATCCAGCCAACGCACGCCAGCTTATAGACGCATGACGCGGCGCGCTGTAACACATTAGCAACAGTTAATGTTCTTCGTGGAAGTCCTTAAGCGAGGCGTGGCGGAGCTTCTCCTCGCCTCTCAGGAACTTCACCCGGCCTACGAGGCCTGGCCTCAGCCACTCGGCCTTTTCCTTCGCAAGCCCTTTCGGGGGTGGAGCGCCGACCTTACCCTGAACGCGGTCCCATAGCTGGCTGCCGCTTGTCAACTTTGAAGGTGACGAAGGCGCCGCCCATATAACGGCCTTGATCGGCTATCAGCACCATCGCCGGCTTCCCCGGCTCGCGCTGCACGCCGATGATGTCCATTTCCTTCTCGACGAAGCACTTGATCTTGCGCCAGTTCATCGTCGGGCCACTGCGGTAGACGCTGTCCAGCCGCTTCGAAACGACGCCCTCCAAGCCAGCTTCGCAGGCCAGGTGGTAGACGGCATCGCCGGTGCCCGGCAGGGCTTCGCTGAATTGGATGCGCCCACCGTCGGGAATCAGCGCGTGCAGAATCTCGCGGCGGTCCTTCAGGGGCATGTCGCGCAGCTCGTGGCCGTTGAGATGCAGCAGGTCGAACGCGACGAAATAGAGGTCTTGCGGGCGCCTGGTGATGGCCCAGCGCAACGCGTGGAAGTCTGAAAGCCCCGCCTCGTTGGTGACGATCGTCTCGCCCTCGATGATGAAGTTCGCCGCCTTGAGCGCCGCGGCTTCTGCCGCAAGGGGCCGATATTTGGCCGTCCAGTCGATCCCGGTCTTCGTGTAGAGGCGGATGCCGTCAGCATCCTTGACGAGTTGGGTGGCTACCCAGTGGTCACAGGTGTTCCCATGGCCCGGCGGCTCACCACTTCCCCCGAAGACTGGTTGGCTGCCGGGCCGCTTGGGAGCCCCGCCATCCGCGTCTTCAGTCGTTCCAGACAATTTTAAGCATCGTCGGACCTTCTGCGCGATGCATTGGGCCTTCGGTCGCCATTGCGTGGCCCCGAGCAATATAACATCCTGCTCCGCGTGTTATCGGGGGAACACCTTGTTCATAGATTACTACGAACTGTTAGAGATCAGTCCGCGAGCCAACTCGGAAACGATTGAACGGATATTCCGTTATTTTGCCATGCGCTACCATCCCGACAATCGGGATACCGGCAATGAATCACGCTTCAGCGAAATCGTAGAAGCCCATAACACGCTCAAAGATCCGGTCAAACGCGCCCAATACGATGTCCAGTATAAAGACCATTTGAGCCTTCGCCGCGAGCTGACCGAGGAAGCCAGCGACGCCAAGGGGCTTGAACGGGACGTCGTCGTCCAGGCCAAGCTGCGGTCGCTTCTTTATGTGAAACGTCGACAAGACGTCAACAATCCCGGCATCGGCGATGAAGAACTCGAGCGCCTGTCGGGCTGCCCGCGTGAGCATCTGGAGTTTCATCTCTGGTATCTGAAGGCAAAGGGCTGGATAGCAAGGATCGAAAACGGAATGTTCGCCATCACCGTGGACGGTATTGATCGCGCGAACTCCGAACATCCTCGTGAGGCCGCGGTGACCAGACTACTGGAGCACACTCACTGAGGCTTCTGAAGCCCCCGGCCGCGCGCGTTTCTGTCGCTGCTCTCCTACAGCGCCGAAGCAGGATTCCCGCGTGCCAAGCTGCTGTTTGACAACGACCGGGTCCGCGAAAAATTGGATGATATCTGTAAGAGGGCACGGAGCAACGCGCCGATGCTAACCGGACCTAAAGGCCAGAAGCCCGCCGACGTGATCGGCAACGCGGTTCGCTTCATGCGGATTGCCCCTGGCGAGGAAGCCGACGACGGCAAGAACGCCACCGCCAAAGAGCTTGGTTCGAAGGGCGGAAGCGCGCCGCCAACATGACACCGGAGCGCCGCACCGAGATCGCTAAGAAGGCAGCGGAGAAGACGCGAGTTCGCTTCTAGGAGGCGGAGAATGCGAGCTTAGGAACGGGCTTGCGCGTCGATTGGCTAAAGAACATTCTAAGTGCGCTCCGTCCCCGCCACTTGGACGGAGCGTAGCCCGGCCTGATTTCGAGTGCCGAACCCTGCAGGCCGGGCTATCCATCGCATCGAAGATTTCAAGCGGCTTAGAGTTTCGCAGACCGTGCCCGACCATGCCTCCAATCGATAGCCCCGCAGTCAAACCCCAAGCCCCCCGCCCTTGGCCGCTGGGCCGCTAGTAGTCCGGCCAGCGCGCGTTCTTTGCCGCCGCTGGTCTACACCGCCGAAGCGTCCCGCGCGTCCTGGCGCCTCCGGCTGGCCTGAATTTCGCCGCTCCCGCGCCCGAGCCCGCGCTCAGACGGAATCGCGATTGTGGTTCAGTTTGAATTTTAGCGGCCTCGGATCAGCAACTTGGCTTCTCGCAAGAGCGACGCCCAATTGACACTGCCCAAAAGACTCACAAGGTCGCGAGCCTGTTCGAAGGTAACGCCCGTTTCTTTAACCAAGCGTTGCACTACCGGGCTGTTCATCGCTCTGGGCTTGTCGGGTTCGTCGGCCATAGGAGGAACTCTTTCGCCCGGCGGAAACGCTACCACCCCGGAAGGGTTCCACCCAAACTTCGGAATGGACTCTTCTGTGCGACCGCAGACAATCAGCCGTCGCCTGCTTTCGAACGGCACAGGGGCGATTGGAGGTTGTGAAGTGCCAGTTGGCCTTGGTGTGATTGGCGTTTCGCTCCTGCTCCCAGGCGGCGACTTGGTCGATGAGGGTTTGCTTGTCGGGAATGCGGCGATCGAGGCACTGGGACGATAGGACGCCGAGTTCGGACTCTGCCAGATCGAGCCAACTGCCGTGCTTGGGGGTGTAGTGCCATTCGAAGCGTTCGACCAGCCGCCTGGCTTCGGCGGCCGGAAAGGCCTCGTAGAGTGACGCCTTGCTGTGGATGTTGAGATTGTCCTGGACCAGAACGATGGTGCGGGCACGCGGGAAGTGGATATCGGCCAGATCCTTCAAGACGTGACATAATCCACGGCGGTGTGGCGATCCGTGACCTTGACTCGGCGCCAGCCCTCGAGCGGAGCAAACATCATGAAGAGGTTGGCGGTGCCGTGGCGCTCGTACTCGTAATCGAAGCGGGCCGGGCGTCCCGCTTTCATCGGGATCGGCACGCGCGTTTCGGCAAGCAGTTGCTTTGAGGTCTCGTCCAGGCAAACCAGCGGGCAATCGGGATCGTGCGGCCGCGTGTACACGGCCAGGATATCTTCCATCGCCGCTACGAACGCACTGTTCGCCTTTGGCGGAATGACCCAGCATTGCCGCCGATGCGGTTTGAGAGCGTTTTTTTAAGCGTCCGCCCGATCGTTGAGTCGCTGGCGCGCTCGACGATGCCGAGTTCCACGACCTTGTTCTCCAGTAACCGCAACGTCCAGCGCGTGCGTCCCTTGGGCGGTTTAGAGCAAGCCAAGGCAATCAGTTTGGCCTCCTTCTCGCCGTCAAAGATCGACGGTACGGCCGGCGTCGCCCGTTGCTTGCGGCTCAACACCGCCTCAAGGCCCTCTTCCACCAGTTGCTTGCGCACCCGGTAAACCATCGAAACGCTGGTCTCCAGAGCCTCGACAATCCGGCTGTCACTCCAGCCTTCACCGGCTTCCGAGACGTCGGCCTTCAACAAGATCCGCGCCTTCAGCAGCCGTTGCGCAAGGCTCTTTCCCTTGCTGATAAGCGCTTCGAGCTGCTCACGCTCATCCGCGCTTAATCGCACCACATATCGCTTTACCGAAATCTCCTTCGCCGCCATGATTCCCTCCGCCGCCAATAGTGACGTCAAAAGCGAATCACTAAATCCTTTCAAATTAGTTGAAGCGGGCAACTAGTAAGCAACTAGTAGCAAGCGGCGGCCCAAAGAAACTGTGGTGGGGTGAGCGGGTAGCGGGTGCCGCAAATGCGCCGCATCGAAGGCCGCTCACGAAGGAAACTCATCCCACCATTTGATAGCTTCCATCTCGACGCGGACCGCGTCCGGAATTTCGATGACCTGATGGACGTCGAATCGACCAAGCGAAGAGAACCTCGATCCTCGACACAAAGTCCTCGAGAACCTCGGTCCTATGCGGCCTCTGCTCTGTTTCGGCAATCCTGCCGGAGTTCGTCCGCGTAGAGCAGGTCCACGCTTGCTAACCCTTTTGTCTGATCGATTACTCATTCGGATGGCGGCAAAGTAGCCTGAAATAATACTAAAATTCATGAGGCGTCGTGACTGAAGTCGTGGCAGTTTATATGTCGCGTGAGCGCACTTGAGATGAATTGATTCCAGATCTCAGTGCGGCAATTTGGAATGAATCAGGTTCAAGCTGGCCTACTAGCGGGACGGAGTAGGATCGAGCCTCATGACTTTTGTCGATCGTGCCCACTGGAGTGGTGTAGCTGACGGCATTGTCGCCGTGCTCTCCGGCATGGGCCGGAATTGATCAGCGCGCCACTGCCGGCAGGCTGATGAGCGGATCATCGCTCATCTGGCTGATGGTCTCAAGAGTCATGTAGCGCGCCCGCTGCACGGCCCATTCATCATTCTGTTCAAGCAGCAACGCGCCGACGAGACGGACAATGGCATCGTCATTGGGGAAGATGCCGACGACCTCGGTGCGCCGCTTGATCTCGCCGTTGAGACGCTCGATGGGGTTGGTCAAGTGCAGCTTGGCGCGGTGCTCCTTGGGGAAGGTCATGTAGGCCAGCACGTCGGGCTCGGCCTCGTCCATGATTGTCGCCAGCTTCGGCACCTTCGGCCGGATCTGGTCGGCGACGGCACGCCATTGGGCGCTGGCAGCCTCGGGCGTCTCCTGGGCGAAGGCGGTGGCGATGAAGGTCGAGACGACCCTGCGGCCGCTCTTGCCGGCGTGCGCCAGCACGTTTCGCATGAAGTGGACCCGGCAGCGCTGCCATGTGGCGCTGAGCACCTTGGTGACGGCGGCCTTGAGGCCCTCATGAGCATCGGAGACGACAAGCTTGACGCCGCGCAGGCCGCGACGGGTCAGCTTGCGCAGGAACTCGGTCCAGATCGGCTCGGCCTCCGAGGTGCCGACCTCCATGCCGAGCACCTCGCGGCGGCCGTCCGCGTTGACGCCGACAGCGATGATGACGGCGACCGAGACGATGCGGCCGCCGCGGCGCACCTTCAGGTAGGTGGCGTCGATCCACAGATATGGCCAATCGCCCTCGATCGGCCGCTCGAGAAAGGCCTTCACCTTGCCGTCGATCTCCTCGCAGAGCCGGCTCACCTGGCTTTTGGAGACGCCGCTCGCGCCCATCGCCTTGACCAGGTCGTCGACCGAGCGCGTCGAGATGCCCTGCACGTAGGCCTCCTGGATGACCGCGGTGAGCGCCTTCTCGGCCATGCGACGCGGCTCCAGGAAGCTGGGGAAGTAGGAGCCCTTCCTCAGCTTT
>NZ_RQXT01000086.1 GCF_003863365.1 Mesorhizobium tamadayense | reverse complement strand
TGTTCCGATCAAGAAGTCGATGATGGCAGACTACATCATCTGCCTTGAGGACGGCAAGAAATTCAAATCGCTAAAACGCCATCTTTCAACCCACTATGGGCTGACCCCGGACGAATATCGCGCCAAATGGGGCCTGCCGGCGGATTATCCGATGGTCGCGCCGGACTACGCTGCGGCGCGCTCGGCGTGACCATGGGGCTCGGCCGCAAACCGAAAGAGTCGGCAACGCCGGCGCCGGCGAAGCGGACTGGCAAGAAGGTCACAGCCTAACTTTATCTCTCGAGGGTCATTCTGGAGCGCGCAGCTGCTATCGGCATGATCTGCGCAGAACAGGAAATGGCGGGGGACCAAACCATGCCTTACCGCGCGTTCATTCGCTCTTGCCGGGACGCAGGAGAACATTTCAGCCAGCTTTGCTGAGGTACGGCAGAGGACTTGCCAATGCGGCGGTCCTGTTCGATCTCATAGTTCGATTAAACGTAGTCGGCCGGATGCGCGGACGAAGATTTCAAAATCAGCATTGGCGGAATGAAACCGAGCGAAATGCAGGGACAAAATCCGGTAGTTAGCGAAACCAGTTCAGGCGCGCTCGCTACGCTCTGTGCTGTGGCGGCCAACCCGGACAACAACCGGCCTCTCAAATCTCCTCGAGCCGGTCATCTCTCGGCCCCCCCAAAAGGCGATTATACGTCAAGAGGCCCAGTTCCACTTCTTAGCCGAGCCGAGCCGGTTCCGCTGCCCTGAATGTCGACAATGCCCTCTTGACCAGCCTCGCAGGGCTCGCCGAGCCTAGGCTCGCTCTTTTCCGTTGCCCGACTTGCAGGCAGCGAGCCATTGCATGGCGAAGGTTGCATCCTCCAATATAGCGGCCCGCTTCGCGAAGCCGAAAAAGGCATTGCGCGCTGCACTTACAGGCTTTCGCCCGTCGTATGCATCATAGCACGCCTTGAGGGCGGCTTCGTGGACCAGGTCTCTGCGATCTGGTGGCCATTCATTGAGGAAATCGACAGCGTCCGCAAGACTGGCAATCTCTTGCACGATGTACGCTGCATGTCGTACGAAAAGTGGGCTGCTGAAAGTTTCAGAGTTCATCGATTCTCCCGACCTGCTGAACAGCTGGTGCGTGAACAGGCACCCCCGTCGACATTCGCGACCTAGCAAAGTGTGTTGTCAGGGCGATGACGATCTCAAGAGAAAATAGCGGCGTGATGTTCCCCACGCGAGCAAGCCGGCTAGCGCCGGTCTGCCCAAGCGAGCGACACGGCGGCGGCTCTGCTGCCGCGGTGGATCACCAGATGGCATAGCTACATGGTCCCGACGAAGACCATTGGAACATGGTCCGGCTTTGACCCGCCAACAGAACACGGCTTCATCTTCTCCGCCTTAGCTGCGCCGGCCAGGTATGACGAGCGGCCGCTGACCTGCATGGTCACGCCAGACGCATCGGCGCAGCGAATATTCTGCCTATACGAGCAGCGGGGTTTGACAATGAATAGACCTATCCCGCAGGCCCGGATGTCATGCCATTCTTGTGGCGGACGGCCGTGATCACGTCTGAACAAGCAGCGTGTGTCGCCGCCCGTTCACCTTATTTACCCGAACAACTCCTTGTAACCGGTGGTCATCATCCAGTTCGCCCGATCGAGATGGCTTCGCGCTGCTTTCCGCGCGCGCACCGGCTCTTCCGCCGGATCGATGCCGAGGATGACCTGCGCCATCTCCTCATAACTGGCCTCGTCGGCGGAGGCGTCCAGGAACCTCGCGTAAGTCTTGAAGTGTTCCTTGTCGTAGGCGGTCAGGCTGTCCGACCAAGGGACTTCGTCTTGAAGACCTGGTTCAACGTCTGTGTATTTCATCACGATACCGGGCTCCGGAAACAACTGGTCGAAGATTTCGCTTCGACAGGCTACCCGGACCGAGGGGAATATCATCCTCAAGGCGACATTCCGATCATCGTCGGCAAGAGCCCGCTCGAAGCGAGGAACGCTTCTTTGGCGATGCAACTCCAGGTTAGGGATGAATTGCAAAAAGCTCAAGACTGTTCGGCTGGCCGTCGATTCCGGCCGACTGCTCGATAATTTCACATAATTTCACATTCCAAATAAGACACAAAAGTCGGCCCATAGCTTACGGCCGAAACGCGTCTAGGCATTGGGATGCGCCGCAATGGGAGCCAGGCCTCCGGGCCGATTCCAAATCTTTTGGCTCTTCGGCCGTCCGTTCATCCGTCTTGACCAGTACGAACCTACAGCCTATCTCACCGCCACGTTAGCACTCCCCGCTGGCGAGTGCTAACCAGGCTCCGGCAACGGAGAACCGTTCAACTTCCGCACAGGGATATCCAAAATGGCACAGTCGAAGTTCCGTCCGCTTCACGACCGCGTGGTCGTTCGTCGGGTCGAATCCGAATCCAAGACCGCGGGCGGGATCATCATCCCCGATACGGCTAAGGAAAAGCCGCAGGAAGGCGAGATCATCGCCGTCGGCTCCGGCGCCCGCGACGAAGCTGGCAAGTTGATCCCGCTGGACGTCAAGGACGGCGACCGCATCCTGTTCGGCAAGTGGTCGGGCACGGAAGTCAAGCTCAATGGCGAAGACCTTCTGATCATGAAGGAATCCGACATCATGGGCATCATCGGCTGATATCAGGCCTTTCCATCAACTGAATCTTGAATCTTAGGGCTCGATGCGAGCCCCTGCCAGGAGCTAAATATGGCTGCCAAAGACGTAAAATTCTCCCGTGATGCCCGCGAGCGCATGCTGCACGGCATCAACATCCTCGCCGACGCGGTGAAGGTCACGCTCGGCCCCAAGGGCCGCAACGTCGTCATCGACAAGTCGTTCGGCGCGCCGCGCATCACCAAGGACGGCGTCACCGTCGCCAAGGAGATCGAACTTTCCGACAAGTTCGAGAACATGGGCGCGCAAATGATCCGCGAAGTCGCTTCGAAGACCAACGACATCGCCGGCGACGGCACCACGACCGCGACCGTTCTGGCGCAGTCGATCGTTCAGGAAGGCCACAAGGCCGTTGCCGCCGGCATGAACCCGATGGACCTGAAGCGCGGCATCGACCTCGCCGTGACCGAAGTCGTCGCGACGCTGATCAAGAACGCCAAGAAGATCAAGACCTCCGAGGAAGTTGCCCAGGTCGGCACCATCGCCGGCAATGGCGACGAGTCGGTCGGCAAGATGATCGCGGAAGCGATGCAGAAGGTCGGCAACGAAGGCGTCATCACGGTCGAGGAAGCCAAGACCGCCGAGACCGAACTCGAAGTCGTCGAAGGCATGCAGTTCGACCGCGGCTACCTCTCGCCCTACTTCGTCACCAACGCCGACAAGATGGTTGCGGATCTGGAAGACGCCTACATCCTCCTGCACGAGAAGAAGCTCTCCAACCTGCAGGCCATGCTGCCGGTTCTCGAAGCCGTCGTGCAGACCTCGAAGCCGCTGCTCATCATCTCGGAAGACGTCGAAGGCGAGGCCTTGGCCACGCTCGTCGTCAACAAGCTGCGTGGTGGCCTGAAGATCGCCGCCGTCAAGGCGCCGGGCTTCGGTGATCGCCGCAAGGCCATGCTGGAAGACATCGCCATCCTCACCGGTGGCCAGGTCATTTCGGAAGACCTCGGCATCAAGCTCGAGAATGTCGGCCTCAACATGCTCGGCCGCGCCAAGAAGGTGTCGATCTCCAAGGAGAACACCACCATCGTCGACGGCGCCGGCAAGAAAGAAGAGATCCAGGGCCGCGTTGCCCAGATCAAGCAGCAGATCGAGGAGACCACCTCGGACTACGACAAGGAAAAGCTGCAGGAACGTCTGGCGAAGCTCGCCGGCGGCGTTGCGGTGATCCGCGTCGGCGGCGCGACGGAAGTGGAAGTCAAGGAAAAGAAGGACCGCGTCGATGACGCCCTCAACGCGACCCGCGCGGCCGTGGAAGAAGGCATCGTTCCCGGCGGCGGCGTCGCCCTGCTGCGCGCTTCGCTGAGCATCAACGCGGTCGGCGTCAACTCCGACCAGGCCGCCGGCATCGCCATCGTGCGTCGCGCGCTGCAGGCTCCGGCCCGCCAGATCGCGGCCAACGCCGGTGCGGAAGCATCGATCGTTGCCGGCAGGATCCTCGAGAACAAGGGCGCGACCTTCGGCTACAACGCCCAGACCGGCGAGTATGGCGACATGATCGCCATGGGTATCGTCGATCCGGTCAAGGTCGTGCGCACCGCTCTCCAGGACGCGGCCTCGGTCGCCGGCCTGCTGGTCACCACCGAAGCCATGATCGCGGAGGCTCCGAAGAAGGAGTCGGCTGGCGGCGGCATGCCTGGCGGCATGGGCGGCGGCGGCATGGGCGGCATGGGCGGCATGGATTTCTAATCCAGCCTCTATCAGCCTCCAGATACGGAAAAGGGCGGCAGCGATGCCGCCCTTTTCCTTGAAGTCGGATCCGGCCGGAAATGTTCGGCGCGTACACCGACCGTATGGTTGTAGTAGAGCTGGTCGTGAAAGCAGGACTAGAAGCGCGCGCGGGCACGAATGCGGCGGAGAGCCGCTGGCGTCGGGGCTTCGAAGACAATCAACGATTCGAAACCGTTCAAGAGTATGAGGGAGCGGTGGCGAAACCGTGCAATCGGCCTAGATAATATTTGCACCTCCCCAAGTCGCCGAGAGCATGAGGCAGCAGCGGCCCCTTGCCGTCGAGATCAAACAGAAGCGTGGGCTCGTGAAGCGGCCACAGTCAATATGGGCCGGCATCGACCTAATTGCCATTCCGAACGATAGCGGTCGCGGCGGTGGCCAGAACGACCATCGGAATAGCATCCGGCCTTCGTTCATCCCGAAGAAGGGTTGACCGACCACTCCGTTTCGCCAGCGCGAATGCGGCATTGCGATCGCGGCAATTCGGATTGGCCGGGGCGCAACGTGCCTGAGGGCTGTCCCGGTCGGCACGAGCTATCGCTCAGCGGCGATCAAGTCATCGGTTTTCGGAATGACCGGCGACGCTTCGTCTCAACGACTATGCCGGTCGGGCTGTCGGCCGTATTCTTCTCCTTGAACACGGCGGTCCGCTTCGGTTTTGGTTTGGCTGGCGGTTGAGGCTCTACCCTTGGCTCCGGCGTTTGCTTCCCCTCTTGTTTCTGCTTGCGGGCCCTCAGCAAAGCCTTGGCGGTCGCCGCGTCGGCATCCGAGACCACGCCGGCCGGCTTGCCATCGAGATCGACCCGTGCGGCGCCGGCATCCAGTCTCGCCAAGTATCTGGCCATCTTGGTATACGCCAGCAGGGCTCTCCTTAATTCATCATCAGACAGTTCGCCGTCAAGCACGCGAATGTCATGATGGATGCCGATCTTGAGCGGTCTGGGCGCTTTCGGATTGAACGCCGCCGGCCACTTGGCCGACAGATAGCGGAAAAGCTGTGCAGGCGATTTGCCTCGGCTACGGCTCAACATCATAAGCCTCGCCCCATTTGTTTTCGTTTCAAATTCGGACCTTCCTAGCATTGATATATGCAATGATTATGGAAAAATGGGCATTCGCCCCGCAGCGCAAAGCAGCGGTCTCATTCGGACAGACGAAGTGCCTGGTGGACCGAGCAGGATCGGCAGCAACCACGCCGAACCGTCCCGATAGAGTTCACAGTCATACATCAGGGTCGGTGGAACGCTGTTTCCCCATATCTCCGCCAGCCCATTGGCCCTTGGCAGCGCATCTGAAACGCCGGCAGCGAAAACTCGACGGCTCTCCGCGGAGGCCGTCGGGTAGTAGGAGCCGAAACCGTCGCGGCTCCTCACCCGTTCGGCCGTTCCGTCGTAGAAGGGGGTCGCGTAGCACGAAAGCTGCTCAGGCGACCGTTCCTGATCTCGGCCGGATCGACGCCGTCCTCGGACAGGAAGGCAGGCAAATGGCTGGAAAAGCGCTCGGCCGCAACCCAGCGTCGATCACCAGGAACCGGGCGCGGGCGCGGCGGAACTGCCGGGCGGCGGCCATTCCGGAATAGCTGCCGCCCATGACAATAGGCGCAGCGAAATTCCAAAGTTTGTGAGCGACAGGCCTCGGACTCCCATTCGATTGCCGACTCGGCTCATGCCGTGACGGGCGCTCATGATTGCCACCTTGGAGATCGCCTCAGAAGCGACGCCCCATCGGAAACATTAGCACGTCCGCGTTTTGGCTCGGCTGCTTGAACTCCTCGCCGGCAACTGCCTCAATTAGCAAATCCAAGGCTTCGCGCCCCCTCCGGCTCATCGGGTCATCACCTCGCAGATAATGATACGCTCGATCTAGATGCACTCGCGCGGCGGAAAAATCGCTTGTCATTTTACCCTCTCAGTTGCCGCCCGCGTTAGCCGTCTACGAGGTGAGGGTCGCGCAATCGTCAATATCCTTAGACGTATTTGATTTAAATCGCAGATGATCCGGGAGTAACCAACCACCGGTTGTATGCGAGAGCCCCTGATTGCGTCGCCCTGGCCCGGTTGAGCCTGCAATAGGGTTACCACAAGCCTTGCCAATGTGTCCCCATCATCCATAAGCCGTCCCGAGTTTCTGACCCGTCGAGCCATGGCACGGGCAGGCTTGCGGCGGCAATCAGCCGGATGGCGACGATCGCGGAGAAGGCGGCAGCAAATCGGAAGTAGACTCCCGTTTGTGCGGTCGGGCATTGATTCCTAGATAGCAAATTCCGCCATTACATCTCGCTGATGGGACAGCTTGCGAACGCAAATGCAGCGCGCCCTCTTCCTGATCCAATTGAGCGGGTCAGGAATTATGTCGCAGCGCGGGGATCAGGAAGCTTCTGAGGCCGGTCACCGACTTCATAAAGCCGACTGGAGCTGCAACCACTTGACTAGGAATGCCCTCCGAGCTGTCAGGCCCGGAACGCGCCTTCTTGGCCGTGTGCCAGCCCCTGACCGACAGCGGATTGCGACATGACAACTTCTCCACACCGGAGGTAACTGTGGCGAAAGTGCCGGCGCGCGAGCGCCAGGGAAGCTTGGTTAAAGACTCGGCCCGCTTGCAGGAACTGGCCTGAGATCGCCGGCGCAATGAGGGACTCGAATAGCATTCGATCATGGAGAGCGGCCGCTCGATGCGGCCGAGTTCCCGAAGAGCTTTGGCCAGTTGGCTTCCTTCGGTGATGCCGTGAGCTTCTTCACGGTCGTCGAGGGCAGAAGCGCACCGGTGTTGATCGATGCTGCCCAGATTCGATTTCCAGCTTGCGCAGGAAGGAAATCCGGTCGGTCAGCCCGCCAGGTTTGAGGCACCAGGCGCATCGGCAGCCGATCGCAGCCAATGAAAGCGTGTCTGGCCAAATGGTCGGGTCGCGGCGTTGAATTTCGGCTTTGACCGACACCCAACCCTCGCCGACGGTTACAAGAGCGCGGGGCGAATCCGTAGACGTGGTGAAAGGTCTGGGAAAATTGGGAGGTTGATGATGCGCTCATCGCGAGCCGGAGGCGCCGGTCTGCCAAACTAGTGGTCGTAGACTTAGGAGGAGCATGATCCAAAAACCGAGACTTTTGCGAGCTCAGTTCCTGTCCCGCTTAGTGCCTATTTGTGTGCGCTATTCTGCCATACGCCTAATGAGATTGTCCCACCTGATCACCGTCCCTAACTTGGCTGAGATCGAAGCCAAAAGCTGGCAGGCAACAGGAGTGACCATGAAGAACATTATGAGTGTTGGAGACGGTGGCGATGGTAGACTGGTCATCGTGTCAAACAGGGTTGCGCTGCCCGACGAGCACGGGGCACTGCCCCCGGGCGGAATGGCCATTGCGCTGAACGCAGCGCTCCAGCAACGGGGCGGCCTTTGGATGGGCTGGTCGGGGAAGGTGAAAACCGAGAAGAACCAGGTGTCACCGACGATGCAGGAGGCCAACGGCATCACCTATGCCCTTGCCGATCTCTCGCAGAAGGATCTGGACGAATATTACTACGGCTTCGCCAACAGGGTTCTTTGGCCGGTCTTCCACTGCCGTGTCGACCTCGCCGAATACAGCGACGCGAGAAAGTCCGGATATTACCGCGTTAACCGACTCTTCGCAGAGTCTTTGATGCCGCTCCACCGCGAGGACGACGTCATATGGGTGCAGGATTATCACCTGATCCCTCTAGGGAAAGAACTGCGCGAGCGCGGCTGCCTCAACCGCATCGGCTTTTTCCTGCACATACCATGGCCGCCGGCGGACATCCTCGCCACCGTGCCGCTCTGCGAAGAATTGCTGGACGCGCTTTCGTTCTATGACCTTGTCGGCTTTCAAACCGACGACGATCTTAACAACTTCGCCGAATGTCTCCGCCGCCGAAACCCAGGATGTCTCATGAAAGACGGTAGCTACCTAGTCAAAGGGCGGGAGTTTCGCTGTGGGGTTTTTCCAATCGGTATCGACACGGCCAAATTCGAGAGCCTCGCAACGCTAGCGACGCGCGACGGGGATCTGCAGGAAGTTTACAAGAGGACTGCTGGCTGTGACGTCGCCATTGGTGTCGACCGATTGGATTATTCCAAGGGCATCGATCGGCGCATCGTGGCGTTTCGCCATTTCCTTGATCGTAACAGCCATCGCGTCCGCAAGACGCTACTGCTGCAGATTACCCCGAAATCCCGCGGGGAAATACCGGCCTATCTGGCGCTGCAAAAGCGCATCGCCGAACTGGTGGGAAGTGTCAATGGGGAACTTGGAACCATCGATTGGGTACCAGTACACTACACCAATCGTTCCCATGGCCCGCTGCAACTGGCCGGCCTCTATCGACTGGCACGCGTTGGCCTGGTGACGCCGCTCCGCGACGGCATGAATCTGGTGGCGAAGGAATATGTGGCTGCGCAAGACCCAAGCAATCCGGGCGTTCTCGTGCTCTCGCAGTTTGCCGGCGCCGCTGGCGAATTGGAGGGAGCGGTGCTTGTCAATCCCTATGACCCAGAGGCTGTGGCGGCCTCCACGGAAAAAGCATTTCGCATGTCGCCAGAGGAACGGAAAGAGCGTTGGACCGCAATGAAGAACAGTCTCATCGGGCATGATGTCTATCGATGGTGCGACGGCTTTCTTGCTAAGCTGGAGGCGGCGGACTTGCCAGCATGAGGCTGATCGCGACCAATTGAATCAGGGCAGCATTCCGGCCTCGCCGAGGCGTGGTTAATGTGCTGTGGTGGATGGCGATGACGCAGACCACCTACCCAGTTGGATTGTAGCCGATTGTGCTGGCACGGGAGCGAAGAACTCGCGGCTGCGGTCACACATCAAACTAGTTGAGCCGATCCGCGCAAGAGGGCTCTCGTCCCAGGGTCCGTCGGTGTCGAGCATTCGACTGTCATCGCTTCGCTGATCGAGACCCCGTGTATGAATATGTCGACCACCCGGTTGGTGACATTGCTGATGAGCCAAGCAGCATCTACCTACACCGCACGCCAGATCTCAAGACGTTAGCTCGAGCACATTCCATATTAAAACAAGAGGAAAAAGGCATGGGTGAGCTCTCTTGCAGTCGGCAGATCTCTTCAAACACGCGTGAGCGGCCACGACTGATTGTCGAGGGTGCTCGCGCCGCACGGCAACAGCAAATGCTGGCATCCCTTGACCTGAATTTACTGTTGTCTCTTGAGGCGCTGCTGGAGCACCGCAACGTCACGCATGCGGCTCGGCACGTGCGCTTGAGCCAACCGTCGATGAGCCGAGCGTTGACAAGGCTGCGTGGCATTTTCAATGACGATCTTTTGGTTCGCGGCTCGAGCGGCTTGGTCCCGACGCCGCAGGCCGAACGGTTGGCCCGACTGCTGCCGCCGGTGTTGGATGCGCTCCGCGGGATGGTGAACCGTCAAGGGGAGTGGAGATCAAAGACGATAATGGCGATACCCGACCATCAAGCCCTGATCTTGCTGCCGCCTCTCCTACCCCTGCTGCGCGAGCACGCGCCCAATCTCGACATCGTCACCGGCTCGTTCCTAACCGGCGCGCTCCGGCGGCTTGAGCAAGGCGAGATCGATCTGGCCGTTGGGCAGACCGGTGGCACTCCACCGGGCTTCTTTCGGCGCAGGCTCTATACTGACCGCTTCGCCTGCCTGCTACGTTGCGAACACCCAGCCCTGGCGCAGGAATGGACGATCGAGGCCTTCGCTGCCCTGCGCCACGCTGCCATTGACTCGGATTCTAAGGGCGGCTTCGGGCGGGTGCATGACGATCTGGCCAATTTACACCTCCAGGATCGCGATCCGGTGCTGGTTTCCAACCTCCTGACGGCCGCTGTGGCCATCGCGGCGACCGATCTGGTGCTGATTGTACCACACCGCGTCGCGACACGGATCGCCGCCTTGCTCCCCCTAGCGATTGTCGATCCGCCGGTGGAACTGTCGCCTTACGAGGTTGGGCTGATTTGGCACGAGCGTTGCCATCGCGACCCAGAGCATCACTGGCTGCGCCACAAGATTGCCGCCGCAGCGGCGGCGGGAACAGAGCTGGCGCATCCATCGACAATGAGAGGGCAAACGGCTGATGCTTCGCGAAGGGAAGAAGCGTGATGCGATCGAAGTCTGGCACCATCGTCAGGACCGGGCCAGTTCATTGCCCCCTCGTCCATCGGGACGCGATGCTGGTTCCGCTGTCCCAACTCAGTGAAACCGATGCGCGCTGAATTCGAGCGAGCATCTGCTGTGAAGAAGGTATTCACACTTTCAGCCAACTACACAAACCGAGACCCACCTTCTTCGACCGCCGTTCGGCCGCATCAAGGCTTTCGCAGGCCAGGTTCTCAGGGTGTTACCGAGGTGCATGCATCGATTCTGGCCGCGTATCTTGGCCCGGACCCTTTGGCAGGTAAGGGTTTGGCACAAATTGCGAGTTCTCGGATCTTCGGCAATCTGCCCAACGAAGTGCGGCAGATCGATGTCCTTGAGCACCGTTTGTTGCGGCCGGGGCGCTGCGCGCAAATCGTCATCATCGATTGCCGCGAATGGGAGCAACATGGGTACGGTCATGCGAAGCTCTCTTCCGGACTGGTACAACTAGCCCTGGTTTCCGAAGCCAGGCTGGACCGAGAGGCGGTTTTCTCCGACGGGTATTCCGATTACCTGTTGTGGCCACTGATCGAGCAGGAAGTTGTGAGCAGACTGACCGCCTGCGTCGCCCAGATCGCGCGGCGTTCTGCACCGCTATTCTTCTCAGCCGATCCCCTCGTTCAGAAGGCTTGCGATCTGCTGGCACAGCGAGTCGATCAGCAGATCGCCCTCAGCGAACTGGCGCGCATAGCCGGGACCAACAAGACAACGCTCGTCAACCGCTTCGAGGCTGCCTTTGGCTGCGGGCCTATGACCTGGTTACGGCACTACCGGATGATGGAGGCTGCCGCCCGCTTGCGAAGCGGGCATGAAAGCGTGGCCGAGGTGGCTGAATCCTTAGGCTACGAAAACAGCAACAATTTCTCCACGGCGTTCAAGGCGATCCATGGGCTCTCGCCGCTGCGCTATCGCAAAATGGCGGCGCGCAGAGAAAGGTCTGCCTGACGCAAAGGTGGGGATCGGAACAAACTGGTATACAGCCAGTGAAGACACGCAAAGATCACCTGATACTCAAGCGTTTACGCACTCCAGGCACTTTGCGATTTTCACAGCAACGCTCAGAAAAGGAAAATAAGCATGTTGAACGCGGTCGCAGCGCATTTTCAAGGGCATGAACAGAGCCATTCGGACAAGAATTATGAGGCGGCGAGCGCGTTTTTCGGCGCCAAGTCCCTTCTTTTGGCCCAGCCAGGTGCTGCGCGCCCCAGTGACGACACCATCGCCAACGATCAAGGAACAGTACAGTTTCACCTCATTGGTCAGAAGACCGATGACCCGGCGTACAGCGGCATCATGAAAGAAAATCAGGACAACCTTCTGGCTATAGGAGGACTCATTCACGACTACATGCATACCCATTATCCTAAGGTTGACGGGGAAAAACTTGACATCAACACATGGACGAACGTTGTGGGCAACATTCCAGACCTTTCGATGGGAGGGCAAAAACAGAAAGGTTACTCAAACAAGTTTGCTGGCACCTCCGTTTCAGCCACGTTCCTCTCCTTGATCGCGAAGGCGATCGTCACTGACGGGGCGTCTCTGCTAACGGATTTCGAGTCCTTCCTCACTGAGATGGGCGACCTGACCTTCAGCGCCAACAGCAAGTCGCAGCAGTACAAGGCTCTGACATGCACCTACCAAAGCTACCTTCTCGATAACGGGGCAGGCGGATATTACGACTACGGAGCAATTGTTCTTCGAGAGGTCAAGTTCAATGAGTACTTCATTGATCTAAAATCTTCGTGCTCGTCGACACGATACGTCAACGTCGACATAAGTTATAACGAGGTTACCAATATCGTTCAGACTCGCCGGATCCGCAACGGCGGCCCCGATTACAAAAACTTCCAGGAGATCGTGAATAAGAACGCCACCGAGCAGTTTATGAATGCCAAGAACTTCTTTAACGGTGGCTCGACCCCGCAACAAGACATCACGCCCCAGGTCTGATCCTCATGATTGGTTTCGAAAGCAGCAGCGCACCAACCGACGGTGTCAATTCGAAGAAACCTCGCCAGCGTCATAGATCAGGTCCGGCTGACAGCGGTGCCGACGAACTCCGGCCCCGCTTCTATAAGAAACCAGCTATGAACCCCATCGCAGAAACAACTGCGGGCCTCTTCCTGGTAATCGGCGCCCATAGCAGCCGCCCCCTCGAAGCGGAGAGGATTTGCTCAGGCTTGATCCGGAAACTGTCCGAAGGCTCAATTCTGAACTTGGATCC
Source organism: Mesorhizobium tamadayense (assembly GCF_003863365.1). Taxonomy (GTDB): domain Bacteria; phylum Pseudomonadota; class Alphaproteobacteria; order Rhizobiales; family Rhizobiaceae; genus Mesorhizobium; species Mesorhizobium tamadayense. The sequence goes on along the minus strand of NZ_RQXT01000086.1, from coordinate 5,746 downwards.
TAGTTTGTGGCAGAATGCCATGCAAACGGTGCCGAACCAGGTGGACGCCGCCACGGCTTCGAAGACCCTGAACCGCCGGATGGCCGTTGCGGATTTGCCAAGCACCCTTGCGTCAATTTGCGCCGATGCTGGCGACGGCGACAAAGCAGGCGTCAATCTGGCGAAGCCCATCAGTGTCTATCTGAGCAGATACGGCGAACCGACTGCATTCAATTGCTTCATCCTGGATCAATCGGACTCCGCGAGAATCTATTTATCTTTAACCTGCCTTGCCGTTTTCGATGGTGGAAGCCCTGGCAGTTTCGCCGTCACCTCAACATTGCTGAAGGCGTGCCTGAATCTGTCAAACAAGGATACGCAGTCCACTATCGCGCAGGTTTTTGGCCGCTTCGGCCCGCCGAGCGACTCACCTTACTACCTGCGCGTCTTGCCCTGACCGTATGCCAGACTTTTTCAGCCAGAAGGAGCAGCACGCTCGTTGAATATGTGAATACCGCACATTTCGTCAGCGGAAGCGACGTCGGTGGTGCGCTTTGTAGCGGGAAAGCCCATGCCCTATTGTGAAGACTTCGCGAAGGCGGACGGATGGTCCGCAGCGGATGTCAGCGTCCGTCTCAACAATGCGGCAGGCCGGAAATTTCTCACTTTCTTGCGAAGATCGGGGGTGACCACGGTCATTCGGTATTACGCGAGTTCCGCGAGGCCGAAAACCATCACACCAGTGGAGGCTAAACTACTATGTGGGCACGGTTTCGGAATTCTACCGATTTTCCAGGACAGCAGCCGCCATATTTCCAATTTCTCGAGCTCGATCGGTACTGCAAATGCAAAGAGTGCTATGGGGTTCGCAAAGCGCGTCGGCCAGCCGAAAGATAAGGGCAGTACGATTTTTTTCGCCGTCGATTTGGACTATCCGGCTACGCAGATCGACGGCCCCATCCTCGCCTACTTCCACGCGATTAAAGAGGAGATCAACGGCAATTTCGTAATCGGCGCGTATGGTAGCGGTGCCGTGCTCTCAAAATTATTGGCGGAGGGACTGATCACGGTTCCATGGATATCTATGTCGCCACTGTTTCTTGGAACCGAGCAGTTCTTTTATTCCAACCGATGGTCGATGCGGCAGGTACCTCCAGAGGTTGCCCATGGCTCCTCTGGGGTGGGCTATGATCGCAATATCGTTCGGGTTGCTCGGAGGGAGATCGGGGCCTTCCAAGTTGATGAGTCGGGCGAAGGCTCGCTGGCCTAGGATGGCGAGGGACTCCGGCTCGTAGACGCGGCAAGCTGAAAAAGTTGTCGGATTTTATGTTCGTAGAGGTCTCCGACGTCAATTGCCGGACCGTGTCGTGTCTTTTCCTCGAAACCGGCGAGTGTAAAGCAGATGGTCCGCGAAGTTGCTTCGAAGACCAACGACATCGCCGGCTATTTGATTGGGTGGTCATTCATTTCCCCTCGGACCTCGTCCATATCGGCGAGGCCGCCGAGCGAGCGCTGCCGCGACTGCGTTTCCACTGTTTGTTCGATCAGTCCCACGGAGATTGCTTCCAAACTTCCTGGACGGCATCCACGAGCGCTGCGGCTAAATCTTGGATATCGGTCTCGCTCATGGGGGTCGACAGCGCGCCAGAGCAATTCGGCGTCATCAGAAAACCCCGTTCCAGCATTGCACGGTGCACCTTTGCCAGCGCAGCCTTCTGCAAGGCGCTTGGGAACGAGGTCCGGTAGTTTCGGACAACTTCAGCCTTCAGGTGGAGCCGAAAGAGGGAGCTCATGCCGGTAACTTGCGCGGGGAGTTCGCGCCTTCTGAGTTGCTCGATGGCTTCACTGCGAAGCGTGTCGCCCATCTGGTTAAGGCGGGCCACGGCATCCTTGGTGTATGCTTGCAGTGCCGCCAGCCCAGCTGTCATGCTGAGCGGGTTGGCGCTGAACGTGCCGCCGTGGGAGACGGCTGGTTTACCCTTGGTGTGATCGAAGATCGCCATGTGGGACGCAGGCCCCGCTACGGCCCCAACGGGTAAACCTCCGCCGATGATCTTGCCCAAAGCGACCAGATCCGGCTCAAAGCCGAACGTGGCATGGGCGCCATGGAAACCCACGCGGTATGAAACGACCTCGTCAATCACAAGCAGGGTGCCGTAGCGGTTACAGCAATCCTGGATCACCTCCCGCAAATCCGCCTCTATCGGAACCATGCCCACGCGGGAAGCAACTGGATCGAGAAGGATCGCGGCGAGACGCTCATGGTGTTTACGGATGAGCTCTCTGCACGACTTGGGCTCGTTGTAAGGAAGGACAAGGACATCCGCGGCGGTGGAAGGGGGAGTTCCACTGGCGTAGAGCACACTGTTAGGCGACGAATCGCCCCAGTTGTTTGGTGCAGAATCAAGGCTCACTTCCACATAGTCATAGGCGCCGTGATACGCGCCCTCGAACTTGGCAATCATCGGGCGCCCTCTAATAGCGCGAGCGGCCTTGACAGCGAACATAACAGCCTCGGTGCCGGAGCTGGTAAAGCGGACCTGCTCAAGCTTCGGCGAACGCGTCGTGATTGCTTCCGCAAGCCTGGTCTCGCTTGTGGTCGGAAGCCCGAATGCGGTGCCGTCGTCCAGGACATTGTGCAGCGCCTCGATCACCGGCGGAAAGGCATGGCCGTGAACGAGCGAGAAGAAATTGTTTTCGCAGTCGAAGACCTTGCTGCCGTCCGCGTCGGTGATCCAGCAGCCCGCTCCTGACACAGCATAGGGCGGGTGTGGAGCGAAGAAAGGCGCAGCACGCATGCTTCCGCCTGGCGTGATCTTTAGCGAACGTTGAAACTCGTCGCGAGATCTCGGCCCAACGACCTCTCCCCGGTTGTGGCCCAGCCTTGAAATGCGCTGCATGTCCGAACTCCTTGACTTTGTCGAGATGGCGAGGCGCTACGAAACCTTGATGCCATTGTTGGCGGAGGAAGCGTGAGATGCTCAATGGATTAACTAAGCCTTTGTCATGGCAGCTTGCCCGATCGTGGTGATTGCGTCATGGGGGTGGACGGCGCGCTTCATATGGATGGCTACACCATCAACACGGATCGGGATGCTTCCCAAGTCAGCTCCTGCAACAAGAAGCCCAACGAGACGGGTTCAATGAGTCTATGTCGTTAGCATTGGCACCGGTTTGGAGTTGCTAAGAGTCTATGAATTTCTTTGAAGGATCTATTACACCGCCTGCCGCCGACGGCTCGACCGCGAACTCTTCGCAGACCATCCTGCCCTGTTGCGCCGCTTTCGGTCGCGTGGCTCAGGGGCTTCGCCGCCCCGCCGGGAATGGTCATCAGCCGCTTCAGCGAGAGCCGAGCGGGCAACATCGCGTTCGATGACCTGGAGGTGGGACAAGATGATCCGTGAGGGGAACGCCACGCCGGCCTGGCTCGCCAATGACTTCAATGCCAACCGTCGGCATAGAGGGGTCCGGTAAGCTTGGCGCCATTGTCATTGGCGAAGCCGTCGGCGAGCACCTCGATTTCGTCGAGGCCGGCCGCGATAGCCCGCTTCACCCGAGTGGGACGCAGGGCAGTGGCGTTGCGGACAAAAAAGCCCGCGGCCGCGCCCGTCATCCCGTTCTGCCAAGCGAAATGTCGTTGAGGTCCTCTTCGATCACCCCAGCCGCGTATAGCTGATCGAGCAGGTCGGCGACGGCAAGGACGCTCGCTCCATCCGTGACCCCCATAATCAACTCCGAGGCTGTACAATTCCCGCTCGCGATTAGGTGGCCAATGGGAATCGGAACCGCCCCGTCGAGCACTCGATGCTCAATGTTGCGTGAGCGGAGATGGAAGCAGTGGTCCCCTGCCTCGTATTGCAGGTCTCCGCGGAAGCGAATTGGCCGGTTGGGAGGTGGGCTTTCGAGCATATTGTCGTCGATGATGCTATCGAGACCCTTCCGGAACTCGTCGGGCGTGCTGAAGAAACGTTGAGCCACGATTCGGTACCCGAGAGGCCAGCGTTCGCTACCCGGCACCGGCGTCACCAGTTGTAAACGTCCCTGCCGCATGTTCACGAGAAAGCCAGAAACACAGGCGATTGTCGTGGGACAGCCCTCCGGCACGGCGATTGCGGCATCTTTGCCGGCTGCCCTGAGTTTCTCCTTCCGCGCGCGTGCGCGCCCGGTGAAAGCCTTTGCGGTCGGCCCGTCCTTGCCCTGCAGGATGAGTTCGACCCCCATCAGGTCCTCGGGCGAAAACGCCGCGTGTATCTGATTAAGATGGTCCGTGCTTAGCACCGAGAAACGATTGGTCACGCGACCGTAGCGTTCGAACAGTTCGAGCACGCGGTTGGTGAGTGCCTGATCCTTGAGCGGGGCCGCCGTCGTCGTTTGTGGCAATTCGCCCGTGATTTGATGGTAATCGAACAGAAAACGGTCGTACTCCGGGTTGTCGATCGGGTCTGTGGCCCAGTAACAGAAGCCAGTGCGGACTGCCGAACCAAACATTTCGCTTGCCACACGGAGCACGCCGCGCCAAACCTCTGCATGCTCCTCAGTGTATTCATAGTAACCTTTGAAGGTACTCGCCGAGAGGCCACAGAACCAGCAACCGACGGTGCAGCCTTCGCTCAGCTCGAAAGCGATGATGGAGTGCGCGATCGACGGCGCCAATTCGCCCATTTCATCGTTACAACGCCGGATTTGGCGCTCGCGCCAGGCATGAAAGCGAGGATTGATCATCGACATCTCGCCTTGGTGGCGCAGGAGGTCGCGATGGCGCAACATCTCCCGCATATACTCATCCCACATCATAGCCAGCGGCCACGGGGCAGACTCCGGCTTGAAGCGATACTTCAGGTAGTCACCGCACCAGAGCGGCAGCATCTCCATTGGGTCAACTTCGATGCCGTATCGCGCGGTCACTATCCGAGGGTTGTCGAGGTTCTCGGAAAGCGCCGTACGGAATTTCCCGTCACCGGCCAGCCGCTCCATGAAGCGCTTGATATGTGACAAACTGCGCCGTTCCTTTGGCGTGCGCCGTTCAAAAATCTGCCGCCAGCATTCGCTCCGAGGGTAGAGATGAGCCGTTGCAGCGGCCCCTTGTACGACTGATGGCATTATCTTCTCGTTGACAAGCTTTGCGATCATGTTCCCTTCAGACCGGCTCCTTCGAGCCAAGCGATCAGAGCTAGCTCGCGACAGCTACAACTATCACAACAACAAGAACGACCGCGACGGTTGCAGTTTTTCCACCGACTTTGACAGGGCTCATGGACATACACGGAGCGCAATTGGCCAACGCATTGGTGTGTACAAGGCTGGTCAAGGTCGAAACACTCGAACCACCCTTGCGGCCCGCAGTCGCGCGAAGCTTCTTACTATTTGGCTTTTCTCGGCTGTTCGATCGGATAAAACCTTTAACCTCGTCGAGTGTGATGTTGTAGTCGAGGTCCTTTGCAAATTCTACAATCGATGCAAGCCCTCCAGCACGCCGTTTGAGGTTTTCAAGCGGACTGCCTTTTTTTCCCAACTCGTTGATGAATCGCTTTACGTCAGTTCGCGCCATAGCTAATTCCCGCCTCTGCTCAGTGTCCGAGCTATCCAGCCATCTCGCTATCACAAGCGATCGGCTGATGTACCAGCAAGCTCCGTACCAACCTCACATCTCTGATTTTGCGCGTTATCCGACCGCACGTTGTCAACTTACCGACTTTTTTTGGATCTTCTGTATCGTGGCCGTAGCTCAGCCATTCGGCTTTCGCCTTAAAAGATCCGGGCGGGCGAG
>NZ_RQXT01000085.1 GCF_003863365.1 Mesorhizobium tamadayense | reverse complement strand
GTGAACGGGGGAAGGAAAGCTGGCACAATCGTGTCGCATTGGTCAGCGGCAAGTGTGCGTGGTAAAAAGCCGGGACAAAGAAGAGTTTTGACGATGAACAAATTCACTCCCGCAAGGCCCGCAGGCGCGCGCAGCGTCGACGAGATCACCGGCAGCCGGCGGCTAAGGCGCATGCGCAAGGCCGACTGGTCGCGCCGGCTGGTGCAGGAAAACCAGCTCTCGGTGAACGACCTGATCTGGCCGATCTTCGTCGTCGACGGCAAGAATATACGCGAGCCGATCGCCGCCATGCCGGACGTCTATCGCCTGTCGGTCGACCTCGCGGTCAAGGAAGCAGAGCGCGCCGCCAGGCTCGGTATTCCTGCGATCGCCACTTTCCCCAATGTCGAGCTTTCGCTGCGCGACCAGACCGGCTCGCACATCCTCGACCCCGACAACATCATCAACCGCGCCACGCGGGCCATCAAGGACGCGGTGCCGGAGATCGGCATCATCACCGACGCCGCGCTCGATCCGTTCACCAGCCACGGCCATGACGGTATTTTGCGCGACGGCATTATCGTCAACGACGAGACCGTCGAGCAGGTCACAGCCGCGGCCGTCATCCAGGCGGCCGCCGGCGCCGACATCATCGCGCCGTCCGACATGATGGACGGCCGCATCGGCGCCATCCGCGACGCGCTCGACGCCAACGGTTTCCAGGACGTGGCGATCATGTCCTATGCGACGAAGTTCGCCTCCGCCTTCTACGGCCCCTATCGCGAGGCGGTGGGCACCGCCGGCCTGCTCAAGGGCGACAAGAAGACCTACTACATCGACCACGCCAATTCCGACGAGGCGGTGCGCGAGGCCGAGCAGGATCTCGCCGAAGGTGCCGATATGCTGATGGTGAAGCCGGGGCTTCCCTATCTCGACATCATCCGCCGGCTGAAGGACGAACTCCAGATGCCGACCTTCGCCTATCAGGTGTCGGGCGAATATTCGATGATCAAGGCCGCCAGCGCCAATGGCTGGATCGACGGCGAAAAAGCGATGCTGGAATCGCTTCTCGCGCTCAAGCGCGCCGGCTGCGACGGCATCCTCACCTATTTCGCGCCGACCGTGGCGGAGATGCTGAGGGGCTAGGCTCCGTCCCTGTTCCTCCTAACTCATGCCGCATGACCGGGCCGTCCGCTCGGGCGCGCGGATTTTACGCGCCGGAAATACTGCTTGCATTATGCAATCAGTTAAGTTAAACCGATAACCGCTTGCAAATTACAACTGGTCAAGGAGGCAATGATGTCCGAGCTGCGTGTCAACGCTTTCACCCTGTCGCTCGACGGTTACGGCGCCGGTCCCGACCAGGACCTCACCAATCCACTCGGCGTCGGCGGCGAAGCCCTGCATAAATGGATGATCGGCACCCGCAGTTTCCACCAGATGGTCGGCAAGGACGGTGGCACCACCGACGTCGATGACAGCTTCACCGTGCGCAGCTTCGAGAATGTCGGCGCCTGGATCCTCGGCCGCAACATGTTCGGGCCGGTCCGCGGCGAATGGCCGGACGAGAGCTGGAAAGGCTGGTGGGGCGACAACCCGCCCTATCACGTGCCGGTTTTCGTGCTCACGCACCATGCCCGCGATCCCATCATCATGGAGGGCGGAACGACGTTTCACTTCGTCACCGACGGAATCCATTTAGCGCTCGAACAGGCGAAGGCGGCGGCCCAAGGCAAGGACGTGCGTGTCGGCGGCGGCGTTTCGACCGTCCGGCAGTATCTCCAGGGGAGCCTCATCGACGAGATGCATCTCGCGATTTCGCCGATCCTGCTCGGCTCCGGCGAGCATCTTTTCGCCGGCCTGGACATGCTGAAGCTCGGCTACCGGTGCACCGGCCAGGTCGCGACGGCCGATGCGACGCATGTCATGATCGGACGGGCGTAAACTCCAGCGATTGGCGAAACCGTCGGCGCAAGCTGTCTTTCTCCCCGTCACTATACGGGGAGAAATGCCCGGCAGGGCAAGGGGCAGCGCTACCGATCGAAGGTTATGCTGCCGACAATAGCGCCTGCAGCAATATGGAAATTCCGGTCCATGCAGCGGTTCGTCCGGCCTCAACTATCGAAGTCGGCGCCGCCCCTCATCCGCCCTTCGGGCACTTTCTCCCCGTGAACCGGAGAAGGAAGGTCGCCTCAATACTTTTCCGGCACATAGAGCTCGCGCGGCAGCACCTGGCGCTCGTATTCCGGATTGAAGACGCGCTCCGGCAGCGTGATCTCCTCGTGCGGCACCTCTTCATAAGGCATCTGCTGCAGCAGGTGGTCGATGCAGTTCAGCCGCGCCCGCTTCTTGTCGTTGCCCTCGACGATGAACCAGGGCGCTTCCTTGATGTTGGTGCGGGCGAAGGTCTCTTCCTTGGCCTTGGTGTACTGCTCCCAGCGCACGCGCGACTGCAGGTCCATCGGCGACAGCTTCCACTGCTTCATCGGGTCGTGGATGCGCATCAAAAAGCGCATCTGCTGCTCCTCGTCGGTGATCGAGAACCAGTATTTCACCAGCGTGATGCCGGAGCGCACCAGCATGCGCTCGAATTCTGGCACATCACGGAAGAACTCCTCGACCTGGTCAGGCTCGGCAAAGCCCATCACGCGCTCGACGCCGGAACGGTTGTACCAGGAGCGGTCGAGCATCACGATCTCGCCGCCGGCGGGCAGATGCGGCACGTAGCGCTGGAAATACCATTGCGACTTCTCGCGCTCGGTCGGGGCCGGCAATGCCACGACGCGGCAGATGCGCGGGTTGAGGCGCTGCGTGATGCGCTTGATGACGCCGCCCTTGCCGGCGGAATCGCGACCCTCGAAGATCACCACCAGCTTCTTCTTGTGGTAGGCGACCCAGGACTGCAGCTTGATCAGCTCCGACTGCAACCGCAGCAGCTCGCGGAAATAGGTCATCCGCTCGATGGAGGGCGGATGCGACTTCTTGTAGATCCTGGCGATCTCGAGCGAGAGCGCGGGTTCGGAAATCTCCAGCTCATAGTCCTCGTCGAGCGTGTCCTCGAGTTCGGCTTCCAGCCAGTCCCTGGCTCCGGAATTCGTTTTGAGTTCGTTCATCGCGCAGCTCCTGCCTGTCAGCCACCTTCGCCTCGTATGCGTCGCGGCCTTGGCCAGAACCGCAACTCCTTAAGCCGACTGAGATACAGACTCGCAATGACGGTTTTATTGCAAACACGGAACCGGCAACGCAGGCTAGCCGATATGTGATCGGTCCGTATCGATGGCGGGGCGACAAGCCGTTCGAATTGTCCTACAAATCCCCTCGCCTCTTTGCGGCGCCCGCCACGGCGCGCGCCCCTTCAAAACAAAATCGCGAGGACCTGATATGGAATACCGCACCCTTGGCCGTTCCGGCCTGAAGGTTTCGACATTGACCCTTGGCACGATGACCTTCGGCGGCACGGGCCCGTTCGCCGCCGTCGGCAATTCCGATCTTTCGGAGGCCAGACGCATCATCGACACCTGCATCGATGCCGGCATCAACCTCATCGACACCGCCAATGTCTATTCGAACGGCCTGTCGGAGGAGATCGTCGGCGAAGCGCTCGGCGGCAAGCGCAAGAACGATGTGCTGATCGCCTCCAAGGCGCGCATGCGGATCGGCAAGGGTCCCAACGATGATGGCCTGTCGCGCCATCATCTGATCCGCGAATGCGAGAGGAGCCTGAAGCGGCTCAAGACCGATGTCATCGACATCTATTTCCTGCATGAGTGGGACGGCGTCACGCCTCTGGAGGAGACGGTCGCCGCGCTCGATACCCTGGTCGGCCAGGGGAAGATCCGCTATGTCGGCTGCTCCAATTATTCGGGCTGGCAGGTGATGAAGGCGCTCTCGATCAGCGACGGCCATCATCAGCCGCGCTTCGTCACGCAGCAGATCCACTATACGCTGGAAGCGCGCGAGGCGGAGTACGAGTTGCTGCCGATCTCGGTCGACCAGGGCCTCGGCGTGCTGGTGTGGAGCCCGCTGGCCGGCGGCCTGCTTTCCGGCAAATACCGCCGCGACAGCCCGACGGCACGCCAGCTTGGCGGCTGGTCGGAGCCGCCGATCCGCGACGAGGATAGGCTGTGGCGGATCGTCGACGTGCTGGTCGAGATCGGCAAGGCGCGCGGCGTTTCAGCGGCGCAGGTGGCGCTTGCCTGGCTGCTCGGCCGCCCGGCCGTTTCTTCGCTGGTGATCGGTGCCCGCAACGAAACCCAGCTCAAGGACAACCTTGCCGCGGCAAGCCTGACGCTATCCCTGGACGAGCGCCTGCGCCTCGACGCCGTCAGCCGGCCCCCGGTGCTTTACCCCTACTGGCACCAGCAACTCACCGCCAAGGACCGGTTCGGCCCTGCCGATCTGGTGCTCGACCGCAGCGATATCTAGAGCAATTCCGGGAAAAGCGCCTCGCTGTTTGCGTAAAAACAAATGCTTAGAGCTGTTCGGCTATTTTATCAAAAAGCTGAGCAGCTCTAAGAACTGTCAGCCTGTGATGTAGCGCCAGACTTGCGGGTCGGGTTCGATCTGGCCGCTCAGCACGAAATATTTGTAGAGGACGAGCAGCGAGACCGCCCGCTCGTCCTTTTCGTTGCTGAAACGGCGGCAGTAAGCGTTGGCCGCCATTGTGATGCGCTGGGCTTCCGCCGGATGCTTTTCGAAATAGGCGATCTTGTCGGCGATGTCAGAAAAATCCGGCGCCAGCGGCACGAAGTGGACATTGGCCTCGAGCTGCGCTTCGGCGAACCAGGTCTCGTAGGTCGGAGGCGGCATCAGGCACAGCGAATTCGAGCTCATGATCCATTTCAGGTTCGTCGCCACGTCATTGCCTTCGAGCGAGACGATGTAGCGGAACTGCCGCTGCTGCGGGATCGTGAGATACGGCTTGCGGTAGTTCTCCGGCGCGCTCGGCTTGGACGAGCCCGCATCGCAAAGCGGCAGGTCGCGCACGGCATCGACGAACCGCTTGCGGATCGGATTGTTGAGATCGCCGCGCCAGACCGCCATCGGACGCTTGTCGGCGAAGGACAGATTGTCTCTCGGCATGTTGAAATGGCGGAACTTGTCGAGCTTCATGATCACGGCGTTGCCGTTGTCGTCACGGATCGGCCGATCCTTGACGATCGCCGGCATCGCCGGCACGTCGACGACATCGCCGAACTCGAGATCGATGAGGAGGTCGCGATCGAAGTAGCGAGCGAACTCCTTCAGGTCGTAATAGTACATGCTCCCGAACTTGGGTATTTGAGCGACCGCGACGGCAGCCGGGCTCGGCTCGAAGCTATGGTCGAGCTTGTTGTAATAGTTGACCCGATCGCGGACCGTTTTGCTGGAGAGCCTCGCCTGCCGCAGGCGGCCGGCAAGGCGCTGGCGAAAAAAAGCCTGCGGCACCACATCGCGCGTGATGTTGCGCACGAAATAAAATATCCGCGCTGCGGTGCGTAAGGGCGAGGCCATGCGTCCGTCGTTTTAGTAATGCGGTGTAGTTCCCCGCACCTCCTACAGCATTGCGCCGCACATCTTGCAAGCCCCGGCCGCGATGCCCAAGCAAGCCAATCGCGCCCAATGGCTGTTGTGTTTGGCGGCCAATGCTCCTAGGCAAGGCAAGGCACAATGAAAGGAAACAATATGGCGCGAGCACCGAATTACGGTCAGGAACGCAAGGAGCGCGATCGGCAGAAGGCTGCCAAGAAGGCCGAGAAGCTGGCGGCCAAGGCCGCAGCCAAGGAGCGTTCGAAGCCCGAGGAAAAGACCGACGCCGGAATGGAAACGACCAAATAGGACCGTCAGCCAGCCCGGTCCGGTTCCGTGTGCTAGGCCGGCGCCTTGTCGCTGACGAAGACGTTCACTTCGCGGGCTGCAGCGATGAAGGCACGCCGCGCGCTCATCGCCGGCTTATCGCCTGCCAAGGCATCGTGACAAGCCTGCAGCGCTTCGCGGTGTTTTGGCGTGCGCTTTCCGGGCCAGCTGTTGAGCAGGTAATCCGAAGCCTCGCGGGCCGAGCGCAAGAGCTGATTGGGCCCAGCCGTGGCCGACTTGACGGTCACGGGTATTTCAAAACGGTTGTTTTCCATCGCCGCTCTTACGCTATCGACGTGTGCGAAGCGAGGCCCAAAATGCCAGCACGGGCCTAATCAAGCGGCAACGACCGCAAAGCCCCTGGCGCGCAGGCCGCGCCGGTCGTCATGCAGCGAGGTCACCAGCCTGTCGCGGCTGCCGGCTATGTGAGCCGACAACAGCCGCGCGGCCTTATCCGCGTCGCCCTCTCGCACAGCCGCCAAGACGGCATGGTGCTCGGCCCAGGCACGGCCGAGGGCTTTCTCGTCGCGCACTTCCAGCCAGCGCGCGCGGGAGAGCCTGGTCATTGCATCGCGGACTCCCCTGAGCAGGAACTCATTGCCGGAAAGCCTGGCCAGCTCGATGTGAAAATCCATACCGACCCGGTGCCATTCCCCGCGCGGCGTGTCGGCGTCGCAGGAATCGAGCATCGCCGCGATCACCTCGACCCCGCTGCGGTCTTCCAGCGCCGCCGCCAACCTCACCGCCGCCACTTCGACCGCCTCGCGGTAGACGGCGAGTTGGCCGAGCTCGGCGAGATTGATCGGCGCCACCGTCCAGCCGCGGCCGTCGCGGCCGATCAGCCCTTCGGTCTCAAGGCGCAGCAGAGCCGCCCTGACCGGCGTGCGCGAGGCGCCGAAGCGGCTTTCGATCCAGCGCTCGGTGAGCCGCTCGCCCGGGCCGATCTCCAGCCCGAGGATCATCTCGCGGAGCTGCCTTTCGACATTCTGCATCTGCGACATCGTCGTTCCGCTCTTCTTCGGCGCCGCATTGACAGCGGCCGGGTTGATGTTCATGAGGTACCGCCCTGGTATCCCAAAATGGTATCCTAAACAATCCAGGATTTTCGGGCAGGCAGAAAATGGCTGAGAACGGCGTGGAACAGAGCGATTACAACATCCATTGGCGGCGCAATCTGGCGGTCTGCTTCGCCGGCTCCTTCAGCACGCTGATTGCGATGACGCTGCTGTTGCCCTTCCTGCCGCTTTACGTCGAACAACTGGGCGCCGAAGGGCACGCGGCGATCGTGCAATGGTCTGGCATTGCCTATGGCGCCACCTTCTTTGCAGCAGCGCTGGTCGCGCCCTTGTGGGGGCGGCTCGGCGACCGCTATGGCCGCAAGCTGATGCTGGTGCGCGCCTCGTTCGGCATGGCGATCTGCATGTCTCTGACCGGCATGGTGCAAAGCGTCTGGCAACTGGTGCTGCTTCGCCTGCTGATCGGCTTTGCCGGCGGCTATTCCTCGGGATCGACGATATTGGTGGCGATGCAGACGCCCAAGGAGCGCTCCGGCTGGGCCCTCGGCGTGCTGGCGGCCGGCATCACGACCGGCTCGCTGGTCGGCCCGCTGCTCGGCGGCGCGCTGCCGCCGGTGATCGGCATTCGCGCCACCTTCCTGCTCTCCGGCGGCGTCATCTTCCTTGCCTTCCTGGCCACGACCTTCCTGATCAAGGAAAATCCACGTCCGCCTGCGGCCAACGCCGCTTCGGCGGCGAAACCGAAGAGCGGCTGGTCGCAGATCCCCGACAAACGCCCGGTCGTCGCCATGCTGACAACCGGCATGCTGCTCGCCTTCGCCACCATGTCGATCGAGCCAATCATCACGGTCTATGTGCAGCAGCTCGTCGCGGACCAGAGCAAGGTGACAATGGTCGCCGGCGTGGTGATGTCGGCGGCAGCACTCGGCACCATCTTGTCCTCGTCATGGCTGGGCAAGCTTGCCGATCGGGTCGGCCATTGGAACGTCGTCGTCGGTGCGCTCGCCGTCTCGGCGCTGCTGCTCATTCCACAAGCTTTCGTCACCGACAGTTGGCAACTGATCGGACTGCGCTTCCTGATGGGCCTGGCGCTGGGCGGCCTGCTGCCCTGCATCACCAGCGTCATCCGTCACAACATTCCGGACGGCGTGGGCGGCAATGTGCTCGGATTGTCGATCTCGGCGCAGTATGCGGGCCAGGTTGCGGGACCGCTCGCCGGCGGCTTCGTCGGCGGCCATTTCGGCATGCGGGCGGTGTTTTTGGGCACATCCGTGCTGATGGCGCTGGGTGCGGTCTACAACTGGATTGTCCAGTCGCGGCGGGCGCGGCATATGCTGCTCGAAGCCGGCGAATCCTGATCGGCGCGCGACCGAAGACGGAGCATCGAAATGAGCCTTGCCGGGCAATCCTCAAACGGCGGCAGCCGTATCCTCGTGGTGGCAGCCGGCCTCGTCGGCGCGGCAGGCGTGGCGCTGTCGGCGGCGGCCGCGCATCGGGGAGGCGCTTTCACGGGCACGGCGGCGTCCTTCCTGTTGATGCATGCGCCGGTCTTCCTCGCTATCGGCCTTATCGGCGGCAACCGGTGTCTCAGGATCGCAAGCCTGGCGCTGCTCGTCGGCCTGCTGCTGTTCTCGGGCGATCTTCTCGCCAGAGACTTCCTCGGCTCACGGCTGTTTGCGATGTCGGCGCCTATCGGCGGCACTCTGCTTATCGCCGGCTGGCTGGCGATCGCAGTCGCGGCGCTTTGGCGCCCTCGCCCCTAGATCGATGCCCTCGTCGCGATGACCGGAAGGAACCGACGCGCCGACAGCGCACGGTGACTATCTCCGACCCGGAAACAAGCCCTTGCGCTTTGCCGGTTCCGCCGCGCGCCGCCGTTCCGGCTGATCGGTCGCGGGCGAGATGCCCCAATAGTTGCGAAAGATATCCTGGAACAAGTGACCAATCGGATGCATGACTGCTCTCCTCGAGAAATTGAATCGATCCAATCGATCGACACAAAAAAGCTGGCCCATCAGCCACGCTTGCGCTCCACGATGAAACGTGGCTGGCGCTTCCACGGGCCTGCCTTGCCGCGGCGCTTCTCGCTCGTTGCGGCCGAGGCGATGCCCCAATCGTTGCTGTAGACGTCTTCGAATAAAAAGTTGACCGGATGCATGGCACCCTCCCTTCTGGAACCTGCTCCAAACCAGTGGAATTACCAACTTGGATCGATTCAAAAATACGCCTCCTGCAATCGGAGTCAAGCAGAAATTTGAATCGATCCAAAAAAAATGATAGATGGACCGGAGATCGATCCCCGTCCATGTAGTGCAGAGGGCGGTCCCGGGAGAACAGATGATGGCATCACCGATCGAAGGCCAGGCTCGACCGATCCGGCTGGCGGATATCGCCAAGGCCGCGGGCGTCTCGCATGGCACGGCCTCCAACGTCTTCAGCCGCCCGGAGGTCGTGCGCGCCGAGGTGCGCGAGCGGGTCAAGGCGGTGGCGGAGGCGATGGGTTACGCGGGGCCTGATCCGAAAGGCCGCCTGTTGCGTGCCGGCAAGGTCAACGCCATCGGCGTCGGCACGACCGAGCCCCTCTCCTACTTCTTCGAGGATCCCTTTGCCCGCGTCATGATGGCCGGCATCTCGGAAGCCTGCGACGCCACGGGAGCGGGAATCGCGCTTGTGTCGGCCGCCAACCAGGAGAAGCTCGCCTGGAACATCCAGAGCGCGCTTGTCGACGGCTTCATCCTGTTCTGCATCGAAGGCGGCTCGCGTCTGGTCGAACTGACGCGCGAGCGCAGGCTGCCCTTCGTGGCGCTGGAACTCGGCTTCCACGATGAGACCATCTCGGCGATCGGCGTCGACAACATCGCCGGCGGACGGCTCGCCGCGCGCCATCTTGCCGAACTCGGACATCGCCGTTTCGCCGTGCTGTCGCTGACCCTCGGCGAGGACCGCACCGGTTTCGTCACGCCGGAAATGGTCCGCTCGGCGGTCTACACGGGAACGCGCGATCGTCTCGCCGGCTATTTCGAGGAACTGTCCCGCTTCGGTGTCGACACGACGAAGATCCCGATCTTCGAAACCGAGAACGAGGAAAAGAGCACGAGGGCTGGCCTGGAGGCAATCTTCGCCGGCGGCGAGCTGCCAACCGCCATCCTGGCGATGTCGGACAGGATGGCCATGATCGCCATCGAATGGCTGACCGCGCGGGGTCTGAAAGTGCCGCAGGACGTTTCCGTCGTCGGCTTCGACGGCGTGCCGGACGGCGCGCTCTGCGATCCGCCGCTGACCACGATCGCCCAGCCGATCACCGAGATCGGCCGGCGAGCCGCGCGCATGATCCTCGACCATGACGGCACGGTGCGGCGCGAGACGATGGGCGTCGAGCTTGTCGTCAGGGCCTCGACCGGCCCTGCGCCGAAAGGCTGAACAATTCCAAGCAGTTTAGTGTCCGTGGATTGCTGAACTGCTTTCCTGGATCTCTTCAGTACCCGCCAACCCTCGCCGGCACAGGCCGCGCGCCGAACGCGCCGCGCGTGGCCTCCTCGCGCGCCGGCTTGGCGCGGGCGGGGCCGAGACCGGCGAGCCATTCGAGATACAGCGCCAGCGCGAACTGCATGGCGATGCCGGCGGCGATCAGCAGCGTGTCATAGGCCAAGCCGCCCGGATTGATCAGCTTCAGCACCTGAGCGGCCATGGCGATCAGCGTTCCGGCCACGAACACCGGCAGCGAGCGCTTGCCGAGGATCGCCAGCGGATTGTCGGGCCTGGCGCGGAAGAGGTTCGACACGGCCGGCAGGGCGACAACCAGGTAGGCGACCGCGAGGATATGCAGCAGCCTCGGCAGCGACAGGAAGGTCTTGTCGAAGCCGCCGATCACCACCGGCAGGTTGAACCAGGTGATCTGACCCCAGAGCGGGCTATGCACCCAGACCGCCGCGGCAAGCACATAGACGCCGGCAGCGCCGAGCAGCCAGCGGTTGACGGGAATGGACCCGCCGCGCTTGACATGGAGCATGGCCGCAAGGCCGATGTTGAACAGGAACTGCCAGGACAGCGGGTTGAGAAACCAAAGACCCGGCTCGGGATAGTTCGGCGGCGCGATCTGCCAGATCCCGGCGGCCAGCCACAGCAGGCCGGATACGGTCAGCGCCGCCACTGGCCTGCAGCTGACGAACAGAACGAAGGCCGGCGCCGCCAGAAGCAGCGCGGCATAGACCGGCAGGATGTTGTTGTAGCCGAGCTGATGGCCGAGCGTGACGATGCCGAGCAGCACTTCCGGCGTATCGCGCATCAGCGGCTCGATGTTGATCATCTTCAGCAGCTCCGGCCGGTGGGCAAACACCGCCGTGGCGCAGAACAGAGCGATCACCAGCATGGTGATGACGATGTGGGTGACGTAAAGCACGCCGGCGCGCCGCCACATCTTCAGGGTCGCCAGCAGCCTGCCGCCCGGCTTGAACTTTGTGCCATAGGCAAGCGCCACCGAGATGCCGGAGATAAGCACGAAGGCCTCGGCCGCATCGGAGAAGCCGAGGTTCTTGTAGGTCAGGTTTTCGAAGACGGTGCCCGGCACATGGTCGATAAAAATGGTGAGCAAGGCGAGCGCGCGCAGCACATCGATACGCGTGTCGCGATCCTTGATACGCGTGTCGCGATCGTTGATACGCGTGTCGCGATCGTTGGCTCGCATGTCGCGTTGAGAAACGGGGATGGTCATCGACAAAAGGCCTCAGAGCTGGTGTTTGATGTCCAGCAATGCGACCCCCGACGCACCGCTTCGATTCCTCCCGTGGGGAGTGTATCGGCGCAGAAACGGTCTGAAATGCGCCCGGTTCAATCAACTTTCGCGGAGCTTGAAAACATTCCGTTTTGAAGCCGGCAAATCAACAAAATACTCATGAAATCAAATGGATATGAGCGTGTCCGAATATTCCGAGGAAAACAACGCCCTGCACCGTGATCTTGGCTTTGCCTACCGGTTGTTGAGGCCGGCGGAGGCGAGCGGCGAATGCCTTTTCGTACTGCATGGATCAGGTGTGGACGAAACGACGCTGGCGCCGCTGGCAAGGCAGATCGCGCCGCGCGCGGTGCTTGTCGCGGCGCGCGGCCGCATCCGCCAGGAGGACGGTTTCCGCTGGTTCGAGCGAATCGCGCCGACCAGCTTCGAGCAGTCGAGCATCCGCGCGGAGACGGCCGCCTTCGCCCAATTCGCAACCGAGGCCGCGCGGTGCCACGGGCTCGACCTCGGGCGCGCGACCTTCCTCGGCTATTCGAACGGCGCCAATCTGGTTTCCACGCTCATGCTGCTTCACCCCGGGCTGGTGAGGCGGGCGGCACTGCTCAGGGCGATGCCGGTGCTCGACGACGCGCCGGCGACCGACCTTGCCGGAACGCGGGTGCTGATCATCGCCGGCGCCGCCGACCAGACCTACGGCCCGTTTGCCCCGGCCCTGGTGACGCTCTTCAGCCAGCGCCGCGCCGAGGTCGATGCGCGCATCGTCGCCTCCGGCCATGAGTTCGGCGACGCAGACGCCGCGATCGCGCGGCAGTGGTTGGCGGCGTCGGCGCTGGTCGGCTGACTCCTGGCCCGGAGTTCTCATGCGGACAGGCTGGCCGCCAGGGCGTAGCCAAGGGCTGCCCTATCCCTGCCCCATCCGGTTCCAGGCATCCAGCCCGGCGATCTTGTAGGCTTCGGCCAGCGTCGGGTAGTTGAAGGTGTTGTTGACGAAGAAGTCTACCGTGCCGCCGAGATTGATCACCGCCTGGCCGATATGGATGAGCTCGGTCGCGCCCTCGCCGACGATATGGGCGCCGAGCAGGCGGCGTGTGTCGACCGAGAACAGGAGCTTCAGGAAGCCTGAGTTGACGCCCATGATGTGGCCGCGCGAGGTTTCCCGGAAGCGCGCGACGCCGACCTCGTAGGCGATCCCGCTCTCGCGCACCTGCTCCTCCGACTGGCCGACGGTGGAGATTTCCGGCACGGCGTAGATGCCATACGGGAAGGTTTCCGGCGGCGGCGGCAGCGCCACGCCAAACGCATGGCAGGCGGCCACCCTGCCCTGCTCCATCGAGGTCGACGCCAGGCTTGGGAAGCCGATGACGTCGCCGGTGGCATAGATGTTGGGCACGCTGGTCTGAAAGGTCTGCGGATCGACCTTGATGCGGCCGCGGCTGTCGGCCTCGATGCCGACCACGTCGAGGCCGAGGCTGCCAAGATTGCCGCTGCGGCCGGCGGCGTAGAGCACGATCTCCGAGCGGATGGTGCGGCCGTCGGCAAGGGTCACCTCGGCATAGTCGGGCTTGGAGGCGATTTCCTTGACCGTGCTGCCGAGCCGAATGGTCATGCCGCGGTCACGCATCTGGTGGATGAAGTCGTCGACGATTTCGCGGTCGACGAAATCGAGGATGGTGTTGCGCGGCTCGACCAGCGTCACCGGCACGTCGAGTGCCGAAAAGATGGTCGCATATTCGACGCCGATGACGCCGGCGCCGATGACGGTCAGCGTGCGCGGCAACCGGTCGAGCTCCAGCATCTCGTCGCTGTCGAAGATGCGCGTCTTGTCGAAAGGCACGTCGCGTGGCCGGTGCGGCCTGGTGCCGACCGCGATCAGCGCATTGGCAAAACCGACCTCGCTGTGGTCGCCGTTGTCGGTGGTCAGGCCGACCTTATTGGAGCCGAGGAATTTGGCCGTGGCGCGCACGCTTTTGACCGCATTGCGCATGAACTGGTGCTGCAGCACCTCGACCTCGTGATCGAGCGTCTTATGCAGGCGCTCGATCAGATCGGCGACCGAGATGTCCTGCTTGACCCGGTAGCCGCGCCCGTAGAAGCCGCGCTCGCGCCAGCCGGACAGGTTGAGCACCGTCTCGCGCAACGTCTTGGATGGAATGGTGCCGGTATGCACGGAGACGCCGCCGAGACGCCGGCCCCTATCGACCACCAGTACCGATTTGCCGAGCTTGGCCGACTGCACCGCGGCGCGGCGCCCCGAGGGGCCGCTGCCGATGACCAGCATGTCGTAGTCCATATTTCCCCATCCCCCGGCGTCTTGTTGCGCCGCAGCAAGCTAACGCCATCCGCGCCATGAATTCAACCGCCGCAACCGCGCTCGCCACGGCTTGCCGCGCATGCGTTGCGAGCCGCCGATCTTGATTCCGCCATCGGCTTTCACCATTTCAGTGGCGAATGGCCAAGACCTATTTCGGGCCTGTTACGAGGGCATGACATGAACACGCGCGTGCTTGACGGCGAGATCATCACCACAAGGTTCGAGGACGCCCGCGCCTATCGCGGCGTGCGCACCAGGCGCGTCTTCGCCTTCATCCTGGATTATTTCATCGTTGCGCTGCTCACCATCCCCTTCGCCATATTGATCGCTCTTCTTGGGCTTTTGACCTTCGGCCTCGGCTGGGCGCTGTTCTCCATCCTGGTGCCGGCGGTTGCCATCCTCTACATCTGGAACACGCTGGGCAGCCACGACCAGGCCACGACCGGAATGAAGATCATGGGCATCCGGCTCGACAGGCTGGACGGCACCCGCATCGACGGCCTGACCGCGGTCGTGCATTCGGTGCTGTTCTGGGCCGCCAACGTCATCTTGACGCCACTGGTGCTGCTGGTCACGCTATTTTCCGATCGCAAGCGCACGCTGCATGACCTGCTTCTCGGCACGGTCGTCACCCGCACCGACATCTAACGGGTGCCTGGCGGCCACCATCGCCGCGCCGCTTGTGCTAGAATATGAACAGCCTAGGCCGGCCGCGGCAACACAATCCTGTTGAATTTTTCGCCGGCCGGGCCAAAGGTAGGGCGATTCGCAGGAGCGTTTCCAAGAGTCGATGACGCAGCATCCGACCCAGTCGCCGCAGTTCTTTCTGACCGCGCCGTCGCCGTGCCCCTATCTGGAGGGCCAGTTCGAGCGCAAGGTGTTCACGCACCTTGTCGGCGACAAGGCGCCCGAGATGAACGACCTGCTTACCCAGGGCGGCTTCCGGCGCTCCCAGAACATCGCCTATCGGCCAGCCTGCGAGTCCTGCCGCGCCTGCGTGTCGGTGCGCATCCTGGCGCAGGAGTTCACCGCCAGTCGCAACATGCGCCGCGTTATCCAGCGCAATGCCGACCTCGTCGGCGCCATGCACGACGCGCAGCCTTCCACCGAGCAATATTCGCTGTTCCGCGCCTATCTCGACGCCCGCCACCGGCGCGGCGGCATGTCCGACATGACGGTGCTCGACTATGCGATGATGGTCGAGGACACGCATGTCGACACCAAGATCATCGAATACCGGCGCCGCGGCCCCGACACCTTCATCACCGGCAAGGGCCAGGGCGAGCTGATCGCGGTCGCGCTGACCGACAAGATGGCCGACGGCCTGTCGATGGTCTATTCCTACTTCAATCCCGATTTCGAGGACCGCTCGCTCGGCACCTTCATGATCCTCGACCACATCGCCCGCGCCAAGGCGATGGGACTGCCCCACGTCTATCTTGGCTACTGGGTCAACGGCTCGCGCAAGATGAGCTATAAGATGCGCTTCATGCCGCAGGAGCATCTCGGCCCGAAAGGCTGGGAACGCTACGACCACGAAGCGGTCACGCGCTGACCATTTTTTCCAAAACCCGACCTTAAACTGTTTCAAGGGCAGGAAGCTGGTGTTCCGCCACTCGCTGGAAGAGTGCGCCATCAAGCCGGCCGTCTGCAAATCATTGCGAGACCCATCATGTCTTCCCACCACGACCACCAGAAAGGCCTGCTGATCACCGCCATCGGCGGCCTGGTGCTGACTTTCGACATTCCCCTGATCCGGCTCGCGGATGGCAGCCCGTGGACCATCATGATGCTGCGTACCGGGACAACGCTCATTGCCACCCTGTTGATTTGGGTCGCCTGGCGCACGCTGCGCGGTAACGTGCCGAAGCTCATCCCCGGCTGGTCGGGACTGGCGGCGGCGATATGCTACGGCCTGACCTCGATCACCTTCGTCACCGCCGTCTATCACACCTCGACCGCCGACCTCGTCTTCATCCTCGCCTTCAACACCGTGTTCGCGGCGCTGCTGTCCTGGCTGTTTCTCAGGGAAAGGCCGCGGCTGGGGACCATAATCGCCATGCTGGCGATGATCGTCGGCGTGCTGATCATCGTCGGCGGTTCGGTCGGCACGGGCAAGCTGTTCGGCGATTTCATGGCGCTCTGCTCGGCTTTCTTTGTCGCACTCGCCATCACCATCTCGCGCGCCAGCCGCAAGGACATGGGTTTCACCGCGCTGGTCGGCGTCGTCTTTCCGCTGGCGCTCGCCGCCTTCGTGGTCTCGGGCGAAGGGCTGCACGTCAACGCGCCATGGTGGATCATCTTCAACGGCGCCGTGATTATGCCGATCTCGTTCTTCTGCCTGGCCGCCGGCCCGAAATACATTTCCGGGCCGGAGGTGGCGATGTTCTATCTGCTTGAGACGGTGCTGGCGCCGGTCTGGGTCTGGCTGGTCTTTGCCGAGGCTCCGGCGCGCCACAGCCTTGTCGGAGGCACGATCCTGATCGTGACGCTGGTTGCACATTCGCTCTGGCAATTGCATGAGGGCCGCAAGCGTCGCGCGGCGCTCGCCGTCGGTCACCCGGCCTGAATCTTCCTCGCCTCGGGCTTCGCCTCGATACGCGGCGGCCCGTTCTCTTCGTCGGCGGCAGGTGGAAGCTCGTCCATCAGTTCCACCTCGCGCAGCCATTCGCGCCAGATGGCGACGAGCAGCGCCATCAGCACCGGGCCGATGAAGAGGCCGAGGAAGCCCATCGTCTTGACGCCGCCGATCAGGCCGAAAAAGGTCGGCAGGAACGGCAGCTTGATCGGTCCGCCGACCAGCTTCGGGCGCAGCGTCTTGTCGACGATGAAAAGCTCGACCGCGCCCCAGACGAACAGCGCCAGCCCCGCCATCGGCGAGCCGCTGGCGGCTAGGTAGATCGACACCAGCGTGAAAGACAGCGGCGCGCCGCCCGGGATAAGCGCCATGATGCCGGTGAGTGCGCCGAGCGTCACCGGCGACGGCACGCCGGCCAGCCAGTAGGCGACGCCGAGCACCAGACCTTCGCCGATGGCGATGACGGTCATGCCGGTGACGGTCGAGGAGATGGTGGCCGGAACGACGCGCGAGATCCGCTCCCAGCGTGTCGGCAAGATGCGCTCGCCCAGACGATCGACCTGTGCTGCGAAAGCCTCGCCGTCGCGATAGGCGAAGAACAGCGCGATCATCATGAACAGCAGCGTCAGCAAGAGGCCGAAGGCGCTGCCGCCGGCGGCCAGCGCGCCGCGATAGATGCTGCCGATATTGGCGCCGCTGACCAATTGGATCACTTCACCGATGCCGCCGGGATGGCCAAGATTGGTTATCCACTGCTGGTTCAGCCACTCGCCGATCACCGGCATCGTCGCGATCCAGTGCGGTGTCGCCGCGCCATGCCGGTTGGTCTCGATCGCCCAGGTCACCCATTCGCGCAGCTCGTTGATGGCGTAAGTGCCGGCGAGCGCGATCGGCACCACCAGGAAGGTGAGGATGAAGAGGATGGCGAAGGTCGCGGCGATGGTGCGGTTGCCGCCGACTGCGGCAAGCAGCCGGCGGTAGAGCGGCCAGCTGGCGAATGCGATGACGAGCGCCGCCAGCACCGGGAACAGGAAGCCGTGGAAGAAATAGACGCCGGCGGCGGCGATCAGCACCAGGAGCCAGCGCGCCGCCGACAGCGGCGGGATGACGGCAGCCCTGAGCGGCGTCGACAGACCGAACAGGCGCTGCCCCGGCTTCTGGATTTCAGCCCGCTTCAACCGCGCGTTTCTCCCCTGCCCGATGGTTCAATGGATGCTTATGCGCCATCATAGTGCAGCAATCGTGACGATAGTCCAAATGGTGATGGAGAAGCTCTGCTTGCAGAAGGTCGCGTCGGACTTAACCTTGGGGTCAGGGAACTTCGGGCGTAGGCCGGCGCGACCGGAGCCTCAAAAGCTCACTTACGCATTAGCCACAACTAATATTCGCCGGCAGGTCCCGGGCGGTCTTATTTGACGGTCGAAAACTCAAAACGATCGAAACGGAAGACTGCCGTATACTCGTTGTGTCGCTCCGGCGTCCCGGCAGGATTGCGGAAGATCGCGCCGCAGGTTGTCTGAACTTTCGGAATGGCGTCGCACAGGAAGTTCTGCTGCACCCAGCTGGTTCCTTTATCTATCCATGCGCCTCCCCCGTTCAGTTCACGACCGAGGATGAGCGACCTGATCTCCGAACCGGTAAGCCGGTCCTTCGCATCCAGATCGACCTCTTCCGGCAACTCCGGCAAACCGGCCTTGTCCAGGCCGTCCAGCAGACGCCCGATGTCAGCCGGGTTCTTGAACACAAAATACCTCTGAGTGACCAACTGATTTGCCCCTCCATCCTTTCGTTCCAACATGACGTTCTTTAGCCTGTCACTATAGGCCGCGACCCGGTCACTGCGCCCGAGATGTGCGTAGGCCGAAACCAACACCTGCAGGCGTAGAATTTCGGCCATGGATCGGGCGATTGGAGATCGATCCTTCCAAGGTAGTCGATAGCTTCCTCGAAACGACCCTGGCCAAATTCAGCCAGCCCAGCCTGGTAGTGCCGATGGTCATTGCCGCCTGGGTCGACACGGTTGGCCGCGACGAGATAGTCGCTCGCCTCGTTCGGCCTGCCATTGAAATTCAGGGCTTCCGCCAGCCCGACATAGTTCAGGGGATCGCTCGGGTCGAGCGCCACTGCCTTGAACATAACCGCAACTGCCTCGTCGGACCGGTGCTCGCGAACCAGCAAACTGGCGACGAGCTGATAGTAGGACGGCGAAGGATGCTTGGCCGCCTCCCCCAGGTACTTGTAGACGTTGTACAGCGCACCGATGTCCGAAAAGGCTAAAGCTTTGCCCCGCGGGCCGTCCATGTCCCAATAGGCCCATGCAAGCGAGGCTGCCGCCGCGCCGAAATTCGGATCGAGTTC
>NZ_RQXT01000084.1 GCF_003863365.1 Mesorhizobium tamadayense | reverse complement strand
TCGCCGAAGGCGACAGAGGGGGTTGCCGCGCGTGAAGCGCCAACCTCCATCTGCAGAAGCAGGCCGAGCCCAGTCGGACCGACCCCCTCTGGCCGCTTCGCGGCCATCTCCCCCTCGAGGGGGAGATTACGCGCTCGGCCGCTTTCGCCAGTCTCCCGGCGCCAAATCAGAATTTGTAGCTGAGGCCGGCGCGGATATCATGCGTCTTGAGATCGACGTCCGTCGCCACCGTGCCAAGGCCCACTCCTGCCGAGAGTTCTTTGTTGCCGAAGTCGGAGTAGCGATATTCGACCCGAGCGATCCACTTGTCGGTGAAGGCGTGCTCAACGCCGGCTCCAACCGTCCAGCCAACATGGGTTTCGTCGTGGAGTAGTATGTCACCGCTGGGGGTGCCTGTGATCCCAGTCAATTCATACTTGGCCGCCGCCACGCCTGCAGTAGTGTAAGGCAAGGTCCGATCGAAAGCATAGCCAGCCCGCAGCCGCGCCGAACCCGACCACTTAATTTCGCTCTTGAGCAACGTGCCGGTGCCACCGGGGATTGCCGTCAGTCCATCTACATCATTGTACGTAATATCCGCCTCGGCACCGAGCACGAAGCGGTTCGCCATTTCTTGATTGAAGCCGACATGGATGCCGCCAATAAAACCGTCCGGATCGAGGGCACTGTTAAGGTCGGTGCCCCCAGGACCGCTGCCGGCGATGAAAAGATTGGATTTTCCGGCGACGTAGCCGAAGTGAACGCCGGCATAGAGACCCGACCAGTCATAGGCGGAGGCAACAGGCAGAGTCTCGTTGATGTCCGCCGGGCATGCCACGCCGGCAGGTGCGAGAATGAAGGCCGTCGCTAGAAGAATCGTTTTCATTGTCTGTCTGCTGCCCCAAAAATGTTGCGTCCCCCGCCGCGGAAATGCTTCGCGGAAGGTCAGCCGTTATCGACACCCCGGTGTTGCATTGCTGGCCGGCTGCGTCTTGGGCTGGACCGCACTGGAATTGTCGTGGAACGCGCTGGAGCACTTTATCGATCGGTGTGGCCGTTCAGCCTCAGCCGATTTGGCGTGCCACGGCTCAAGAAGCTGAGAGGGGCGTGCCTATGTCCGAAACGAGCTTGACGAGATCGGCCTGGCGCCTCGTGTTGGTCTTGGCGAAGATCCGGTTGAGGTGGGTCTTCAACGTGTTTTCGCCGATACCGAGCGACAACGCGGTCTTGGACGCGGACAATCCACTGCCGATCCGCAGGAGAACTCGCGCCTCCGCAGGCGTAAGGTCGAACAGCGTCGTGAGAACAGCTTCCGGGAGGGGAGCGGTGGATGTCATCGACACGAAGACGGCGGCACATGCCAGCCGGAAAGCCGCGCGTGCGGTTCCCTCGGTCAACGGCAACACATAGGCGACGGCGGGCGGCTGGCCGGGGGCCGAAACGGGCAGGCCTATGCCGCGCGAACCAAGTGAGGCATCCGCGCCCGCGGCACTGGCGATTGCTTCCAGCAGGGCACGGGCTGCCACCGGGTTCTGCGCCTGGAGCTGGCCGTTCCTGGAGAGAATGGGGCCTTGCGCCGAAAACATCTGTTCGGCAGCCGCATTCGCATGGAGGATTGCTCCGTTGGCGCCGGTAAGAACGACAGCCGCAGCGAGGTGATCGAGTGATTGGCGATAAAGATTCGCGGTAACGCGCGCCTGATCCAGCAGATCTCCAATCAGGGAAGCACGGCGCAGATGCGGCGAGAGCAATGCCAGGAAACGCTGATCTTCGACCGATATGATCGCCCTGTCGGCCCGTGTGGTGCAACCCATGAGCCCAATCCGGTCCGGTGTATGGACGAATTTGGTGATGCAGGCCTCGCGCAGTCCCTGCGGCTTGGCCCAGTTCTGAAAAAATGCCGTCTGCTGGAGTTCGGCTTCGCTCATATGTGACAGCGTCGCGACGGGCGTGTCGATATCGCCGACGATCGCGGCCTTCAGTCCGGGAATTGAATCGAAGTCATAATCCTCCTGGAGCATGCGCATTTGCATGGGATCCCAGGGCGATTGGGCCGCGAACCGGCCATGATTGTCGGCGGTGCTGGCAAGCGCGATGGTGGTGTAGGCCGCGTCGATAGCCGTTGTGATCCGGGTCATTACCCCGGCCCAGCCTTCCGGGTTCAAAACGCAATCATAAATGTCGCCGATAATCGAACCAAGGACTTCGCTGCTCAGCCTCTCCACCACGCCTCCTGTCTCCTGCACGCCCCGGTCTCGCTTCGGAGGATTCCGCGGCGTCATACTTTTGGGTGACGCCACGCGTGGTTGAGCTCGATTAAAGATTCGATCACCTGAACGCGAGGCAGTTAATGTCGCTGGTTATTCTTGGAATGGAAAGCATCGCGCTCGTATATTAGAATTCGCGAATGTTTATCGGGGGTAAGCTATTGTCGCGAAAGACGGTGTTTTCATCGGCTCAGTTGCCTTCGCATCTCAACGATCGCGAGCGATTTTCCCTCTGGCAGGACATCCATGTCGCGGAGATATGGTCGGTCGAATACGGCATATCGGAGAAGCTGGCTTTCGAAGCCGCGATCGAAGCCACGGCCGTGGGAGAATTGGTTCTCGGCCAGATGTCGGGAACAATCAAGCATGCGACGCGGAAGGCGAGCAACATCGCCGATGACGACAACGACGGCTATCTCTTGCTGATCAACAAAGCCGACACCCTGTTGACCGGGGCCCAAGCCGGCCGCGAATACGGCGTCGGTCGGGGAGAAGCGGTCCTGGTCACGGCAGCGGAAGCTCTGAAAATGACCGGGTCCGACAGCAATGTGTGGGCGAACGTGGTGGTCCCGCGCGCGATCCTCACACAGGCCTTCCCGCAGATCGACGACAGGCTGGCGGTCAAGATCGGTGCCGAAAGCGAAGCCCTCGATCTTCTTAAGCGCTACTGCCAGCTGCTTGAAACCGGCCGTCCCCTCACCTCGCCCGATCTCATAACGCACGCCACGGAAACGATCGTCGATCTGATCGGCCTTGTGACCGGCGCGAAAGGCCAGGCTGCCGAATTGGCCGGGCTGCGGGGCCTGCGCGCAGCCAGGCTGCAGGCGGTCCTGGCGAAGATCGCGAGCGATTTCGCCAAACCCGGCATCTCCGCGCAAGGGGTCGCACAGGAACTAGGCCTGTCGGCGCGCTATGTTCACGACCTGCTTCAGGAGACGGGCATCAGCTTCTCCGAGCGCGTTCTCGAACTGCGCCTGCAGAGCGCGCACAGGATGCTCTCGCAGAGGCACGACATGCGTGTCAGCGACGTCGCCTTGATAAGCGGATTCAGCGATGTGTCGTACTTCAATCGCTGCTTCCGCCGTCGTTTCGGCCACACGCCGACGAGCGCCAGATAAATGGGCGCCTTCGGAATCCGGCCAAGCGAGGCGATTTCCGATTCCCTATCCGTTGGGAGGGCGATGCTCCACGACGCCTGGGCCGACCGATGATGCCAAACCGTCACGGTGCGCGCAAAAGGCACGGCATCTCGCTCCAGTCCAATTCCAGTGCGGCCCTGCCCAAGACAACCTCTGGCTGCGATGCCATGTCAGCCACTGGCGAAACGACTGTCATATCAGGGGATTAGATGCCGCAGAATACATTTCTTGGCCGCAAGGCGACGCCAACATCTAGTCCGCCGACGAGTCGCTTCAACCACTTGCGCACTCCTCGGCACATGGCAAGCGTCAGTTCGCTTGCGCTGATGATCGGCCTGGGAGCGATCCTGCCGGCAGCTGCGGCGGACGCAACCTGGAACGGTTCGACGTCGACCGATTGGTTCGATCCCAGCAACTGGACCCCGAATGCTGTGCCCGATGCTACCAATTTCGTCAATGTCAACACGCTCACGCCGAACCCCACGGTGATAGACGGCCTTAGCGCCAATGGTCTCGTGGTTTTCGTGAGTAGGGATGCCGGCGATACCGGTTCGCTGAAAATCATCAACGGCGGGACACTAAGCGATTCACAAGGCGCCGTCGGCAGATTCGAAGGCGCTGTCGGGACGGCAACTGTCGACGGCGCGGGATCGGCATGGCTGCACTCCGACGATTTCTACGTCGGAGCGGAAGGCATCGGCACGGTCACCATCCTCAATGGCGGCTTGATCAGCGATGTCAGCGGTATCCTCGGGGACGGCGACAATGCCTTTGCGGTCCTGTCGGTGGATGGTTCGACTTGGACCAACAGCAAAACCTTGACGGTGGCGCGTTTCGGCACCGGCATGCTTAACGTTTCCAACGGTGGCACGGTCACCGATATCGATGGGTATATTGGCAAAGGCATTGCTTCGAATGGCTACGTCTCGATCGACGGTGCGGGCTCGACCTGGACCAACAGCGGGTCGTTGACTGTCGGCGACAACGGCACCGGCTCGCTGGCGATCACCCACGGCGGTGCCGTCAGCAACGGCTTGGCCTATGTTGGCAAGTCGGCGGGCTCGACCGGCACAGTGTTCGTCGATAGCGGCTCGACCTGGACGAACGGTGGGTCATTGACCGTCGGCGGTTCCGGCACCGGCAACCTGGCGGTCACCAAGGGCGGCGCCGTTAGCAGTGCCGGTGGTTTTGTGGGGTTCGCTGCTGGTTCCACCGGCCTGGCGTTCGTCGATGGTGCCGGGTCGACCTGGACCAACAGTGGATCGCTGACTGTCGGCGATTTCGGCACCGGCACTATGGCGATCTCCCATGGCGGCGTCGTCAGCGACGGCTCGGGCGTTATTGGCGCGCTGGCGGGCTCGACCGGCACGGTGTTCGTCGAAGGCGCAGGCTCGAGCTGGACGAACAGTTCCAACCTGGCTGTGGGCGATTTCGGCGCCGGCACTCTGGCGATCGTCAACGGCGGCGCCGTCAGCAATGACACGGGCTATATCGGCAACTCTGCGGGCTCGACCGGCACGGTCTTCGTCGAAGGCGCCGGTGCGACCTGGACCAACGCAAACCTCTACGTCGGCGGGCTCAGCAAGGGCACACTGACGATCTCGAAGGGCGGCGCGGTCTCGGTCGGCGGCATCGTCACCGTTGCCAGCTAGGCCGGCTCCACCGGCACGCTCAACGTCGGCGGCGCGGCCGGAGCGGCGGCGACGGCGCCGGGCTCGCTCAACGCCGCGAGCGTCCAGTTCGGCGCCGGCACAGGCACGATCAACTTCAACCACACCGACACGAACTACGCCTTCGCGTCGGCAATCAGCGGACTGGGGACAATCAACCAGATCGCCGGCACGACGAACCTGACGGCCGATTCGAGCGGCTTCACCGGCGCCACCTACGTGGTCGGCGGACGGCTGGCCGTGAACGGCTCGCTGGCCAACTCGCTGGTGACGATCTCGGGCGGCATATTGGGCGGCAACGGCACCGTCGGCGGCATCGTGGCACAGCCGGGCAGTGTCGTCGAACCGGGCAATTCGATCGGCACGCTCAATGTCGCGGGCAGTGTCGACCAGGCGGCGGGCTCGATCTACCAGGTCGAATTGAACTCGACCGGCCAGTCCGATCTCATCCTGGCGACGGGCACGGCGACGATCGCCGACGGCGCGGTCCTCGACGTGGTCAAGACGGATGCCGCGCCTTATGTGCTGGGCACGCATTACACGGTGCTGCAGGCCGATGGCGGAGTCAGCGGGACATACACGCTCAATGGGGGCGGCCCGTTCGTCGGCCTTCTCGCCAATTACGACGCGACGCACGTCTATCTCGATGTGGTGCAGGCAAAGTCCTTCGCCGCCGTCGGCCTGACGCCCGACCAGATCGCCACCGGCGGCGGCGCTGAAAGCCTGGGCAGCGGCGATCCGCTCTATGATGCCATTTTTGCGTTGCCGGACGCAGCAACAGCCCAGGCGGCTTTCGACCAGCTCTCGGGCGAGATCCATGCCTCGGCCAAGGGAATGCTGCTCGACGACAGCCGCTTCCTCCGCGACGCCGCAACCAGCCGTATCAGCGCCGCCTTCGGCGATACCGGGGCGGTGCCGTTGCCGGTGATGGCCTATGGCGAGGGCGGGCCGGAAATGGTCGCCGCCGATTCCGACCGCTTCACCGTCTGGGGCCAGGCCTTCGGCTCGTGGGGCGACACCGGCAGCGACGGCAATGCCGCCGCCTTCGACCGCTCGACCGGCGGCCTGCTGGTCGGCGCCGAGGGGCTGATGGGCGACTGGCGCGTCGGCCTGCTCGGCGGCTACAGCCATTCCTCCTTCGACGCCGATGCGCGCAATTCCAGCGGCGACGCAGACAACTATCATCTTGGTCTCTATGGCGGCACCAACTGGGGCGCCATCGCCTTCCGCACCGGCACCGCCTACAGCTGGCACTCGATCTCGACAGGACGTGCGATCGCCTTCAACGGCTTTGCCGACGCGCTGTCGGCCGATTACGACGCCGGCACGGCGCAAGTGTTCGGCGAGCTTGCCTACAAAATCGATGCCGAGCGGTTCCACTTCGAGCCGTTCGCCAACCTTGCCCTATGTCGACGTGAAGGCCGACGGCTTCACCGAACAGGGTGGCGCTGCCGCGCTCACCAGCCAAGGCAGCAACACCGACGCCACCTTCACCACGCTCGGCCTGCGCGCCACTACCGATTTGCGGCTCGGCGGAATCGCGGCGACGGCGCGCGGCATGATCGGCTGGCGCCACGCCTTTGGCGATGTCACGCCGACCTCGACTTTCGCATTTGCCGGCGGCGATGCCTTCACCATCGCCGGCGTGCCTGTCGCCAGGGACGGCGCGGTGATCGAGGCCGGCTTCGACCTGCCGATGTCGGCTAATGCCTCGCTCGGCCTGTCCTATGCCGGCCAGTTCGGCGCCCGCACCGCCGACAACGGCGCCAAGGCCAAGCTCGACGTCAGGTTTTGATGGGTGATTGGCGGAAGCCGAAGCGACATCCAAACACCCCCTTGCGGGTCCCTTGCGGGGGAGATGGCCGGCAGGCCAGAGGGGGGTGCTGTCCCTCCGGCCTCTCATCCAATCGAAAATTGCACCTGCCAAAGTGACTTCCGTTTGAGGCCGAAATCGAAGGTTGGCGTTCCTTCACACCCCCCTCTGTCCTGCCGGACATCTCCCCCGCAAGGGGGGAGATTGGGCGCTCAGCCGCATTCGCCAATCGCCAGTGCCTTCCCTTACCACTCCAGCCCGAACACCAGTTTCCCAAAATGCAGGCCGCCGGCGGCCATGTGGGTGTAGGCTTCGGTTGCTTCGTGCTGTGAAAACACCTTGTCGACAACCGGCTCGATGCCGGCGGCGGCGATGGCGCGTGCGGCGTCGCGCAGGTCGGACACCGATCCGGTGTTGTTGCCGATCACCTTCAGCGCCTTGATGATGATCGGCAGCAGGTTGACGGTGGCCTCGGCTCCGGTGACGAAGCCGATGGTGAACAGCGTGCCGCCGGGCGCCGTGGCGTTGACGGCGCGGGCGAAGGTGGCGGTGCCGCCGGTCTCGACGACGAGGTCGGCGCCGAGCCCGTCGGTCAACTCCAGCACCTTGCTGTCCCAGTCCGGCGTCGCGCGGTAATTGATCAGGTGATCGGCGCCGAGCGCCTTCGCCCGCTCCAGCTTCTCGTCCGACGACGAGGTGATGATGACGGTGGCGCCGGCCGCCTTGGCGAGTTGCAGCGTGTAGATCGAGACGCCGCCGGTGCCGAGCAGCACGACGACGGAGCCCGGCCCGACATCGGCGGCGCGGATCGCGTTCCAGGCGGTGGTGGCGGCAATGGGCAGCGTCGAGGCCGCCTCGAAGGAGAGATGCGCCGGGATCGGCACCAGCGAATTGGCCGGCAGCGCGACATATTCGGCCAGCGATCCGGGCAGCGAGACGCCGCGCATCTGCCTCATCTCGTAGGGACGCGGCCGGCCGCCGATCCAGCGCGGCTTGGCATGGGCGACGACGCGGTCGCCGACGGCAAGCGTGGTGACGCCTTCGCCGAGTGCGACGATCTCGCCGGCGCCGTCGGCGACCGGAATGAGCGGGAAGACCGGTCCGGGATAATTGCCGCCCGCCACCGCGACATCGACGAAATTCAGGCTCGCCGCGCGCTGGCGGATCAGCACCTCTGCGCGCTGAGGCTCTGGCGTGGCGACGCTGGCGGCGCGGAAGGCGTCCAGCCTGGGCTGGCTGAGTTCAATGGCTTTCATGGGTTCACTCCGTTGCGTGGTTGGTTGACGGGTTGAGTGAACCTAGCTGCTGCGCTATTGCTAGATAATCATTGGTCTTTGCATTTGAGTATTGCGAATGGTGCAGCAATCACATGAACCCGCGACGCTTGCCGAAATGGCGGCCTTCGCGGCCATCGCCGAGGCGCGGTCCTTCACCAGGGCGGCGGCGCAGGTCGGGCGCGACGCCACCATCCTGTCGCGGCGCCTCGCATCGCTGGAGGAGCGGCTCGGCGTCAGGCTGCTCCACCGCACGACGCGCAGCGTGTCGCTGACCGAGGCGGGCGCGGAGTTCCTGGTGCGCGTGCGCGCCATCCTGGCCTCCGTCGACGAGGCGGAAGCCGCCGCCTCCGCGCATGCCGGCGGCGGGCCGCGCGGGTTGCTGCGGCTGGCGCTGCCCGGCACGTTCGGGCGCATGTGGATCGGGCCGCTCTTGCCGCAATTTCTCGCCGAGTTTCCAGATGTGCGCATCGAGGCCGAGTTCTCCAACCGCTTCGCGGACCTTGTCGCCGAGAATTTCGACGTCGCGGTGCGGCTGGGCGCGCTGGAGGATTCGCGCCTGGTGGCGCGCAGGATCGCGACGCGGCGCCGGCTGCTCTGCGCCTCCCCCTCCTATCTCGCACGAAGGGGCCGGCCGCAGACGCCGCAGGCGCTGCTCGAGCATTCCTGCCTGGGTTTCACCGGCTTCCAGACGTTTCCGGCCTGGGAAATGACCGACCGCGAGGGCCGGCGCGTGCGCGTCGAGGTTTCGGGGCCGCTCACCACCGACGATGCCGAGGTGCTGGTCGAGGCAGCCGTGCAAGGCGTCGGCCTGATGATGAGCACCGACTGGCTGGTCGGGCGCGAGCTCGCCGACGGCCGGCTGGTGCCGATCCTGGAGGATTGGACGCTGGCCGACGAGGGTGCGGTCTACGTCGTCATGCCCTCGGCCAAGGGCCAGGCCGCCAAGACCCGCGCCTTCGCCGACTGGATCGGCAAGCGATTTTCGCCTGAGCCGCCCTGGCGGTGAGGGTGAAGGTGCTGATCTCCCCTTGCGGGGGAGATGGCCGGCAGGCCAGAGGGGGGTGCTGTCCCTCCAGCCTCTCAGCCAATCGAAATTGCGCCACTCTAGGTGACTTCCATTTGATAGGAGGACACGAAGGTTGGCGTTCTTTCACACCCCCCTCTGCCCTGCCGGGCATCTCCCCCGCAAGGGGGGAGATTGGCAGTTCCAGCCGCTCACTTCTCCTTCAAAAACTGGCTGAGCAGATCCACTGGCAGCGGGAAGACCACCGTGGAGGAGCGCTCGCCGGCGATGTCGTGCAAGGCCTCGAAATAGCGCAGTTGCATGGCCTGCGGCTCGGCCGCCAGCATGCGGCCGGCCTCGACCAGCTTTGCCGCGGCCTGCTGTTCGCCGTCGGCGTTGATGACCTTGGCGCGGCGCAGGCGCTCCGCCTCGGCTTGCTTGGCGATGGCGCGGATCATGCTCTCGTTCAGGTCGACATGCTTGATCTCGACATTGGAGACCTTGATGCCCCAGGCATCGGTGCGCTGGTCGAGGATCTCCTGGATGTCGCTGTTGAGCTTGTCGCGCTCGGCCAGCATCTCGTCGAGCTCGTGCTTGCCGAGCACCGAGCGCAGCGTGGTCTGCGCCAGCTGGTTGGTGGCGGTCATGAAATCCTCGACCTGGATGATCGCGCGCTCGGCGTCGACGATGCGGAAATAGAGCACGGCGTTGACCTTCACCGAGACATTGTCGCGCGAGATCACGTCCTGCGGCGGCACGTCCTGCACCACCACGCGCAGGCCGACCCGCACCATCTGCTGGATGAAGGGGACCAGCAGGATAAGGCCCGGTCCCTTCACCCCGGTGAAGCGGCCGAGCGTGAAGATCACGCCGCGCTCATATTCCCTCAGGATGCGGATAGCCGCGGACAGGAACATGATCACCAACAGCGCAAGGATCAGATAGGCGACATAACCGACCGTCATTGTTTTGCTCCCTCGTTTCCCGAGTTGCGCCGCCGCACCGTCAGCACGAGATCGCTGACGGCGGTCACCTCCGCGCGATCTCCCGGCGCTATCGGCTCGTCGGCCTTGGCCCGCCAGCGTTCGCCGAGCGCCAGCACATGGCCCTCGCCGCCTTCCCAGTCGAGAATCTCGACGGGGAGGCCGCGCATGGCATCACCGCCGATGCGCGCCGGATTGCGCCGTGCTGCCCACAGATAGCTGCCGGCAAGCAGCGCGAGCCCCAGCGTCAGCGCGACGGCCGGGCCGATGATCGCCCAGGATATGGCGAAACCCGGCCCCTCGACCTTGAGCAGCATGGCTGCGCCGAGCAGGAAGGCGACCGCGCCGCCTGCCCCCAGCACGACGGTCGGATTGAAGGCCTCGACGATGAGGAAGGCGACGCCGAGCAGCATCAGGGCGAGCCCGGTATAGTTGATCGGCAGCAGATCGAGCGCGTAGAGGGCGAGCACGAGGCAAATGGCGCCGATGACGCCCGGCGCCACCACGCCGGGGCTCGTGACCTCGAAGACGATGCCGTAGAAGCCGATCAGCATCAGGAGGACGGCGACGTTCGGATCGGTGATGACGGAGAGAAGCCGGATGAACCAGCCGGGATCCAGCGTCTCGACGGCCAGGCCCTTCGTCGCCAGCACCGCCTTCTTGCCGGCCACGTCGACCGTGCGGGCGTCGGCCAACTGCAGCAGCTCGGTCGTGTCGCGGGCGACGAAGTCGATGACATGTTCCTGCAGCGCAGCGCTCGCCGAAAGGCTCGCCGCCTCGCGCACGGCTTTCTCGCCCCAGTCGCCGTTGCGGCCGCGCAGCTCGGCGAGCGAGCGGATGAGCGCCACCGCGTCATTGGTCACCTTGGCCATCATCGGGTCACCGGACGGCTGCTTGGCGCCCTTCTCGTCCTTCTCGCCGCCTGGAAGCGAGGGCAGCCCGCCGATCTCCACAGGCGTCGCCGCACCCAGATTGGTGCCGGGCGCCATCGCCGCGACATGGGTGGCATAGAGGATATAGGTTCCGGCGCTTGCCGCATGGCCGCCGGCCGGCGCGACATAGCCAATGACGGGAACCGGCGAAGCCAGGATGTCGGCGATCATCTCGCGCATCGAGGTGACCAGGCCGCCCGGCGTGTTGAGCTGGAGGATGAGGACCGCGGCGTCGCGCTCGGCCGCGGCCTTGAGCGCCTCCTTGAGCTGGCGCGAGCTCGCCGGACCGATGGCGCCGTCGATCGCGATGCTGAGAGCAACCCTCTCCGCCGCCATTCCGGCCGAGGAGAAGAGGAAAAGGACCGAGGCGGCCACGAAGGCCGCTGCCAGAAGGGCCACCCGCGCGAGTCTCACGCTCAAAGCTCCGTGGATTCAATATGGGGTTGTGCCGGGCGAAGTCCAATGAGGGGGCGTGGGGGGACGGGCGACGAAGGAATGCGACCTATCGCCTTCGTCATCCTTTGGCGGAGCAAGGAGCGAAGCGACGCGCGCAGACCCTAGGATCCTGCCGTGACATCAAAGCGCTGCTACGGTGCAGAATCTGCTCCGCTGCATTCCTCGGCAACCGTCACGGCATGGATCCTCGGGTCAGGCCCGAGGATGACGAATCGTTGGCGGAGCCGGAGAACCAGGTGCTGAGACGCCGGCGGGACAGCGCCCCTTCTGTCCTGCCGGACATCTCCCCCGCGGGGGAGATCGGCAGCTTCTACGCAGCGCCCCTCCGTCCGCTTTTGCCCCCACGTTTCCACGGCAATTTCGACGCGGGCTCCCACGCTCGCTCCCTCGCACATCCCGCATTGTCTGCGCCGACGACGCGAACGAACGCGCCCGCGAACAAATGGAGACGACAATGACGACTTTGGATCGAGCCACCTTCGAAACTGGCCGGGCGGGCTTCAGCCTGTCCGGCTTCGCCAGCAGTATCCTGCGCCTCGCCTATTGTGCCATGAAGCAGCGCAGCGAGCGCGCCGCGCTGCAGGCCATGCCGGACCATATGCTCAAGGATCTCGGCATCAGCCGCTCGCAGATCGAGTATTGCACCTCGATACGCCTTGCGCCCTCCGACACGGAGGGGATGGATGGCTGAAGCCTCGGCCGCTTCGACGGCCGGAATGGTTCAAGACCGATCAAAAAGCCTCGGCGTCGCCGGGGTTTTTCGTATTTTGGCCCCGCTCCGTCGACCGGCCTCCCCGGCGTTGGATTGCGGCGGCGAGTGCGTCGCAAATGAAACGGGCGGTGCAATTTCCACGGTGGGCGTATCAAAAATTCCACGCTCGCATCCACTCTCGTTCAAACGCATCGGCGTCAAAAGAAAACGGTCCGGCGCATAAGCCGCAATCAACCTTGGAGACGTGAAACATGCAACCCAACACCAAACCTGCACGACTTCCGCTCAACGGCGTCGACACGCCAAACCTGTTGGCGACGATCAACTTCGTCGCCGGCCAGCCGGAACTGGCGAAGTTCCAGTTCCGCGCCCACAATGAATGGATCGAGGGCACGCACAGCAAGAGCGTCATGCACGGCTTCTACGGCGCCGGCCAGGAACAGAAGCACGAAAAGCCCTTCTATGCCGACAGCGACCATCCTGCGATCCTGTGCGGCGCCGACAACGCGCCAACCCCGGTCGAGTGGCTGCTGCATGGGCTGGCGAGCTGCCTGATGGCGGGCCTTGCCAACATCGCGGCCGCGCGCGGCATCAAGCTCACCAAGGTCAAGTGCTTGGTCGACGGCGATATCGACCTGCGCGGCATCCTCGGCATCTCGGACGAGGTCCGCAACGGCTTCCAGAACATTCAGGTTTCCTTCGAGGTGGAGGGCGACGCACCGGCCGAGAAGCTCCAGCAGCTTGTCGAGCAGGCCCGCGCACGCTCGGCCGTGTTCGACGTGCTGACCAAGGGCGTGCCGGTCACGGTCAGCATCAAGACCATCCAGTGACGCAGAGCTGAAGAGACGGTCCGGGGGAAATCCGGACCGTCTCTTCCCCGGGGTTTCGGAACAGAGCCATGAAACATGCTGACGTCGTTATCATCGGCGGCGGGCAGGCAGGGCTTGCGCTCAGCCATTGCCTTAGCCGCGCCGGCATCGACCATATCGTGCTGGAGCGCGGCCGCATCGGCGAGCGCTGGCGCGCGCAGACCTGG
Organism: Mesorhizobium tamadayense; assembly: GCF_003863365.1. GTDB lineage: Bacteria > Pseudomonadota > Alphaproteobacteria > Rhizobiales > Rhizobiaceae > Mesorhizobium > Mesorhizobium tamadayense. The sequence goes on along the minus strand of NZ_RQXT01000084.1, from coordinate 6,024 downwards.
CAATCGCTGAGGCTCCTGACGCCCAACTGGCTGAACGGCCTGCCCGGATCGCCCTATGACGGGCCGGACCCCGACGGCTTCAGGACAAAGGACGCGTTCGTCCATGATCTCGAAACCTATGCAAGCCGCTGGCAGGCGCCGGTCGAATGCGGCGTCGAGGTCACCGCCTGCAGCCGCACTGGCGGCGGCTTTGCGCTCTCCAGCAGCGTCGGCGACTGGTCGGCCAAGGCGGTCGTGGTGGCGACCGGGCACTGCGACCGGCCGATGATCCCGTTCACGCCCGACGGCAAGTACGGGCCGCAAAGTATTCACGCATCTGAATATCGCTGCCCGGAGGCGTTGCCGCCCGGCGCCGTGCTGGTGGTCGGCGCTTCCTCCTCGGGCGTGCAGATCGCGGACGAACTGGCCCGCGCCGGCCGGCGCGTGAGGCTATCCGTCGGCAAGCACACGCGCCTGCCGAGGCGCTGGCGCGACAAGGACATCTTCTGGTGGCTCTGCGAGATGGGGCTGATGGGCGAGCGGCTCGACGCCATAGCCAATCCCGAAAGCGCCAGGCGGCAGCCTTCGCTGCAGCTCGCCGGCCGGCCGGACAACGCCAATGTCGATCTCATCACGTTGCAGGCGCTCGGCGTCGAGCTTACCGGCCGCGTGCGAGGCATTGCCAACGGCGAGATCGCCTTCGCCGGCGACCTCGCGGCGAGCGTGGCGGCGGCCGAAGCCAAGCAGGCCCGCCTGCTTGACCGGATCGACCGTTTTGCCGGTGCCGAGCCGCGAGCCCCGCGGCCCGAGCCGGTCAAGGTGCCTTCAGCCCCTCCGTCGCGGCTTTCGCTGACGGACGGGGCGACCGGCACGGTGATCTGGGCGACAGGCTATAGCCGATCCTTCGACTGGCTGGAGCCGTCGGCGCTGGGACCCGATGGCGAGCTGGCGCACCGCGACGGCGTCACCAGCGTTCCCGGCCTCTACGCGCTCGGCTTCCGCTTCCTGCGCAAGCGCGATTCCAACTTCATTGGCGGCGCCGGCGTCGACGCGCGAGCGATCGCCGCCGAGATCTCCCTTTATCTCGACAGCAAGGGCCGCCAAGCCGCCTGAGGACAATGAAAATGCCAACGACTGCGATTTCCCTTCCGCCTACGCCCAAGCGCGGCCATTACGATGCGATCATCGTCGGCGCGCGCTGCGCCGGCGCCTCGACGGCCCTGCTGCTCGCCCGCGCCGGGCTGAAAGTGCTGGTCATCGAGCGCAGGCCCTATGGCTCGGACACGCTGTCGACGCATGCGCTGATGCGTCCGGCCGTGCTGCAATTGTCGCGCTGGGGCCTGCTCGCGCCGCTCATCGAGGCCGGCACGCCGCTGATCGAGACGACAACCTTCCACTACGGCGATGAGGAGATTGCCATCCCGCTCGATGGCGGACCAGACCTGCCTGGCCTGATCGCGCCGCGGCGCACCGTGCTCGACCGCACCCTCGTCGATGTCGCGCGCAAGGCAGGCGCCGAGTTCCTGCACGACATGGCCGTCGCCGATCTCTTCGCCGATGCGCGGGGGCGCGTGCGCGGCGTCGAGATTCGCGGCGCCGGCGCCGCCTTGCGGGTCACCGCCGGCATCGTCATCGGCGCCGACGGCATCGGCTCGCTGGTAGCCAAACGCTGCAACGCGCAGGTGCTGCGCGCCGACAGCGTGTCGGCCGCCCATGTCTATGGCTACGCGCCCGTCGAACCCGGCGCCGGCTACCACTGGTATTTTCGCGACGGCATCGCCGGCTCGCTGATCCCGACCAATGACGGCCTAGCCTGCATCGTCGCCTCGGTGCCGACCAGGCTGTTCGACCAGCGCTTCCGCCTCGGCCATGCGCGCGCGCGCATGGAGGTGCTGGAAGCGCTCTCGCCTGCCCTTGCCGGGCAAGCGGACCGCGCGGCGAAGGATGCACGCCTGCAGGCGTTCCGCGGCGTGCCGGGCTATATCCGCCAGTCCTACGGCCCGGGCTGGGCGCTGGTCGGCGACGCCGGCTTCTTCCGCGACCCGATCACCGCGCACGGCATCTCGGATGCGTTGCGCGATGCCGAGAGCCTGGCGCGGGCGGTCCTCGATGGCTCGGAAGGCGCATTCGCGACCCGGCAGCAGGAGCGGGATCTCGTCGCCAACCAGATCCTCGAGACGACCGACGCCATTGCCGGCTTCGACTGGACGCTCGCCGACATCGGCGAGCGGCACCGCCGCTTCAGCGCTGTGATGAAGGCGGAGGTGCAGGCACTCGTCGGACAGCCGATGCCGGTCTGCGGCGCCGCGTCTGCCGCCGGCCGGCCGACTTATCGTGCGCCGGCGAACCAGGACGAGCCGCGGGCCCCAGCCGGCGCCTCGAACCTCTATCGCAACCGAACCGGAGCAAGACTATGACTATGCATTTGATGAAGGACGGCTGGATCGGCGTCGTCAACGGACGCCCGCAGGTGGGCGCCTCCGCCGAGCGCTCGCGGCGCACACGGCCGCAGGATATCGACGCGTTCGCCGAGATGACCGGCGACCGCAACCCGCTGCACTACGACAAGGCGCTCGCCGAAGCATCGGTGTTCGGCAAGCTGATCGTCCAGGGCGGCGTCACCTCAGGCATCCTGAACGCGGTCGTGGCGGAGGACCTTCCCGGTCCAGGCTCGGTGTTCCTTGAAGTCTCATGGAAATTCGTCAAGGCGGTCGGCGTCGGCGAATTGATCACCGGCCGCGTCGAAGTCAAGGAGGTGCGCGCCGACAAGCCGATCACCAAGCTGGAGACGTCGGTGCGCAACGAGGGGGGCGAGATCTGCCTCACCGGCACCGCGACGGTGTTCACCGTGCCGCTGGCCAAGGCCTGAGCGTTCGCAATGACGATCTGGCGCACCGCGGCCCCGGCAGCCGACTTTCCCGAGGATATGCGCCGCTGGGAGATGCTCGGACTGCTTTGCCTGGCCGTCGTGCTCTCGTTGACCACCTGGTTCTCGGCAACGGCGATCACCGCCGAACTCAAGGCGGCATGGCGCCTGTCCGGGCCGATCGACATCTGGCTGACCAATGGCGTGCAGATCGGCTTCGTCGCCGGCGCGCTGGCCGCCAGCCTGGTCAACCTTCCCGACATCGTCAGGCTCAGCCGGCTGATGGCGATCTCGGCGCTCGTGGCGGCGGCGGCCAACGCCTCGCTTCTGCTGCAGCCGACGCCGGCCGGCGTCGTGGCCGCGCGCATCTTGACCGGCGTCGCATTGGCCGGCGTCTATCCGCCGGCCTTGAAGCTCGTGTCCACCTGGTTCGTGCGCGGCCGGGGGCTGGCGCTCGGCGCCCTGATCGGCGCGCTGACGCTCGGCTCATCGCTGCCGCATCTATTCCGGGCGCTGGCCGGCTCGTTCGACTGGCAGCTCGTGGTGCTGGGTGCGACGGTGGCCGCGCTCGTCGGCTCGATACTGTTCTTGTTCGCCAGCGAGGGGCCGTACCCCTTCGGCAAGGCTGTCTTCGAGCCGCGCCAGGTCGGCGCGATCTTCCGCGAGCGGGCGCTGATGCTGGTCAATATCGGCTATCTCGGCCACATGTGGGAACTCTACGCCATGTGGGCCTGGCTGATCGCCTATGTGCGCGCCGCGCTTGAGGCGCAACAACGCTCCTCTCCGGCGCTGGCGTCGCTGCTGACATTCCTCGCTATCGCCGGCGGTGCCGTGGGCTGCCTGCTCGGCGGCGTGCTTTCCGACCGCTTCGGCCGCAGCCTCACCACCGCCGGCATGATGATGGTGTCCGGCCTCTGCGCGCTGACGATCGGTTTCGCCTTCGACGGACCGCTCTGGCTGTTGGGGCTGGTGATCGTCGTCTGGGGCGTTTCGGTGGTCGGCGATTCCGCGCAGTTTTCGGCCGCGGTCACCGAGCTTGCCGACCGCCGTTTCGTCGGCACGGCGCTCTCGGTGCAGCTCGGATCGGGCTTCGGACTGACGGTGCTGGCGATCTGGCTGCTGCCGCATTTCGCGGACTTGCTTGGCTGGCGCTGGGCTTTCCTCATGCTGGCGCCCGGCCCGTTCGCCGGCATGGCCGCAATGCTGGCGCTTCGACGCTTGCCCGATGCCGCGAAGATGGCGGGCGGCAAGCGGTGAATGTCCTCGGCCGGCTCGCCGCTCACTGCGCGAGATGGTTGGTCGTGAAGGGAAGAATGAGGCCGATGCCGCAGTGGGCGGGGGGCGTTGGGGTAGCTGAGGCATCGGCCGAAGGCGGATGGGCACCGCCATGAGGCTAAGATAGGTTTCCTGCGCAGCCAAGAAATTACGTGATCGCGGAAGGACGATGCCTATCGCGCCGTCTCTGCCACGAAGGCCCGGACGTGGGCGATGAACTCGTCGAAGGCGGGCTCGCCCTCGAGCAGGATATGGTTCTGGCTCTCCAGTTCGAAGAAGCGCGCGCCGGGAATGCCTGCCGCCATGGTGCGGCTTGACTCCACCGGCGCCACGTTGTCCTCCCGCGCGTGCAGCACCAGGGTCGGCACCCGCACCTTTTCCAGGAGGCCGCTGACATCGATCACGGAGAATGCGCTCTGCAGGCGCCAGGCGTCGTCCGGCGACACGGTCCGAAGCATCAGATCGTCCATCCAGCCGAAATGTTCGTGCGTGGCGCCGGGGATGAACATGGAGCAGAAAACCTGGCGGAACATCGGGTTCGACTTGCCCCAGCCCTCGCGCATCAGCGTTGCGATCGCCTCGCGCGTCGCGATCTCGCCGGCGTCGCCGCGCGCCCGCCAGCCTTTGACATAGCCACCGTAGAGGATCATGCCCGACACTTTCTCGGGATGGCGTATGGCGTAGGCGATCGACACCGCGCAGCTCTGCGAGAGGCCGAGAATGGTGAAGCGATCGAGCCCTGCCGCCTCGACCACGCATTCGAGGTCCGACACCATGGTGTCGAACGAGACGTCGACCACGTGGCGTTGCGACAGTCCGTTGCAGCGCTCGTCATAGCGCACCAGCTGGTTTTCGCGCGACAGTTCCGACATCCAGTGCCGCCAGATCGGGCTGTCCCAGTCAAAGGTGAGATGCGACATCCAGTGCGCGGCGCGTAGGATCGCCGGGCCGCTGCCGGTCTTGGCATAGGCGAGCCTGGTGCCATCGAGGGCGCGGCAGAAATGAACGGCTCTGCCCTGGTCCTGCGTGGCCGTCGGGTACTTTCCGGGCGAAGGCGAAGGTGATTGCGCCTGGGCCACGCCAATAGCGCCGGCTTGCGCAGGGCGTCCCGTCGGCTGTGCGGCGGCCGTCCTCACCTTCTCCTCCAGCGCCTCGATCTCTTCCGCCAGGCCGACATCCTCCGGCATCAGGCGGCGCAGGCGCCGGGCAAGCGGCAGCGCCCGCCTCGGCTCGCCGGCCAGGCGCTCGACCAGCTCGCGCAATATGCCGAGCTCGGCGATCTCGACCTCACTGCGGACGCCCGCGCGCCAGGCCTCGTATTCGAAGCAGCGCTCGAGCGAGAGATCGGCGAGGAAATCGCCCCGGATCGAACCGGCAACGGCCTCCAGCTCCTCCGTGGGCCGCAAGGAAAGATCGCCCTTCGTGAGCGGCAGCAATCTGGCGTAGTCCGTCTCGACCTTCAGCGCGACAGCGTTGCGGTCGGCGACCAAAGCGCATTCGTCCTCGCCCAGCACCTGGCGGATCTTGGACAAGCTCCAGCGCAGAGCGCCGCGCGGATCGTCGGGAATGTCCCAGAAGATTTCGCAGAGCCGCTCGCGCTGATGCGTCTTGCCGGTGACGGCGAGATAGGCGAGCAAGGCCCTGGTCTTGCGCGATGGCGGCAGATCGATGAGTTCGCCGACGCGGGCCACCTGGAAGTCACCGAGCACGCACAGGTCCAGCGGCCCCTTATGCGGACCGTCGGTCATGCGGCCGGATACCCGTTCACGTCCATTACCCCACTGGCTTCTCGTCGACGCGGCGGGAGAAGACCGCACCGCAATATCAAAATCGGCTAATTTACGGAAGCCGATACGGCAAGATGGGTGCGGGGAATGTGTGGTGGGTTACATTGGTGCGCGCCT
>NZ_RQXT01000083.1 GCF_003863365.1 Mesorhizobium tamadayense | reverse complement strand
CGCCGCCGTCAGCGACGTCTTGCCATGATCGACGTGGCCGATCGTGCCAATGTTCACATGCGGCTTGGTGCGCTCGAATTTACCTTTTGCCACTGTATTTCTCCGTCTTTACTCATCCCGCTCGGGGAAATTGATATTCGCTCCAGCCGAACCGGAAACGCGCAAGAACCGCGGTTCCGGTGGCACAGGCATTCTCACGCGTATTTCTTCTGGACTTCCTGGGCCACCGCCGTAGGGACCGGTTCGTAGTGGTCGAACTGCATCGTGTACTGGGCGCGGCCCTGCGACATCGAACGCAGATTGTCGACGTACTTGAACATGTTGGCGAGCGGCACCATGGCGTTGATGACAACAGCCACGCCACGCGCTTCCTGGCCCTGGATCTGGCCGCGACGGCCGTTGAGGTCGCCAATGACGCCGCCGACATAGTCTTCCGGCGTCACGACCTCGACCTTCATGATCGGCTCCAGAAGCTGCACGCCGAGCCGGGGTGCGGCTTCCTTGAAGCAGGCACGGGAAGCGATCTCGAACGCCAGCACCGAGGAGTCGACGTCGTGGAAGGCGCCGTCGATCAGCGTCGCCTTGACGCCGATCATCGGGAAGCCGGCGAACGGACCGGAGCCCATGACGCTGTTGATGCCCTTCTCGACGCCGGGGATGTATTCCTTCGGCACCGCGCCGCCGACGATCTTGGACCCGAACACGAACTCTTCGCTCTCGGTGTTCGGCTCGAACACGATCTTGACGCGGGCGAACTGGCCGGTACCGCCGGTCTGCTTCTTGTGCGTATAGTCCTGCTCGTGCGTGCGGGTGATGGTCTCGCGGTAGGCCACCTGCGGAGCGCCGACATTGGCTTCCACCTTGAACTCGCGGCGCATGCGGTCGACGATGATGTCGAGATGCAATTCGCCCATGCCGGCGATGATGGTCTGGCCGCTTTCCTCGTCGGTCTTGACGCGGAAGGACGGATCCTCGGCCGCCAGGCGATGCAGCGCGAGGCCCATCTTCTCCTGGTCGTTCTTGGTCTTCGGCTCGATGGCGATCTGGATGACCGGATCCGGGAACTCCATGCGCTCCAGGATGACCGGGTGCAGCGGATCGCACAGCGTGTCGCCGGTGGTCGTGTCCTTGAGGCCGGCAAGCGCCACGATGTCGCCGGCGTAAGCCTCCTCGATGTCGGCACGCGAATTCGCATGCATCTGCAGCATACGGCCGATGCGCTCCTTCTTACCCTTGACGGTGTTGTCGAGCGAGGTGCCCTTGGTGAGCTTGCCCGAATAGATGCGGGCGAAGGTCAGCGAACCGACGAACGGGTCGTTCATGATCTTGAACGCCAGCATCGACAGCGGCTCGTTATCGTCCGCATGACGCTCGATCTCGGCGTCGGTCTTGGCGTCGACGCCCTTGATGGCCGGCACGTCGATCGGCGACGGTAGGTATTCGACGACGGCGTCGAGCAGGGGCTGCACGCCCTTGTTCTTGAAGGCCGAGCCGCAGAACATCGGGAAGAACTTGACCGCGATCGTGCCCTTGCGGATCAGCGCGCGAATCTCGTCATTCGACGGCATCTTGCCTTCGAGGTAGTTCTCGAGCGCGGTCTCGTCCATCTCGACGGCCGCCTCGATCATCTTCTCGCGGTATTGCTCGGCCTTCTCTTTGAGGTCGGCCGGGATCTCGACGACGTCCCAGGCAGCGCCAAGGGTCTCGTCGCGCCAGACGAGCGCGTTCATCTCCACGAGATCGACGACGCCCTTGAACTCGGTCTCGGCGCCGATCGGCAACTGCATGACGACGGCCTGCGCGCCGAGGCGCGAGCCGATCATTTCTTCCGAGCGGTAGAAGTCGGCGCCGATCTTGTCCATCTTGTTGCAGAAGATCATGCGCGGCACGTGGTACTTGTCGGCCTGGCGCCACACGGTTTCGGTCTGCGGCTCCACGCCGGCATTGGCGTCGAGCAGCGCGATGGCGCCGTCGAGCACGCGCAGCGAACGCTCGACCTCGATGGTGAAGTCGACGTGTCCGGGGGTGTCGATGATGTTGAAGCGGCGCATCTTGCCGTCACGACCCTTCCAGTAGGTCGTGGTCGCGGCCGAGGTGATGGTGATGCCGCGTTCCTGCTCCTGCTCCATCCAGTCCATGGTGGCAGCGCCGTCATGGACTTCGCCGATCTTGTGCGACTTGCCCGTGTAGTACAGGACGCGCTCGGTCGTCGTCGTCTTGCCGGCGTCGATATGCGCCATGATACCGAAATTGCGGTAGTCTTCGATTTTATATTCGCGGGCCATGGGAGGTGCCTCTCAGTCTCGGTCGCGCTTTACCAGCGGTAATGCGCGAAGGCGCGGTTGGCTTCTGCCATCTTATGGGTGTCTTCACGCTTCTTGACGGCCGTGCCGCGGTTGTTGGCCGCGTCCATCAGCTCGCCCGAGAGGCGGTCGACCATCGTGGTCTCGTTGCGGTTGCGCGCCGCGGCGATCAGCCAGCGGATGGCCAGCGCCTGACGGCGCTCGGGGCGCACGTCGACCGGAACCTGGTAGGTGGCGCCGCCGACGCGGCGCGAGCGCACTTCCACATGCGGCGCGACATTGTCGAGCGCCTGATGGAAGACGGTGACCGGCTCCTGCTTGGTCTTGGCCTGGACCTGGTCCAGGGCGCCGTAGACGATGGTCTCGGCAACCGACTTCTTGCCGTCATACATGACGGCGTTCATGAACTTGGTGACGATCAGGTCGCCGAACTTGGGGTCCGGATTGATCTCACGCTTTTCTGCACTGTGACGACGGGACATGGCTTTTGTCTCTCAATCTCGTGGCACGGCGCAGTCAAAAAAGCGCCGAAGCCGGAAACCCTTACTTCGGACGCTTGGCACCGTATTTCGAACGGCGCTGCTTGCGGTTCTTCACACCCTGCGTGTCGAGCACGCCGCGGATGATGTGATAGCGGACGCCCGGCAGATCCTTGACGCGGCCGCCGCGGATCATGACCACCGAGTGTTCCTGAAGGTTGTGGCCTTCGCCGGGGATGTAGCCGATCACTTCGAAACCATTGGTCAGGCGGATCTTGGCCACCTTGCGCAGCGCCGAGTTCGGCTTCTTCGGCGTCGTGGTGTAGACGCGCGTGCAGACGCCCCGCTTCTGCGGGTTCTGCTGCATGGCCGGGACCTTGTTGCGCTTCACCGGCGCCAGGCGCGGCTTGCGGATCAGCTGGTTGACGGTAGGCATTAAACCCTCTTGTCTCTCAATTCCGTGTCTTGCCCTGTCAGGGCCGCTCAAAGCGTCATTTCCATACGCAAATTCGGGCAACACACCGCGCCTCGCGGTCCTGCCCGAACAAATTGCAGAGGAAGCGGAAGCCGCTTCATGCGCGCCGGAAATGTCTTTTCGCTCGTAAAACGAACCCTGTTTGAGGCAAACTCCAAGGCGCGTCGCCTCGGACAGGAGAGCCTCACATCGGTTCTGACAGGGCGGCTTCTACTCGCAAGCCTACGAACCGTCAACCCCGGAACGGCAAATATTGCGCCCGATCCGAGGGTTGGCAGCCATGCGAAAAACGCATGTAATTTTCTTGCGCCTTTTTTCAAGGACGGGGAAGAAAGTGACCGGCTTTCGGCTGTCTTCCCGCCAGGCTTCATGCAAAAAGGGCGACATGAAGAGCAAAAGCCCCCTCTTCCAAAGGAATCAGCCCGTGAACGACAACGAAGAGCGTCCGGTCACGATCATCACCGGCCGGGTGTGGCGGCGAAAAGGCGGCAAGCCGGAAGGCGTGCATGTCATGCTGGTCGCGCCTGACGATGATTCTGCGGTGCGCCGCGCGCTCGAATCGCTGGCGGCGGAAGGATTCGCCGAAGCCGAGCTCGACCAGATCGGCGACATGGAAGGCGCGCCCGACGAGGAGCCGCATCTGTCGGCCTATCAGGGAGCGCTGGAAGGCGAGGTCTCGATCGTCACCTTCGACGCGCCGAGCTGATCCCGGGACGCGATCGCGAGATCGCGATGCGTCCGGCTTGCCGGGCACCTTTGTCCTGCCTAAAAGCACTTACCTTTTACAATCCCTCGGAGCTTCCATGACCAACAACCCCATTAGGCTCGGTATCGTCGGCGTGGGAAAGATCGTCCGCGACCAGCACCTTCCGGCGCTTGCCAAGGAATGCAGCTATCAGCTTGCGGCCGCGGCCAGCCGCCATGGCAAGGTCGACGGCATCCCGAACTATCCGACGATCGAGGCGATGCTCGAGGCCGAGTCCGGCCTGGAAGCCGTCTCGCTCTGCATGCCGCCGCAGTTCCGCTACGACGCCGCGCGCACCGCGCTCGAAGCGAGGAAGCATGTCTTCATGGAGAAGCCGCCGGGCGCCACCGTCAGCGAGGTCGAGGACCTGAAGGCGCTGGCCGTGAAGAACGGCGTCTCGCTCTTCGCAAGCTGGCATTCGCGCTATGCGCCGGCGGTCGAAGCCGCGCGCGCTTTCCTCGCCTCGGCCAGGATCAGCTCGGCCGCGATCAACTGGAAGGAGGACGTGCGCCGCTGGCACCCGAACCAGGAATGGATCTGGGCGCCGGGCGGCTTCGGTGTGTTCGACCCCGGCATCAACGCGCTGTCGATCGCCACCCACATCCTGCCGCCGATGTTCATCACCTCGGCCGTGCTCGATTTCCCCGAGAATCGCGCTTCGCCGGTCGCGGCGCATGTCGTCTTCCGTACCTCGAACGGACTGCCGGTGACGATGGAGCTCGACTGGCTGCAAACCGGCCCGCAAAGCTGGGACATCCTGGCCGAGACCGACAAGGGCAAGATGGTGCTTTCGGGCGGCGGCGCAAAACTCGCTATCGACGGCAAAGTCGTCCATGACGAGCCGGAAGCCGAATATCCGATGCTCTACAAGCGCTTCGCCGAGATCGTGCGCGCCGGCGTCTCCGACGTCGACCTCGCGCCGCTGCAGCATGTCGCCGACGCTTTCATGCTCGGCAAGCGCAACGTGGTCGAGCCGTTCTTCGATTGACGGGACGGCGCGGCCGCGTCAGTCCACGATCGCAATCGCAAAGCCGTCATAGCCCTTGGCGCCGACGGTCTGGATGGCCGTGCCGTCCAGCCGCTTCTCGCCGCCGATAAAGGAGAATGCCGCGCGTGCGCCTTCGACATTGGCATCGCCGCTGTTCTTTTTCACGACGGCGCCGTCGCGGATGACGTTGTCGCAAACGATGACCGTGCCGGAGCGCGCAAGCCGCGTGGCCCAGGTGAGATAATTCGGGTTGTTCGGCTTGTCGGCGTCGATGAAGATCAGGTCGAACGGACCGGCGTTTCCGCGGCTCAGTTCGGCCAGCGAATGAAGCGCCGGACCAACCCGCAGATCGACCTTATCCGAAACCCCTGCCCGCTCGAAGTTGGAGCGCGCGACCTTGGCGTGGTGCGGATCGAGCTCCAGCGTCACGACCTTGCCGTCGGCAGGCAGGCCCCGCGCCATCCAGATGGTCGAGTAGCCGCCAAGCGTGCCGATCTCGAGCACCTTCTCCGCACCGCGAATCCGCACCAGAAGCGAGAGCAATTTGCCTTGCGCGGCGGAGACGTCGATTGCCGGCAGGCCTTGCTCGCGGTTGGCCGCGAGCACCGCGTCAAGAGCTGGATCCGCATCGAAAAGAGAAGAAACGATATAGTCGTCGACGGCCGTCCAGGTCTTGGCGCTCATGGTTTTTCCTCCTTCGTAGCCGGATGCAAAAAGGGGCCACGCGGGGCCCCTTTTTTCTTCTCTCATTCCATCCGCGCTTACTGCGCGGCGTTGACCATGTTGGTCAGCATCGGCTCGGCGACCTCGACACCGGACGCCTTGCGGCGCTCGTCGATGATGAGCTCGTCGCGCGAAGTGGCGATGCGCCGGATCTGGCTCATCGTGCCGCCGGTGCCGGCCGGGATCAGACGGCCGACGATGACGTTCTCCTTCAGGCCCTGCAGCATGTCGGTCTTGCCGGCAACCGCAGCTTCGGTCAGCACCCTGGTCGTCTCCTGGAAGGAGGCGGCCGAGATGAAGGACGGCGTCTGCAGCGAGGCCTTGGTGATGCCGAGCAGCACCGGCTGGCCTTCGGCCGGCTTCTTGCCGTCCTCGATCAGCCGCTCGTTGACCTCATCCAGCTCGATCACGTCGACATGATCGCCTGGAATGTAGGTCGAGTCGCCCTGCGTGGTGATCTCGACCTTCTGCAGCATCTGGCGAACGATCACCTCGATGTGCTTGTCGTTGATCGACACGCCCTGCAGGCGGTAGACCTCCTGGATCTCGTTGACGAGGTAGGACGCAAGCGCCTCCACGCCCTTGATCGCCAGGATGTCGTGCGGCGCCGGGTTGCCGTCGAGGATGTAGTCGCCCTTCTCGATGACGTCGCCGTCCTGCAGATGGAACGGCTTGCCCTTCGGGATCAGGTACTCGACCGGCTCGAGCGTCGAATCGTGCGGCTCGATGATGATGCGGCGCTTGTTCTTGTAGTCGCGGCCGAAGCGGACCGTGCCATCGATCTCGGCGATGATGGCGTGATCCTTCGGACGGCGAGCCTCGAACAGTTCGGCCACCCGCGGCAGACCGCCGGTGATGTCCTTGGTCTTGGCGCTTTCCATCGGGATACGCGCCAGCACGTCGCCCGGACGGACATGCGCGCCCGGCTCGACCGAGAGGATGGCCTCGACCGAGAGCAGGAAGCGTGCATCTCCGCCCTTCGACAGCTTGCCCACCTTGCCCTTGGCGTCCTGCACGACGATCGCCGGCTTCAGGTCGCTGCCGCGCGGCGTCGAACGCCAATCGATGACCTCACGCTTGGTGATGCCGGTCGATTCGTCGGCCGTCTCCTGAACGGAGATGCCGTCGACCAGATCCTCGAACGCCACCCTGCCCTCGATTTCGGTGAGGATCGGGCGGGTGTAAGGATCCCACTCGGCGATGCGCTGGCCGCGCTTCACCTTGTCGCCGTCGTCCACGAAGATGCGCGACCCGTAGGTGACGCGGTGCGTGGCGCGCTCCTTGCCGGCCTCGTCGAGGATCAGAACCGCCATGTTGCGACCCATGACCATCTGCTGGCCCTCGGAGTTGCGCACCACGTTGCGGTTGCGGATCTCGACCTTGCCCTCATAGGAGGCTTCGAGGAACGAGCTGTCCACCACCTGCGCGGTGCCGCCCATGTGGAAGGTGCGCATGGTGAGCTGGGTGCCCGGCTCGCCGATCGACTGCGCCGCGATGACGCCGACGGCCTCGCCCTGGTTGACGGGCGTGCCGCGGGCAAGATCGCGACCGTAGCAGACCGCGCAGACGCCGGTCCTGATCTCGCAGGTCAGCGCCGAGCGGATGCGCACGGACTGCACACCGGCCTTCTCGATCTGCTCCACGTCGCGTTCGTCCATCAGCTTGCCGGCCTTGACCAGCAATTCGCCGGTAACCGGATGGTTGATGTCGTCGAGCGCCGTGCGGCCGAGCACGCGCTGACCGACCGAGGCGACGACCTGACCGGCATCGACGATCGGCTGCATGGTGAGGCCCTTGTCGGTGCCGCAATCCAGCGAATTGACGATGCAGTCCTGCGCCACGTCGACCAGACGGCGGGTCAGGTAACCCGAGTTCGCCGTCTTGAGCGCGGTGTCGGCCAGACCCTTGCGGGCGCCGTGGGTCGAGTTGAAGTACTCGAGCACCGTGAGGCCTTCCTTGAAGTTCGAGATGATCGGCGTCTCGATGATCTCGCCCGAAGGCTTGGCCATCAGGCCGCGCATGCCGGCGAGCTGGCGCATCTGGGTGGGCGAACCGCGCGCACCCGAATGCGACATCATGTAGATCGAGTTCATCGGCTTCTGACGGCCGTTGTCCTCGAACTCCACCGCCTTGATGCGGGCCATCATCTCGTCGGCGACCTTTTCCGAGCACTTGGCCCAGGCGTCGACGACCTTGTTGTACTTCTCGCCCTGGGTGATCAGCCCGTCATTGTACTGCTGCTCGTATTCCTTGGCCAAAGCCTCGGTTTCGGACACCAGCTTGATCTTGGCGTCCGGGATCAGCATGTCGTCCTTGCCGAACGAGATGCCGGCGCGGCAGGCATGCGCGAAGCCGAGGGCCATGATGCGGTCGCAGAAGATGACCGTCTCCTTCTGACCGCAATGGCGGTAGACGGTGTCGATCATCTTGGAGATGTTCTTCTTGGTCATCTCCTGGTTGGCGGTCTCATAGGGCACGTTGACGTTCTTCGGCAGAAGCTCGCCGATGATCATGCGGCCAGGCGTGGTGTCGTAGATCTTCGACACGACCTTGCCTTCGGCATCGACAGTGCGGAAGCGGCCCTTGATCTTGGCGTGCAGCGTCACCGCCTTGGTCTCCAGCGCGTGCTGAAGTTCGCCCATGTCGGCGAACACCATACCCTCGCCCGGCTCGTTCTGGTTGACGATCGACAGATAGTAGAGACCGAGAACCATGTCCTGCGACGGCACGATGATCGGCGCGCCGGAAGCCGGGTGCAGGATGTTGTTGGTCGACATCATCAGCACGCGGGCTTCGAGCTGGGCCTCCAGCGACAGCGGCACGTGGACCGCCATCTGGTCGCCGTCGAAGTCGGCGTTGAAGGCGGTGCAGACCAGCGGGTGCAGCTGGATCGCCTTGCCCTCGATCAGGATCGGCTCGAACGCCTGGATGCCGAGGCGGTGCAGCGTCGGCGCGCGGTTCAACAGCACCGGATGCTCGCGGATGACCTCGTCGAGGATATCCCAAACCTCCGGACGCTCCTTCTCGACCAGCTTCTTCGCCTGCTTGACGGTCGAGGAGAAGCCCTTGGCGTCGAGGCGGGCGTAGATGAAGGGCTTGAACAGCTCGAGCGCCATCTTCTTCGGCAGGCCGCACTGGTGCAGCTTGAGCTCCGGACCGGTCACGATGACCGAACGGCCGGAGTAGTCGACGCGCTTGCCGAGCAGGTTCTGGCGGAACCGGCCCTGCTTGCCCTTCAGCATGTCGGACAGCGACTTCAGCGGACGCTTGTTGGCGCCGGTGATGACGCGACCGCGACGGCCGTTGTCGAAGAGCGCGTCGACGGCCTCCTGCAGCATGCGCTTCTCGTTGCGCACGATGATGCCCGGCGCGCGCAGCTCGATCAGCCGCTTCAAGCGGTTGTTGCGGTTGATGACGCGGCGATAGAGATCGTTGAGGTCGGACGTGGCGAAGCGGCCGCCGTCCAGCGGGACCAGAGGACGCAGGTCCGGCGGGATCACCGGAACCACCTTCATGATCATCCATTCCGGACGGTTGCCGGATTCCATGAAGTTCTCGACGACCTTGAGCCGCTTCAAGAGCTTCTTCTGCTTGAGCTCGGACGTGGTCGAAGCCAGCTCCGAGCGCAGGTCGCCGGCGATCTTCTCCAGGTCCATGCCGGCCAGAAGGTCATGGATGGCCTCGGCACCGATCATGGCGGTGAACGAATCCTCGCCATACTCGTCGACGGCCAGCATGTATTCTTCCTCACTGAGCAGCTGGTGCTCCTTCAGCGCGGTGAGGCCGGGCTCGGTGACGATGTAGTTCTCAAAGTAGAGGACGCGCTCGATATCCTTCAGCGTCATGTCGAGCAGCGTGCCGATGCGCGAGGGCAGCGACTTCAGGAACCAGATGTGGGCGACGGGCGCGGCGAGCTCGATATGGCCCATGCGCTCGCGGCGGACGCGCGACAGCGTGACTTCGACGCCGCACTTCTCGCAGATGACGCCCTTGTACTTCATGCGCTTGTACTTGCCGCACAGGCACTCGTAGTCCTTGATCGGGCCAAAAATGCGCGCGCAGAACAGACCGTCACGCTCCGGCTTGAAGGTGCGGTAGTTGATGGTCTCCGGCTTTTTGATCTCGCCGAACGACCAGGACAGAATCTTCTCAGGGCTGGCGAGCGAGATTCGGATGGAATCGAACACCTGCGCAGGCGCCTGGGGGTTGAAGAGATTCATGACCTCTTGGTTCATGCCGTTCTCCTTTTCGGGGTTCTTGAAAACCCCTTGCATCGAGCGCGGGCCGAATGCCCGCAGACTGGCCGGCCTGACCGGCCGAGAATTTGTGGGGCGCGCCGCGTGGTTTGGCGGCGCGCCATTGCCTTATTCGGCGGCGTCGGGCAGCCGGACCGGGGCTTCGTCGAGCTTGGTGTTCTCCAGTTCGACATTGAGGCCGAGAGAGCGCATTTCCTTGACGAGGACGTTGAAGCTCTCGGGGATGCCGGCCTCGAACGTGTCGTCGCCACGCACGATTGCCTCGTAGACCTTGGTGCGGCCGGCGACGTCGTCCGACTTCACCGTCAGCATTTCCTGCAGCGTGTAGGCGGCGCCGTAAGCTTCGAGCGCCCAGACCTCCATTTCGCCGAAGCGCTGGCCGCCGAACTGCGCCTTGCCGCCCAGCGGCTGCTGGGTGACGAGCGAGTACGGACCGATCGAGCGCGCGTGGATCTTGTCGTCCACCAGGTGGTGAAGCTTGAGCATATAGATGTAGCCCATCGTCACCTTGCGATCGAACGGCTCGCCGGTGCGGCCGTCATAGAGCTGCGACTGACCGCTGGTGTGCAGGCCAGCCTGCTCCAGCATGGTGTTGATGTCGGCCTCGTGCGCGCCGTCGAACACCGGGGTCGCGATGGAGACGCCGCGGCGCATCTGCTCGCTCAGGCGAATGATGCTCTCGTCGTCATACTCGCGGATCGGCTCGTTGCGGTCGTTGGCCGGCATGAAGCTTTCCAGCGTCTTGCGCAGCGGCTTGATGTCGCCGCCACCCTTGTAGGCGTCGATAAGCTCGCCGATCTTCCTGCCCATGCCTGCGCAGGCCCAGCCCAGATGCGTTTCCAGGATCTGGCCGACATTCATGCGGCTCGGCACGCCCAGCGGGTTGAGCACGATATCGGCATGCGTGCCGTCCTCGAGGAAAGGCATGTCCTCGACCGGAACGATGCGCGACACGACACCCTTGTTGCCGTGGCGGCCGGCCATCTTGTCGCCCGGCTGCATCTTGCGCTTCACCGCCACGAAGACCTTGACCATCTTCATGACGCCCGGAGGCATCTCGTCGCCGCGCTGCACTTTCTCGACCTTGTCCATGAAGCGCTGCTCGAGCGCCTTCTTGGAGTCGTCGTACTGGCCGCGCAGCGCTTCCAGCTCGCTCTGGAGCTTTTCGTTCTCCACGGCGAACTGCCACCACTGCGAGCGAGGATACTCGTCGAGCGTGTCCTTCGACAGCTTCGAGCCCTTCTTGAAGCCCTTCGGACCGGCGATCGCTTCCTTGCCGACGAGCATATCGGACAGGCGCGAATAGACGTTGCGGTCGAGGATCGCCTGCTCGTCATCGCGGTCCTTGGCCAGGCGCTCGATCTCCTCGCGCTCGATCGCCATGGCGCGCTCGTCCTTCTCCACGCCGTGGCGGTTGAAGACACGCACTTCGACGACCGTGCCGAAGGTGCCCGGAGGCATGCGCATGGAGGTGTCGCGAACGTCCGAGGCCTTCTCGCCGAAGATGGCGCGCAGCAGCTTTTCTTCCGGCGTCATCGGGCTTTCGCCCTTCGGCGTGATCTTGCCGACCAGGATGTCGCCCGGCTGCACTTCCGCGCCGATATAGACGATGCCGGCCTCGTCGAGGTTCTTCAGCGCTTCTTCCGAAACGTTCGGAATGTCGCGCGTGATTTCCTCCGGTCCAAGCTTGGTATCGCGGGCCATGACCTCGAACTCCTCGATGTGGATCGAGGTGAAGACGTCGTCGGCCACGATGCGCTCGGAGAGCAGGATCGAGTCCTCGTAGTTGTAGCCGTTCCACGGCATGAACGCGACAAGCACGTTGCGGCCGAGCGCGAGATCGCCGAGCTCGGTCGACGGACCGTCGGCGATGATGTCGCCCTTGTTCACCCGGTCGCCGACACGCACCAGCGGACGCTGGTTGATGCAGGTGTTCTGGTTTGAACGCTGGAACTTCATCAGCCGGTAGATGTCGACGCCGGACTTGCCCGGGTCGAGATCTTCCGTCGCGCGGATGACGATACGGGTGGCATCCACCTGGTCGACCACGCCGCCGCGACGGGCGCCGATGGCGGCGCCCGAGTCACGGGCGACGACGGGCTCCATGCCGGTGCCGACGAACGGCGCCTCGGCGCGCACCAGCGGCACGGCCTGGCGCTGCATGTTGGAGCCCATCAGCGCGCGGTTGGCGTCGTCGTTCTCGAGGAACGGGATGAGAGCCGCCGCCACAGACACCATCTGCTTCGGCGACACGTCCATCAGGTCGACGTTCTCGCGCGGCGCCATCATCACCTCGCCGGCGTTGCGGCAGATGACGAACTCGTCGACGAAACTGCCGTGCTTGTCGAGCTCGGCGTTGGCCTGCGCGACATGGTGCTTGGCCTCTTCCATCGCCGACAGATAGACGACTTCATTGGTCAGCTTGCCGTTGACGATCTTGCGGTACGGGCTCTCGATGAAGCCGTACTTGTTGACTCGCGCGAAGGTGGCGAGCGAGTTGATCAGGCCGATATTCGGGCCTTCCGGCGTCTCGATCGGGCAGATGCGGCCGTAATGCGTCGGGTGCACGTCGCGCACCTCGAAGCCGGCACGCTCGCGGGTCAGACCGCCCGGCCCGAGCGCCGACAGGCGGCGCTTGTGGGTGATCTCCGACAGCGGGTTGGTCTGGTCCATGAACTGCGACAGCTGCGAGGAGCCGAAGAACTCGCGCACGGCGGCGGCCGCCGGCTTGGCGTTGATCAGGTCCTGCGGCATGACCGTGTCGATCTCGATCGAGGACATGCGCTCCTTGATCGCGCGCTCCATGCGCAGCAGGCCGACGCGGTACTGGTTCTCCATCAGCTCGCCGACCGAACGCACGCGGCGGTTGCCGAGATTGTCGATGTCGTCGATCTCGCCCTTGCCGTCGCGCAGCTCCACCAGCGTCTTGACCACGGCCAGGATGTCTTCCTTGCGCAGCACGCGCACGGTGTCCTCGGCCTTGAGCTCGAGGCGCATGTTCATCTTGACGCGGCCGACGGCCGACAGGTCGTAGCGCTCGCTGTCAAAGAACAGCGAGTTGAACATGGCTTCGGCGGTCTCGAGCGTCGGCGGCTCGCCCGGACGCATGACGCGGTAGATGTCGAACAGCGCGTCCTGGCGGCTCTCGTTCTTGTCGACGGCGAGCGTGTTGCGGATGTAGGCGCCGACATTGACGTGGTCGATGTCGAGGATCTGGATCTCGTCCTCGCCCGTGCCGAGCAGCACCTTCAGCGTCTTGTCGTCGATCTCGTCGCCGGCCTCGAGGAAGATCTCGCCGGTGGCGTAGTTGACGATGTCCTCGGCCAGATAGTTGCCGAGCAGGTCCTCATCGGTCGCCTTGATCGCCTTGAGACCCTTCTCGCCGAGCTGGCGGGCCTGGCGGGCGGTGATCTTCTTGCCGGCCTCGACGACGATCTCGCCCGTGTCCGCGTCGACCAGGTCGCCGACGGCCTTGAGGCCGCGGAAACGATCGACGTTGAACGGGATGCGCCAGTGGTCGCCGGCGCGCTTGTAGGTGATCTTGTTGTAGAAGGTCGACAGGATCTCCTCGCCGTCCATGCCGAGCGCCATCAGCAGCGACGTCACCGGAATCTTGCGGCGGCGATCGATGCGGGCGTGCACGACGTCCTTCGAATCGAACTCTATGTCGAGCCACGAGCCGCGATAGGGAATGACGCGCGCGGCAAACAGAAGCTTGCCCGACGAGTGCGACTTGCCCTTGTCATGGTCGAAGAAGACGCCCGGCGAGCGGTGCATCTGCGAGACGATGACGCGCTCGGTGCCGTTGACGATGAAGGTGCCGTTCGACGTCATGAGCGGCATGTCGCCCATGTAGACGTCCTGCTCCTTGATGTCCTTGATCGACTTCGCGCCGGTGTCCTCGTCGATATCGAACACGATGAGGCGCAGCGTCACCTTCAGCGGCGCGGCATAGGTCAGGTCGCGCTGACGGCATTCGTCAACGTCGAATTTCGGTCCTTCGAACTCATACTTCACGAATTCCAGCATCGAGGAGCCGGAAAAATCGGAGATCGGGAAGACCGACTTGAAAACGGCCTGCAGTCCCTCGTCCGGACGCCCGCCCTTGGGCTCGTCCACCATCAGGAACTGGTCATAGGATGCCTTCTGAACCTCGATCAGGTTCGGCATCTCCGCAACTTCCGGGATCTTTCCGAAGAACTTGCGTACGCGTCTGCGGCCATTGAAAGTCTGGGTCTGGGCCATCGTCGCTCCTTAGCTCAAAACTCGGGGCGAACCTCGCCGCGGTTCGCCTTGCACCAACGGGCCGCCTCACCGGCTGCCCCTGTCTGTTTTCCGGGCGGCCCTTGCCAATCGCTTGGCGGCTGCCGGCTAAAACGGGAGAAAACCCGTTTCCTGAAGGCCGCTTCCGGCCCTCAGGAAAGAGGTTTTCAAACGTCTCGCGTTGTGAAGCCTCCCTTCGTCAAGGAAGGGGCGGACGGCGCGAGGCCGCCCGCCTCAGCCATAAGGCTTACTTCAGCTCGACCTTGGCGCCAGCTGCTTCCAGCTGAGCCTTGAACTTGTCGGCGTCGGCCTTGGAAACGCCTTCCTTGACCGGCTTCGGAGCCGCTTCGACCAGGTCCTTGGCTTCCTTGAGGCCAAGGCCGGTGATGGCGCGGACTTCCTTGATGACGTTGATTTTCTGGGCGCCGGCGTCGGCGAGAACGACGTCGAATTCCGTCTTCTCTTCAACCGGGGCAGCAGCAGCGGCAGCACCGCCAGCAGCGGCAACCGCCACCGGAGCGGCGGCCGAAACGCCCCACTTCTCTTCCAGGAGCTTCGACAGCTCGGCCGCCTCGAGGACGGTCAGCTTCGAAAGGTCGTCTACGATCTTTGCCAGATCAGCCATTTGCATATTCCTTCATAAGGTTCGAACGAGTGTTTGTGATAGCGAGGAACGGCCTCATGCCGCCTCGTCCTTCCGGGCGTAAGCGCCGATGACACGCGCGACCGAAGCCGCGGGTGCATTGACGATCTGGGCGATCCGGGTTGCCGGCGTGGCGATCATGCCAACCAGCCTGGCGCGCAGCTCGTCGAGCGACGGAAGTGTGGCGAGTGCCTTCACACCGTCGGCGTTGAGCGAGGTCGAGCCCATGGCGCCACCGAGAATGATCAGCTTGTCATTCCCCTTGGCGAAATCGGACGCGACCTTCGGCGCCGCAATCGGATCCTCCGAATAGGCGACCAGCGTCTGTCCCTTGAACAGATCGATGATCGATGCGGAGTCCGTGCCCTGAAGAGCGATCTTGGCGAGACGGTTCTTCGCGACTTTAACGGTGCCACCGGCGGCGCGCATCTTCGACCGAAGGTCGTTCATTTGCGCGACGGTGATACCGGCATAGTGGGCCACGACCACTGAACCCGCGTTCGAGAACGCATCGTTCAGGCCCGTGACGAGTTCGCGTTTTTCCGCTCTGTCCACTGCCTATCTCCAGTTGACCCCATCCTGCTAACGGGAACATTCCCATTCACGAGGATAGAAGTCGGGTTGCCTTTTGCCGGCCGGGCCATCCAAATAACGGATCTCCCGAACGACGCTCGAGGATCCTGCCCCCCTTTCGCCACACCGCCGGCAAGCCGGACGATGCGCAGACAAAAGGCAAACACGGTTCGAACCTTTCATCGGAGCATTAGCTCCTTTGTCGGGTCTTCACCCGTCTCATGCAGGCCCAGATGAATTAAGGCGTTTGGGCCGCCTGCAATCTCGGACAGGATATCCGGAAGCCTTTCGGCCTCCGGGTTACCGGGCCGCCGACGGATCGGCGGTCCGGAATTCTTATGCGACCGGCCCGAAGCCGGTCGGGCGACACTTACGACGCGGCGAGCGTCGCGATGTCGAGCTTGAGGCCCGGGCCCATCGTCGATGTGACCGACACCTTCTTGACGTAGTTGCCCTTGGCGCCGGCGGGCTTTGCCCTGTTCACCGCATCGGTGAAGGCCCGCACGTTCTCTTCCAGCGCCTTGACGTCGAACGAGACCTTGCCGACGCCGGCCTGGACGATGCCGGCCTTCTCGACGCGGAACTCGACGGCGCCGCCCTTCGATGCTTTGACGGCGGCCGCGACATCGGCGGTCACGGTGCCGACCTTCGGGTTCGGCATCATGCCGCGCGGGCCGAGCACCTTACCCAGACGGCCGACCAGCGGCATCATGTCGGGGGTGGCGATGCAGCGATCGAAGTCGATCGTGCCCTTCTGGACGATGTCGACCAGATCCTCGGCGCCAACGATATCGGCGCCGGCGGCCTTGGCTTCCTCGGCCTTGTCGCCGCGCGCGAACACGGCAACGCGCACCGAGCGGCCGGTGCCGTTCGGCAGGTTGACCACGCCGCGGACCATCTGGTCGGCATGGCGCGGATCGACGCCGAGATTCATCGCCACCTCGATCGTCTCGTCGAACTTCACCGAAGACCGCTCCTTGAGCAGCTTCAGCGCCTCACCAAGAGCATAGGCCTTGTTCGGGTCGATGCCTTCGCGGGTCTTCGATACACGCTTTGCAAGCTTTGCCATGATCTTAGCCCACCACTTCCAGGCCCATCGAGCGGGCGGAGCCCTCGACCATGCGCATGGCCGCTTCGACGTCGTTTGCGTTCAGGTCCTTCATCTTCTGCTCGGCGATCGCGCGCACCTTGTCGCGCGAGATCGTGCCGGCCTTGACCTTGCCCGGCTCCTTGGAGCCCGACTTCAGGTTGGCAGCCTTCTTCAGGAAATAGCTCACCGGGGGCGTCTTCATGACGAAGGTGAACGACTTGTCCTGGTAGTAGGTGATGACGACCGGGATCGGCGACCCCTTCTCCAGCTCCTGGGTCTGCGCGTTGAACGCCTTGCAGAATTCCATGATGTTGATGCCGCGCTGACCAAGCGCCGGGCCGATCGGGGGCGACGGCGTGGCCGAGCCCGCGGCAACCTGGAGCTTGAGCTGGCCTGCAACTTTCTTAGCCATCTCTATTCCTGCCTTTTCTCATGCCGGGAAACACCGGCGGTTGCAGTCCGGTGGTGCGGCTCCAGCGGCCGGCTAAACCACTTTCGCCTCCCACCCGTTCATGGCAGCGCATTCCTTCGCGCCGCCGACCCCCCCCTTCGCCTGTCGGCCGAGGGATCTTCGGATCAGCCCTTTTCGACCTGTCCGAATTCGAGATCGACGGGCACCGCGCGCCCGAAGATCGAAACTTCCACCTTGAGGCGCGCCCGCTCCTCGTCCACTTCCTGGACGAAGCCGTTGAACGAAGCGAACGGACCGTCCGAGACGCGGATCGCCTCGCCGATTTCGAAGGTGACCGAGGGCTTCGGCCGCTCGACGCCTTCCTGCACCTGGTTCAGGATGCGCTGCGCTTCAGCTTCCGTGATCGGCACCGGCTTGGAGTCGCCGAGGAAGCCGGTGACCTTCGGCGTGTTCTTGACCAGCGAGAACACCGCATCCGTCAGGTTGGCCTTCAAGAGCACATAGCCGGGGAAGAACTTGCGTTCGGCATCGACCTTGCGGCCACGGCGGATCTCGACGACCTTCTCTGTCGGCACCACGATCTGCTCGATGTCGCCGGACAAGCCCTTCTGCTTGGCCTTGTTCTCGATATCCTCGGCGACCTTCTTCTCGAAGTTCGAATAAGCGTGGACGATGTACCACCGCGCAGTCATTTCACGACCTCTCCGTAATCGCCGAACTTCAATGTCCGAGGCCCAGAATCCACTCGATCGCATAGCCCATGGCTATGTCGGCGGCGAAGAAGAAGATCATGGCGATGACCGCGAACACCAGAACCATCACCGTGGAGATCATGGTCTCGCGACGCGAGGGCCATGTCACCTTGGCCGTCTCCGCGCGAACCTGCTGGAGAAAGGTGAAAGGATTAGTGGTTTTCGAAGCCATGTGCTGCCTGTCTTCGAGACCCGTTGGCCGGGTCTCCTGGATGATCCCGCTGGCCGGGACGTGCCGCCTGAGCTCCGCGCTGACGCCCGAATCAGCGCCACCATTTCGCCCACGCAAATCAGACGCGTAAAGCCGGCTTCCCAGCTCCACGCGTCGCGTGTCTGTTCAGTCTACATAAAACCGATTCTTGATCCACGCAAGTGGCAAGTGTTCCGCTTTATGTTCGAACGCCGCCTCGGAACCATCCAGTCGTTCCGTCCCGGCTATGCGGGCCGTTATGCCCCAGTTTGTCCTATATGGCAAGCCACCCGCCGGTTTTCAACGGCGGAGCGCCCCGATCCTCAGTCCGCCACTTGGGGAAATGGCACGGGCAGCAGGGCTCGAACCTACGACCTGCGGTTTTGGAGACCGCCGCTCTACCAACTGAGCTATGCCCGTACGTGCGCATTCAGCGCAGGCGCTTCCTAAAAGCTTCCGGGCGCTCTGTAAAGAGTAGTCTGAGGCGGTTTCATATCCTTTGCTGTAAATCCGGTTTTCTCCTGCTTCGGCAAACGGTTTCGATCCGCAGCTTATCCGCCACGGCTACGATTTTCCGGCCGGCGGCTTGTAGGGTCCGCCCGGCACGCCCCAGCCCCAGGCGGGCATCGGCTCCGTCTCCGGGTCGCAGGTCTCGCCGAGAATGGAATTCATCTTCGCCAGCCGCGATCCCCATTCGACGTAGCCCATGAAGGCGGAACGGAATTCGGGGTCGTCGGGCAGGCCGACCTCGTCCGCCGCGTCGGCCAGGAGATTGATCCAGCGCCGCCGCTGCTCCTCCGTCAGATGCTTGCCGAGATGATGCATGACCATCTCGCGGTGGCCGCCATGGTTCTCGCTGTAGGTCTTCGGCCCACCGAAGACCTCGCCGATGAAGGCGGCGACGTGCGCCGGATGGTCCGGCGACATGTGCCTGAACACCGGACCGACAATCGGATCCAAGGCCACCTTGTCGTAGAAGGTCCGCGTCAGGCGGTTGAGCGCCTCGCTGCCGCCGGCCCATTCGAACAAAGTCGGGATATCCTCGCTCATCGCCGATCCTCCTTCATCGGTAGCGCGCAAAGATAGCGGCAAGACCGGATCCGGCTCAACCTGCCTCCTTGGCCAGTGCGGGAACGGCGCTGAATGACGCTAAAGCTTCGCTGGCGTCTCGGCCTCGGCATTGGCGGACGGCAGAACCCGGCAGTTGTCGGGCTTGGGCGACGATTTGCAGATGTTGGCGCCCGTGAGCGCGTCCACCGACTGGCGGCCGGTGGTAAGCCCGAACTCCGCCAATTCGTCCCGACTGAGTTGCCTGTGCTTTGCATATTGGGCCGACTGCATCGCGACGAACAAGCCCGAGCCGATCGCCATCTCCTCGAGATACGCCCTGACCTTGTCCTCCATGCCCATGGAGTGCACGAGGAAATGCGCATCGGCACCAACGAAGCGCCTGGCGCCGCCGGCAATCATCACCGCGCAGGCCGCGTCGCATGCGGCGCCTGCATCGACGGTGAGGCCGGTATGGAGACCGTCCTTCGCGACGCACCCCACGGCGCCGGGTTCGCAATCGAGAAAATCAGTCCGGGCTACCGCGACATCCAACCTGCGCTCACGGATCAGCCGGCCGGCGTCGAGCGCGCCCTGTATGTCGCCGCCCGGTGAGTTGACGACGATGGGCAGCCTGCTCCCGCCGACCGTGCCAAGCAGCTCGCGCAGCCTGTCGGGCGTGCCGGCGACAATCGTCCCTTCCGCCGAAATCCATTCCGGGCAGTCGGGATTGCAGAGCGGATTGCTGCCGCGGACGAGGACGAAGCGCATTTCCTGTTCCTGCCTCGGCGCCGACACAGCCTCCGTCGGCTGGCTGGAAGCCGGCTTGGCCGCGACCGTCGCCACCTCGACCGGCTTGGCGTTGCGACCGGCCGGCATCTCGCGGCAGTTCGGTGGCACCGGATCGCGCCGACATATGGTTGCTTCGGTCATCAGGTCGAGGGAATCGAGGCTGGTGACGAGCTTCATCTCTAGCATGTCATCGGTCTCGATCTGCCTTATGTCGCTTGCCGGCG
>NZ_RQXT01000082.1 GCF_003863365.1 Mesorhizobium tamadayense | reverse complement strand
CGCCTGTCTCTTCTCCCCCACGGGGAGAAGGTGGCCGCGAAGTGGCCGGATGAGGAGGCAGCGCCGACGTTGCCAATTGCCGTTTACTGACTGCGCCCGCCGAGTGCCGCCCGGACCGATGCGGTGATCTTCCGCAGCTCGGCTTCATCCAGCTTCTCGATGCTCTCGGCCAACAGGTTCGCCAGCTCGGTCGCGGCGGGGGACAGGCCCGACGTGTCGATCCTGACCCTGGGATGCGAGGTTTCGGCCAGGCGCGCGAGGTCTTCCGCGTCGTCCCAGATGATGTTGAAATAGCCGATGATCTTCTGGATCAGCGTCCAGGTCGGCGCGCCGCGCCGGCCATGCTCGAGCGCCGACAGATAGGCGGCGCTGACGCCGATGGCCTGAGCCATCGCCTTCTGGCTGACGCCGCGCTCGGCGCGCAGCGCCCGCAGCCTTTCACCGAACGGGGTCACTGTTGCGTCCTCACGGCCGGCTTCCTCATGCGCGCGTGCGCCTCAGCCGCACATAGAGCGCGCCCGAGCCGCCATGGTTGCGAGCGGCATGGTCGTGGCTGGAGACCAGGTGGCGGAAAGCCGGGGTCGACAGCCAGTGCGGCACCGAGCGCCGCAGGATGCCGTCGCCGCCCGAGGACGAGCCCTTGCCGGTGATGACCAGCACATAGCGGACGCCGCCGGCATGTGCGCGGTGCAGGAAGGTGAGCAGCAGCGAATAGGCCTCGTCCTGCGTCATGCCGTGCAGGTCGACGCGGCCTTCGATCGGCAGCCGGCCTTTTTTCAGTTTCTCGTGCGTCTGGTCGTCGAGCGCATGCGAGACATGCTGCGGCTTCGGTTTCGCGGCTGTGGCCGCAACTCCATTGACCGGCGCGGGAACCGGCACTGGCTTCGACTCGATTATCTCGGGAATCTCGACCGCGGCCTTGCCTTTCAGCGGCCGCGTCGTCCGCGCCACCAGGTTCCACAGGATGCGATCGTCCTCGCTGAGCTTGTCGTCGCGGCGGGTCACCGGCGCTCTCCATCGGTCAGAGCGCGCGGGACCAGCGCGTAGAAGTCTGCGGCGTTGCGCACGACGCCGGCGATCTCGCCGGCGTCATCGCCCGAGCCGGCGAAAAGGTCCCCTCGAGCAGGTCCGGTGATGGCCGAGCCGGTGTCCTGCGCGATCATCAGCCGCCGGAACGGTCTTTGGTCGAAGGCTGTGAGCGTCGGCGCATCGATATAGAAGGGCGTACCGAATGTGTGCAGCAGCCGGTCGACGGCGACCGAGCGGCCGGGCGTCAGCGGCACTTTGGCGGCGGCGATCGGGCCGAGCGCCGCGTCCTCGACCGGCGCCTCGCGGAAGAAGATATAGGAACGGTTCTGCCAGAGGATCTCGTCGACGCGATCCGGATGCGCCTTGAACCAAGCGCGGATCGACTGCATCGTCACTTTTTCCAGCGGGATCTCGCCGAGCTCGCTCAGGATCCTGCCGGGGCCGGTGAAGCGCTGGCCGGATTTGGCGGCATAGGTGACGCGGCAGAGCTGGCCGTCGCCCATCTTCAGCCGCGCCGCCCCCTGCACATGGATGAAGAAAGCGTCGACCTTGTCGGCGAGCCAGGCGATCTCGAGGTTCCGCCCGGAGAGCGCGCCGCGCTCGATCGCGCCGCGGTCGAAATATTCGACGGGGCCGTCCGGCGTCTGGCGCGCGAAGGCGAGATAGGGATCCATGCTGGCGGGATGGTTTTTATCATCGATGTCGATCAAATCGTCAGGGCGGGAAAGCAGCGGCACCGTGAACCGCTCCGTCCTGACAGGCGAAGCCTCGACCTCCGGCTCATAGAAACCGGTGACGAGGCCGGCGCCGCCGTTTTCCGCGGCCACCAGCGCGGGAACGAAATGGCGCTCGAAGAAGGACCGCGCCTCAGTCCGATTCGCCGGCGAAACGGAGCGCGCCTCGGCATAGGCCCCGGCAAAGGCGGTGAAATCGATGCCGAGCGAACCGGTGCGATAAGGCTTGGTCAGCACATGGAACGCACAACGCTTGAACGCCGCGAAAGCGGCGAGGTGATCGTCCTCGCCCCAGCCGGGCAGGTCGCCGAAGGATCTTTCGCTGAGTGCCGAGGACAGCGACATGACAGCCGCCACCTAGAGCCGGATGATTTCAGGTCGAATCGACCTGAAATCTGAATCCGGCTCTAAATCAAAGAGATGGAGCATGATGTCGTCCGAAAACCGCTTCACACTTTTCGGCATCATGCTCTAGGTCAGTCTTCTTCTTCGGTGGCGACGAGCTTCCAGTTCGGATCGCGCGAGCGGGTATCGCGGAAGAAAGTCCACACGTCCTTGACCTCGGCGACCTTCTCGGGGTCGCCGTCGATGACGGCGCCGACCTTGTCCCGGGTCGCCGAGATCAGCTCGCTGACGATGCGCAGCGTGATGTGCGCCTCCGTGCCCTTCATCTCGGCGGCGACGACATCGACCTTGTCGATGCCGACGAAGGAAGACTGGATCTTTTCCGATTTCGCCTCACGCTCGCCGATTGCGGCGACGAAGCTGTCATAGACCTCGCGCGACAACAGGTTCTTCAGCGTCTTGCGGTCGCCGTCGGCAAAGGCCATGACGATCATCTCATAGGCCATCTTGGCGCCGTCGACGAAGGTCTTGGGATCGAAGGACGGATCGTTGTCCTTGATTGTGCGCAGGCCTTTGTTGAGATCGGTGTCGGGCTTGGCGAAGGCGTCGATCGCGGCATAAGTCTCGGCAGCGGTTTCCCCCGGCACGCGCTTGCGCGGCAGCGACACCACATTCTCGGACTTCTGCGCCGCGTCCTGGTCGCGCGTGCGGCTTGCCGAATAGGGATCGAAAGGCGGGCGCTCGTTTCCCGTGCGACGTCCAAGCACGTTGCGCAGCTGGAAAAAGATCACAACCGCCGCAATCAAGAAGAAAATCGTGCCGAAGTCGAAGAAACCCATATCTTCCGCCAATTCGATCCCTGTCCTGGCCAGACCACCAGGCCCCTAAAATGGCGGCGGTCGCGTAGCGTTCATTACCCAAAGCATATAGAACGGCGGGCGCAATCATTCAAATCAAAGCCAGCCATACCTATCTAAAGGCTTCAGTGCCAGCGGCGATTGCCCGTGAGGCCTGCAAAAGAAGAAAGCGATCGGTCAAGACTTGCGAATTTCACTCCTCCCGCTGTTCCTGCTCCTGCTGCCGCTTCTGGAGATCGCCGGCTTCGTCATTGTCGGCCGCGAAGTAGGCGCTTTGGCGACGGTCGGACTCGTTATCCTCTCCACCATCGCCGGCAGCGGGCTGCTTCGGCACCAGGGTTTCGGGGTAATGGCGCGGGTGCGGGCGGAAATGGATGCCGGGCGCGACCCCAGCCGCCAGCTCGCGCATGGCGCGATGATCGTGCTGGCGGCGATCCTGCTGATCATTCCAGGCTTCATCACCGACATCATCGCCATCCTGCTGCTCCTGCCGCCGGTGCGGGATCTCGCCTGGCGCCTGCTGAAAAACCGCATCGTGATGGCGACCAGCTTCAGCAGCGGCTTTTCGGCCCGCCGGCGCGACAAGGTCATCGATCTCGACGACAGCGACTATTCGCGCGGCGACGATTTTACACGCGGCCCCGACCACAATTCCCCTTGGCGGCGGCTGAAAGACGACTAGGTCTTCTCAAGGGTCGCTTGATTTCCTGTCTCATGCGCGCCGTTGCCCCCGAAGCCGCTGTGCAATTTCAGGCGGCGTGCAAAACTTGTCTTGTCCTGCCGACCATGATAGCGAACCCCCGATTTCAATCCGGTCAGCAACGCTGCCCAGGCAAAAGGACAAAGGCTCATGGCCAGCAACGATGACGCCGCGGCAGGCGCCGCCAACGGCAACGGTAACCAGGCACAGCCCTCGCTCAACGTGCTCGCCCAGTATGTGAAGGACCTGTCCTTCGAAAGCCCTGGCGCGCCGAACTCGCTGCGCGGCCGCGACAAGGCTCCGGGCATCGCCATCAATGTCAACGTCAACGCCAATCCGCTCTCGGACAAGCAGTTCGACGTCAACCTGTCCTTGAACGCCAAGGCCTCCTTCGACCAGGAAGTGCTGTTCAATGTCGAGCTGGTCTATGGCGGCGTCTTCGCCATCAGCGGCTTCCCGCAGGAGCACATGCTGCCGATCCTGTTCATCGAATGCCCGCGGCTGCTCTTCCCCTTCGCCCGCCAGATCATCGCGGACGCGACCCGCAACGGCGGCTTCCCGCCGCTGATGCTCGACCCGATCGATTTCGCGCAGATGTTCCAGCAGCGGATCGCCGAGGACCAGGCTGCGGCGAAAGTCCAGGTGAGCTGAGAGGGCTACCGCAACCCTCTCGGAAGCCCGGCCTTGCGCCGGGCTTTTTGTTGGAGACGCCGGCGGGACAGCGCCCCCCTCTGCCCTGCCGGCCATCTCCCCCACAAGGGGGGAGATCGATGTCACGCCGGCTTTCGCCAATCTCCAAAGTTGCAGGAGTGAGCGGGAACGCTGAAACAGCCAATCTCCCCCCTTGTGGGGGAGATGCCCAGCAGGGCAGAGGGGGCGCGAAAGATCGCTACCTGCCCGGCTGTCCGTTCACCCCGCGGCAGCCACCTTCAGCCAAAGCGCCTTTTCGCCAAGCGAGCCGACCAGCCCGGCATGCGCGGACCGATCCGCCTCGGTGAGGCGCGCCGGCAGGGCGATCGGCCTTGCGCCGATCGAGACGTCGATGTCGGCCACCTCGCCGGCGCCGTTCACCCGCGACGCCACGGCATCGAGGACAAGGGCCGCCTGCTTGCCGCCGATGAGCTCGATATAGACCTCGGCCAGCAATTCGGAGTCGAGAAGCGCGCCGTGCTTGGTGCGGCGGGTGTTGTCGATGCCGTAGCGGCGGCAGAGCGCATCCAGCGAATTCGGGCCCATCGGATGCTTGCGGCGCGCCAGGGCGAGGGTGTCGACGATGCGGCCGGGATCGATGGCCGGATGATCGAGCCGGCTGAATTCGAGGTTGAGGAAGCCGATGTCGAAGGTGGCGTTGTGGGCGATCAGCTTGGCGCCGTCGGTGAAGGCAAACCACTCCTCGACAATTTCGGCGAAGGTCGGCCTGCCGACAAGGTCGGCGGCGCTGATGCCGTGCACGGCCTGCGCCTCGGCGTGAATCGCGCGGCCTTGCGGATTGATGAATTTGTGGAAGGTGCGGCCGGTCGGAAAGCGGTTGACCAGCTCGACGCCGCCGAGCTCGATGATGCGGTCATCGCGCAAATCGAGGCCGGTGGTTTCCGTATCGAAGATGATCTCACGCATTCGAATCAATCCACTCCAAGGGAGCAGAATCATGAACCAGAACAAAATGGCAATGGGCAATGCTGACGGCCTAACGCATGACCTCCGAAAATCGGGTTCGATTTTCAGAAAGGGATCGTGCGCAAAATCAAAGTGTTACAGAGTCCTTTGCGCGTCCAAACGGACGCGCGGCGCTGTAATGTCAGGAGCCGGCCTTGTCGGACTTTTCCCCTGAGAGTTCGGCAATGATCGCCTTGACCGCCGCACGCGCGGCCTCGAAACCCTGGCCGGTGTCGACGATGAAATCCGCCCGACGGCGCTTCTCGGCATCCGGCACCTGCTTGGCGAGGATAGCGGCGAATTTTTCTTCGCTCATGCCCGGACGCTCCAGCACGCGGGCGCGCTGGATATCGGCCGGCGCGGTGACGACCACGACCTTGTCGACGCGATCGCGGCCGCCGGTCTCGAACAGCAGCGGGATGTCGAGCACGGCGAGCGGCGCGCCGGCGGCGCGGTGCCCGGCAAGAAACGCATCGGCATCTGCGCGCACCAGCGGATGGATGATCGCCTCCAGCTTTTTCATCGCGGCTGGATCGCCGAGCACCCGCTCGGCCAGCTTCGCGCGATCGACCACGCCCGCCTTTGTCGTGCCGGGAAAGGCCGCTTCGACCAGGGGTGCTGCCTTGCCGGCATAGAGGCGATGCACGGCCTCGTCCGAATCATGCACCGGCACGCCGGCATCAGTGAACATCTTCGCCGTGGTCGACTTGCCCATGCCGATCGATCCGGTTAGGCCGAGCACGATCATGGTTTTGTCCGTCCTCAATGGGCTTCGATATCGGCGACGATCATGCGCCGCAATTCCGGCGTGACCTCCGGCCTCTTGCCGAACCAGCGCTCGAAGCAGGGTACGGCCTGATGCAGCAGCATGCCGAGGCCATCAACCGTCTTCAGGCCGCGCGCCCTGGCGGCGCCAAGCAGCGGCGTTTCCAGGGGCACATAGACGATATCGGTGACGATGGCGTGGCCGGGCAGATCAGCCGGATCGGCGGCGAGGGTTTCGTCGCCATGCATGCCAAGCGCGGTGGTGTTGATAAGCAGGCCGGCATCGGCAAGCAATTCGCCGACCGTGCCGGCGCCGTGCGCGGAAACGCCGGCCCCGAACCGATCGGCGAGTTCCTCTGCCCTCGCCAGCGTGCGGTTGACGATGCGGATGTCGCTAACGCCCCGCTGCTTCAGCGCGTG
The DNA here is from genome assembly GCF_003863365.1 of Mesorhizobium tamadayense. Lineage (GTDB taxonomy): Bacteria > Pseudomonadota > Alphaproteobacteria > Rhizobiales > Rhizobiaceae > Mesorhizobium > Mesorhizobium tamadayense. The sequence continues at coordinate 13,947 of NZ_RQXT01000082.1, read as the reverse complement.
GATGATGGCGCGGGACGCGCCACCCGCGCCCAGCACGACGGCCGGACCGTTCGCCGCCCAGCCCGGCGCGTGGTCATCGAGATTGCCCGCGAACCCAAGACCGTCGGTGTTGCCACCCCACAGCACACCCTCTTCCAGCCAGAGCGTGTTGACCGCGCCGATCGCGTCGGCCGCCTCGTCGCGGCGCTCGACCAAGGCAAAGGCGGCTTCCTTGTGCGGTATGGTGACGTTGCCGCCGCAATAGCCGTTCTCACCCAGCGATTTCAGGAACGCCGCGAAATCCTCCGGCCGAACGTCGATCGCCCGGTAGCTGCCGTCGATACCGTATTTGGCCAACCAGTAGCCGTGGATCTTCGGCGAGCGCGAGTGCGCGATCGGATGGCCGGTGACAAAGGCCTTTTTCTCAGCCATCGATCGCCCCCAGCGCGCGTAGTTCCTTCAGCACCGGCAGAAGCGGCAGGCCGACGATCGTAAAATAGTCGCCTTCGATCTTCTCGAAGAGCTGGATGCCTTCGCCTTCGATCTGATAGGCGCCGACGCTTGCCAGCGCCTTGGCGCCGACGCGCGCCAGGTGCCGGCCAATGTAGGCGGGATCGAGCTTGCGCATGGTGAGGCTCGCGACTCCGACATGGCGCCATAGCACCCCGCCGTTGCGGCAGAGCACGGCGGCGCTGTTCAGCTGATGGGTCTTGCCCGACAAAGCCAGGAGATGCCTCCGCGCGCCTTCCATGTCTGCCGGCTTGTGAAAAATTTCGTCGCCGAGCGACAGCGTCTGGTCGCAGCCCAGCACCAGAGCGCCCGGCCTGCGCTCGCTGACTTCGGTCGCCTTGGCCTCTGCCAGGATCGAAGCGACATCTTCGGGAGACACGCCGCTATCCTGCAAGGGCGCCTCGAGCGCGCGCTCGTCGACATCGGCAGGCACCGCCTCGATGTCGAGCCCGGCACTGATAAGCATTGCCTTGCGGAACGGGCTGCCCGAAGCGAGGATGATTTTTTCGGCCATGATCCGGCTTAGCTCCTTGATGATCCGGCAAATGCAAGGCCTTGCCAAGGGCCGCGGTTCCATCGCTTGCCGAGTCGACCGGCATAAACATCGGAGATTGGCTGAGGCCTCCTGAACGTCGTCATCCCAGGGCGAAGCAGGAGCGAAGCTCCGTCGCGGAGACCCTGGGATCCATGCCGTGACCTTTGCCGAAGAGCGCTGCGGAGCAGAATTCTGGACCGTCGCAATGCTCGCATGTCACGGCATGGATCCTGGGGTCTGCGCCGCGTCGCTTCGCTCCTTGCTCCGCCCCAGGATGACGAGGCGATGGGCGTTTCGGCTAATCTCCAAGGCATGCGGTCCGCCGTGACTCTTCGATCCATGCGGCGGCGGTGGCAGGCCACCCCTCATCCGATTCCGGACCCCAGTTATCTGTTCTTCCCACGCAGGGCAACGATGGCCGCGGCCGTTTCCTCGATCGAGCGCCGGCTGACGTCGATCATCGGCCAGCCATGCCTGGTGCAGAGCTGGCGCGCATAGGCGAGCTCCTCGGCGATCGCGGCGCGGTCGACATAGTCGGTCGGTACATAGGCGCTGGTGTTGCCGAGGATTCGGTTCTGGCGCACATGCGATATGCGCTCGGCCGTGGCGACGAGGCCGACGATCAGCGGCGTCTTGGCGGCGATCAGGCTTTCCGGCAGCGGCACGCCGAGCACGATCGGGATGTTGGCGGTCTTGATGCCGCGGTTGGCGAGATAGATGCTGGTCGGCGTCTTCGAGGTGCGCGAGATGCCGATCAGCACGATATCGGCATCGTCCATGTTGGCCGGCAGCTGGCCGTCGTCATGCTCCATGGTGAAGTTGAGCGCATCGATGCGGCGGAAATATTCGGCGTCGAGCACATGCTGGGCGCCGACGCGGCGGCCGGCCGGCGTGCCGAGATAGGACTGGAAGACGCCGAGCACCGGCTCCAGCACCGAAACGCAGGGCAGGCCCATGGCGGCGCAGCGCTCGTCGATGCTGCGCGCGAGCTTCTGGTCGACCACCGTGTAGAGGATGATGCCGGGCTCCTCCTCGATGTCATCGAAGACCTTGGCCACCTGCTTTTCCGTGCGGATCAGCGGATAGATGTGCTCGATGGCGCGCGCATCCTTGTATTGAGCCGACGCCGCGCGGCCGGCCGCCAGCAGCGTTTCGCCGGTGGCGTCGGAAATCAGATGCAGATGGAAGAAGCTCTGGGGTTTGTTCACAAGGGTTGGTTCCAGGCTGTGGGCAGATGTGGACAAGGTTGGACAGAAAGGTCGTGACGTCGAAGGCGACTGTATCAGATGGCACCTTGTCCACAATTCGCCCCGCTGTAGGCTTGTCGGGGCGCTGGGGACAAAACCGGGGATCAATTTTTCTTGGCCGATATCATCCACAGCGCGAAGCCCGGGACAAGGAAGCCAAGCTTTTGACTCGAAAGCCGGAATCCGGATTGTCCCCAGATCCATCCTAATTGCGAACGCGACCGCGCGACAATATGCTGACTGGCCTTTTCGAGCGTCAGGCGGGACAGGTCGCAACCACCACAACCAACAGACTCTTAGAATCAGAAGACTCTTTTAAAATAGATATTTGATTTAAGAGGACCAGCGCATGACCCCGAACCGGAAGTTCGGAAAGGATCATGCGCCAGATAAAGTGCTGCAGCGTCCTTTGCGCGTCTTAGGACGCGCGGCGCTGTAGAGAGGCGGACGCCGAATGCCTGGGAAACGGATCATGCTGGACGTCCTCGAGGGCAAGGCTATCTCTCCGCCGCCGCTCTGGATGATGCGTCAGGCAGGCCGCTATCTTCCGGAATACCGCGAGACCCGGAAGCGGGCCGGATCCTTCCTCGATCTCTGCTACGATCCCGACCTTGCCGTCGAAGTGACGCTGCAGCCGATCGAGCGTTTCGGCTTCGATGCCTCGATCCTGTTCTCCGACATCCTCGTTGTGCCCAACGCGCTCGGCCGCGAAGTTCGCTTCGAAGAGGGACAGGGACCGATCCTGAAGCCGATTGTAGCGGCCGAGATTGCGGCGCTGAACGGCGAAACGTTTCACGTGAATCTCGAACCGGTCTATGAGACCGTCCGACGGCTGCGCGCGAAGCTTCCGGATGAGACGACCCTGATCGGCTTCTGCGGTGCGCCCTGGACGGTTGCGACCTATATGATCGCCGGCCATGGCACGCCGGACCAGGCGCCCGCGCGGTTTTTCGCCTATCGCGAGCCGGAGGCCTTCGCGCGCCTTTTGAAGGTATTGGCCGACCATTCGGCCGCCTATCTCATCCGACAGATCGAGGCCGGCGCCGACGTGGTGCAGATTTTCGACTCCTGGTCGGGTGTGCTCGACGAGGCTTCGTTCGACGCTTTTTGCGTCGGGCCGGTGGCCGAGATCGTCCGGCAGGTGAAGGCCGTGCATCCCAACGCACCGGTGATCGGGTTTCCGAAGGGAGCGGGCGAGCGTTATCGCGACTACAGGGAAAAGACGGGGATCACCGGCCTCGGCCTCGACTGGACCGTGCCGCTGTCGATGGCGAAGGAACTGCAGAGCGAGGGCGCGGTGCAGGGCAATCTCGATCCGCTTCGCCTGGTCGCCGGCGGCAAGGCGTTGGCCGATGGCGTCGATGCCATCCTTCGCACGCTGGGCGCTGGACCGCTGATCTTCAATCTTGGCCACGGCATCACGCCGGAAACGCCGGTGGCGCATGTCGAGGCCATGGTGAAAATGGTGAGGAGCCACCGATGACCGGCACGAGCAACGAAAACAGCACCGGCCAGGCGATGATGCGCATGACGATCGGCATCGCCGTCCTGGCCGTCCTGACCGCGCTGCTCTTCTTCGTCGCGCCCGACAGCTTCTATCCGTGGGCGAAGGCGATCCATGTCATCGCGGTCATCTCCTGGATGGCCGGCATGCTCTATCTGCCGCGGCTGTTCGTCTATCACGCCGATGCCACAAAGGGCTCGGTGCAGTCCGAAACCTTCAAGGTGATGGAGCGCCGGCTGCTGAGAGCCATCATCAATCCGGCGATGATCGTGACCTGGGTGTTCGGCCTCTGGCTCGCCTGGAAAGGCTTCGGGTTTCAAGGTGGCTGGCTGCACGCCAAGATCGCCGCGGTGTTGCTGCTTTCAGGCCTGCACGGCTATCTCGCCGGCACGGTGAGGAAATTTGCCGAGGACAAGAACGAAAAGCCGGCCAAGCACTGGCGGATTGTCAACGAGATCCCCACATTGCTGATGATCGTCATCGTCATCCTGGTCGTCGTGAAGCCGTTCTGAGGCTCGAACGGACCCCGCAAAAGGCGGCTTGCTCTTTCAGACGACCGACGATAAAAGACGGGTCTTCCTTCCCGTTAAGCGCCGCCCCTTTTTCGCTTTCGGCCGCGCCCGGCATTTGTCGCATACCAGCCGATAATTTTCCCCAAAGCCTGCCCAGAGTCCATCTAATGCAAGAAATGAAACTCGCCGAGTTCAAGAACAAGAAGCCGCCGGAGCTGATCGCTTACGCCGAATCGCTGGAGGTCGAGAACGCCAGCGTGATGCGCAAGCAGGAGCTGATGTTCGCGATCCTGAAGAAGCTCGCCGCCCAGGACATCGAGATCATCGGCGACGGCGTGGTGGAGGTGCTGCAGGACGGTTTCGGCTTCCTGCGCTCGGCCAACGCCAACTACCTGCCCGGTCCCGACGACATCTATATTTCGCCGTCGCAGATAAGGCGCTTTTCGCTGAAGACCGGCGATACGGTCGAAGGGCCGATCCGCAGCCCGAAAGAGGGCGAGCGCTATTTCGCGCTGCTCAAGGTCAACACAATCAATTTCGACGATCCGGAAAAGATCCGGCACAAGATCCACTTCGACAACCTGACGCCGCTTTATCCGACGTCGCGGCTGAAGATGGAGATCGACAATCCGACTACCAAGGACATCTCGGCGCGGGTGATCGACCTGGTTGCGCCGATCGGCAAGGGACAGCGTGCGTTGATCAACGCACAGCCGCGTACCGGCAAGACGGTTCTCATGCAGAACATCGCCCACTCGATCACCGCCAACCATCCGGAATGCTATTTGATCGTGCTTCTGATCGACGAGCGTCCGGAGGAAGTGACCGACATGCAGCGCTCGGTGAAGGGCGAGGTCGTCTCCTCGACCTTCGACGAGCCGGCCGCCCGTCACGTCCAGGTCGCGGAAATGGTCATCGAGAAGGCCAAGCGCCTGGTCGAGCATGGCCGCGATGTCGTCATCCTGCTCGATTCCATCACCCGTCTCGGCCGCGCCTACAACACCGTGGTGCCGTCATCCGGCAAGGTGCTGACCGGCGGTGTCGACGCCAACGCGCTGCAACGCCCGAAGCGCTTCTTCGGCGCGGCCCGCAACATCGAGGAAGGCGGCTCGCTCACCATCATCGCCACGGCGCTGATCGACACCGGCAGCCGCATGGACGAGGTCATCTTCGAAGAGTTCAAGGGCACGGGCAACTGCGAAATCCAACTCGACCGCAAGGTGGCCGACAAGCGCATCTACCCGGCGATGGACATCCTCAAGTCCGGCACCCGCAAGGAAGACCTGCTGGTGCCGCGCTCGGACCTGCAGAAGATCTTCGTGCTGCGCCGGATTCTCGCGCCGATGGGAACCACCGACGCGATCGAGTTCCTCATCGACAAGCTCAAGCAGACCAAGACCAACGCCGATTTCTTCGATTCGATGAATACTTAGTCCAGGGTGAGCATATCCTATCGTCCTTCGTCATCCTGGGTGCAGTTCTCCTCCGGTCCGCTGCAGTATGCGAAGGTCGCTACCCTCGCCGCAACAGCTTCTCCAACTCGCCCGGCTCCGTAACCGCCGGCAAGCAAACCTGCCCGCTGCAGAGCCAGGCGCCCGGCTTGTCCGTTGGCGGCAGCACGCCGCCCGGCAGAAGCGATCGGTTCGCTTCCGTACCGATAGGCACGAAAATGTCGACCCGTCGCGGGTCCGGATTTCGATTCGCCGCCGGAACAAGACTTGAGGACTCCGGGCTGTCTATGACGAGGAGCTTCAGCGGTTCGAGCGCTAGTGCGCAGGCGTTGACGACGCCGGCGTTGCCATAGGCCTGTTGCGCCGCGCGGCCCATGGCGTGCTCGGCGGTAGTCCAGGCTTTTTCCCAGAAATCAGGATCGCCGGTGAGCGAAGAGAGCCTCACCAGCGCTTCGACGATCTGGCCGGTGGCCGAAGGGATCGCCTCGTCGACATCGCCGCGGATGCGGATCGGAACATCGCCGCTGTCCGAAGCCGTGAGATAGTAGCCGGTCTTCTCTGCGTCCTGATGCCAGCGGTCGAGCTGGCCGATAAACTGCCTGGCATGGTCCGAATAAGCAGTTTCGCCGGTCGCCTCGAACAGCGCGATCGCCGCGTTGGTCATGGCGGCATAGTCGCTCGACAGCGCCGGAAAGAGTTTTTTCTGGCCAAGCATCGAATGTGGCAAGCGGCCGTCCTTGCCGGCAGCGGCGATGTGGGCGAAAGCCTTTGCCGCGGCCTCGATCCAGCCACGCCGCCCAAAAGAGCGGCCCACTTCCGCGAGTGCCGCGATCATCAATCCGTTCCAGTCGGTGAGCGCCTTGCCGTCGCGACCGGGCCTGAGACGCTTTTCCCTCGCTGCAAGAAGTTTCGTCTTCAGCACCGCAAGCTGGGCATAATCGGCAATGCCTTGGCTCTGTTGGGCTTCGCTCTGGCGGATGATCGGCTTGCCTTCCCAGCCATGCGGAGCGGCGAGTTCGAAATATTGGAAGAACCGGGCCGAATCGGCGCCGAGTGAGGATTCGACCTCTCCGCTGCTCCATGTGTAGAACAGCCCCTCCTCGCCTTCGCTGTCGGCGTCGAGGCTGGCGGCAAAGGCACCGCCTTCGACGCGCATCTCGCGCAGCAGCCAGGCGACAGTTTCCTCGATTCGGATCCGGAACAAATCGTTGCCCGTGGCGGCGAAGGCCCAATTGCACATGCGGATGAGCTGGGCGTTGTCGTAAAGCATCTTCTCGAAATGCGGCACCAGCCATTCGGCGTCGGTCGAATAGCGGCTGAGGCCGCCGCCGACATGATCGTAGATGCCGCCGGCGAGCATCTTTTCCAGGCTGACGAGCACGGCATCGCGGTGTGCTGTCTGACCGTCGCGCAGCCAGGACAGCCAAAGGGTCTGCATGAAAGGCGCGTTGGGGAATTTCGGCGCGCCGCGCAGGCCGCCGAGGTCGCGATCGATCATGCCGTCGATGCGGTTGCCGAGATCCGCAAGCGTCTCGCGGCCGAGCACCGCCTTGCCACAGGCGCCAGCCAGCCGCTGCTCGACATGGGCGGTCAGCCCGTCGGCGCTTTCGGCGAGACTTTGCTGCTTCTCCCGCCAGGCCTTGTCGACCGCCTCCAGCACCTGGATGAAGCCCGGGCGGCCGTAGCGGGCCTCGCGCGGAAAATAGGTGCCGCCCCAGAACGGCTTGCCGTCGGGTGTCAAGAACATGGTCAGCGGCCAGCCGCCTTGCTCGCCCATCGCATGCAGGGCCGCCATATAGATCTGGTCGATGTCGGGGCGCTCCTCGCGATCGACCTTGATATTGACGAAGAGCCGGTTCATGACGTCTGCGACGGCGTCGTTCTCGAAGCTTTCATGCGCCATGACATGGCACCAGTGGCAGGCGGCATAGCCGATCGAGAGCAGGATCGGCCGTTCGAGATCCTTCGCCTCGGCAAGCGCCCCCGGCGACCAGCCCCGCCAATGCACGGGATTGTCGCTGTGCTGTTGCAGGTAGGGGCTGGCCTCTTCGGCAAGCAGGTTTCGCGCGGGCAGGGTCACGATAGGCGGCTCGGGCTTAATCGGTTGATGAGCAAAGCAATTCCGGGAAGTGCGCAACGGCTTTCCGTCTGGAATTGCACGGAAACAAAATACGTAGGGCGGTTCGGCAGGTCGGGCAAATGGTTTCCCAGATGGCTTCCACGGATTCAATCGTAGCGCTGTCGAGCGGCCGCCTGCCCGCCGGCATCGCCGTGATCCGGATTTCTGGCCCTCAGACTCGATTCGTAGTCGAAACGATTGCAGGCGCTGTTAAGGATCGATTCACCACATTGCGCAAGCTGACGGCGCCCGACGGTTCGGTCATCGATCATGGCCTTGTGCTGTTCTTCCCCGGGCCTGGCAGCTTCACCGGCGAGGATGTCGCCGAGTTCCATATCCACGGCAGCCGCGCGGTGGCGGCGAAAATGCTGGAAACGATCACCGGCTTCGAAGGCGTCAGGCATGCCGAGCCTGGCGAGTTCACCCGACGCGCCTTCCTCAATGGCAAGCTCGACTTGGTCGAGACGGAGGCGCTGGCCGATCTCGTCAATGCCGAGACGGAAGCGCAGCGGCGCTTCGCCTTGCGCAATGCCGAAGGCGCGCAGAGTGGGCTGTATTCAACGTGGCGCCGCCGGCTGATCCATGCGCGAGCCATGATCGAAGCCGAGATCGACTTCGCCGACGAAGAAGATGTTCCGGGCTCCGTTTCGGAGACGGTCTGGGCCGACGTGGAGGCAATGATCGCGGAGATCGAGCGGCACATCCAAGGGTTCAAAGCCGCCGAGATCATTCGCGACGGTTTTGAGGTCGTCATCCTTGGCGCGCCGAATGCCGGCAAGTCCAGCCTGTTCAACGCGCTGGCCAAACGCGAGGCGGCAATCGTCACCGAGGAGCCGGGCACGACGCGCGACCTGCTCGAAGTTGTGCTGGATCTCAACGGGATGCGGGTGCGGATCGTCGATACGGCAGGCCTGCGCGAGGCCGCCGGCAAGGTGGAGACGATCGGTATCGAAAGGGCACGCGCCAAGGCCGGCGGCGCCGACCTCGTCCTGCTGCTGGAAGACATGGTCGATCCGCAGTCTGTGGGCGAGGTTCCGACCGGCGTTCCGCTGCTGCAGATCGGCACGAAGGCCGATCTCAAGGGCGCGCATAAAGGAGCCTATGATATGGTCATTTCGTCAAAGGACGGTTCCGGACTTTCCGAGCTGCTGGATGAGATTTCCAGCCGCGCCGCGGCGGCAATCGGAAACGCTGGCGATGTCCTGCCGTCCCGGTTGCGCCACGTCGAACTGCTGAAGGAAGCCAAGGACATTCTCGCAGCGGCTGTGTCGGGGCAGAGCCAGGAGCTGCGCGCCGAGGAACTGCGACTGGCAACCGATCGGCTCGGCCGGATCGTCGGAGCGGTCGATGTCGAGGACATGCTCGACGTTATCTTCTCGCAGTTCTGCATCGGTAAGTGATTCACGTGAAACATGGAGCAGGACACGACACGCCTGATTCACGTGAAACACCGGCAAGATGTGCCGGATATATGTTTCACGTGAAACGAGTCCGGTCTTCGTTCTTGACAGTGCGGGCCGTCGGGGACATGTGTCGGGCAATCTCTGAAACCGGATTCTTGAAATGACCAATCACTATGATGTGGTGGTGGTGGGCGGCGGCCATGCCGGATGCGAGGCGGCCAGTGCGGCCGCGCGCGCCGGCGCGAAGACCGCGCTGGTGACGCTGCGTTTCGGCACGATCGGCGTCATGTCCTGCAACCCGGCGATCGGCGGCCTTGGCAAAGGCCATCTCGTGCGCGAGATCGATGCCATGGACGGGCTGATGGGGCGCATAGCCGATGCTGCCGGCATCCAGTTCCGCCTGCTCAACCGCCGCAAGGGTCCCGCCGTGCGCGGGCCGCGCACCCAGGCCGATCGCAAGCTTTATCGCCTTGCCATGCAGGCCGCAATCAGCGAGCAGGCCAATCTCGACGTGGTTGAGGGCGAGGTTCTGGATCTTGAGATCGAGGACGGGCGGGTCGCGGCCGTGCTGGTTTCCGGCGACCGCCGCCTAGCCTGCGGCGCCGTGGTGCTGACCACCGGCACTTTCCTGCGCGGGCTGATCCATATCGGCGAGAAGAAGATCGTCGCCGGCCGGATGAATGAGCAGGCAAGTCACGGACTTTCAGCTACGATGGCTCGCGCCGGTTTCAAGCTCGGGCGCCTGAAGACCGGGACGCCCCCTCGCCTCGACGGCCGCACCATCGACTGGGCTTCGCTTGAAAGCCAGGCGGCGGACGAAGACCCGGTGCCCTTCTCGCTGATGACCGACCGGATCGCCAATCTGCAGATCCATTGCGGCATCACGCGTACCTCGATGGCGACGCATGAGTGGATTCGCCTCAATCTGAAGCGCTCGGCGATGTATTCCGGCTCGATCGAAGGCGTCGGGCCGCGCTATTGTCCCTCGATCGAGGACAAGATCGTCAAGTTCGGCGACCGCGAGGGACACCAGATCTTCCTCGAGCCGGAAGGCCTCGACGACGACACCGTCTATCCGAACGGCATCTCGACCTCGCTGCCGGAAGACGTCCAGCTCTACATGCTGAAGACGATTCCCGGTCTGGAAAAAGCGACCATGCTGCAGCCGGGCTATGCGATCGAATACGACCATGTCGACCCGCGCGAATTGCAGACGACGCTGGAGACCAAGCGCGTCGGCGGCCTGTTCCTGGCCGGGCAGATCAATGGCACGACCGGCTACGAAGAGGCCGGCGCGCAAGGCCTGCTTGCCGGCATCAATGCCGCGCGCAAGGCCTCAGTGAGCGAGCCCGTCGTGTTCAGCCGCACCGAAGCCTATATCGGTGTGATGGTCGACGACCTGACCAGCCGCGGCATCGCCGAGCCATACCGCATGTTCACCTCGCGCGCCGAGTTCAGGCTTTCGCTGCGCGCCGACAATGCCGACGAGCGGCTGACGCCGCTGGCCGGCAAGCTCGGGATAGCGTCGTCTGAACGCATGCAGCGGTTCGATGAGATCGCCGGCAAGCTCGACCATGCCCGCGCGCTGGCAAAAGCGGTCACCTTCACGCCGAACGAAGCGGCGCGGCATGGGCTGGAGATCAACAGGGACGGCGTGCGCCGCACGGCCTATGAACTGCTCGCGCATCCGGGTGTCGACATTGCTTGGCTGGCACGTGCCGAGCCCCGTTTCGCCGCGCTTGACGCCAAGACGGCAGAGCGGCTCGAGACGGAAGCGAGATATTCGGTCTATCTCGAGCGCCAGCAGGTCGACGTCACACAAATCAGGTATGAGGAGTCGCGGCTCATCCCGGAGACCATCGATTTCTCCGAGGTGCCCGGTCTCTCCAACGAGCTGAAGCAGAAGATGAAGGCGCGCCAGCCGCGCTCGATCGCCGATGCGCAGCGCATGGAAGGCATGACGCCGGCGGCGCTGGCCATCATTGTCGCCCATGTTCGCAACGCCGAGTTCGCCGCGCGAAGGGATGTTGCGTGAGCGCCTGGGAAGACCTGCAGAAGGCGGCGGGTCCGGTTTCACGTGAAACATTCGAGCGCCTGCAGGCCTTCGAACAGCTCTTCCTGAAATGGAACCGCAGCATCAACCTGGCGGCACCGTCGACGTTGGACGATGTCTGGCGCCGCCACATCCTGGACAGCGCCCAGCTTGCCCGAATCGCCCCCGCTGCCATGCGCTGGGTCGACCTCGGCTCGGGCGGCGGCTTTCCTGGACTGGTGCTGGGTTTCCTGCTTGCCGAGCGGCCGGGCGCCTCGATCGATCTGGTCGAAAGCAACCGCAAGAAGGCTTCCTTCCTGCAGTCCGTCATCGGCCAGTTCAACGTGCCGGCGCGGGTTCAAGCGCGGCGCATCGACGACAGCTATCTTCTTGTTTCCAAACCGGAAATCGTAACGGCCAGGGCGCTGGCGGCGCTTCCGGACCTGCTCGATCTCTCCGCGCCCTGGCTGACCAAAGGCGCACGCGGGCTTTTCCACAAAGGCCGGGATTACCGGACGGAAGTGGAAGAAAGCGCTCACCGCTGGGCCTTCGATCTGGTAGAACATCCGAGCATGACCGACGCTCACGGCGTCATCCTGGAAATCACCGATCTGCGCCCGGCGACCCGCAATGAATCACTGGCATAGACCCATGAAAACTGGACCGCGTATCATCACCGTCGCCAACCAGAAGGGCGGCGTCGGCAAGACGACCACGGCTATCAACCTGGCGACGGCGCTGGCCGCGATCGGCGAGCGCGTTTTGATCGTCGACCTCGATCCGCAGGGCAATGCCAGCACCGGCCTCGGCATCGACCGCAAGGATCGTACCGTCTCGTCCTATGACGTGCTGACCGGCGAGCTCGATCTGGAAGCGGCCGCGGTGCCGACGGCGGTGCCCGGCCTTTTGATCGTGCCTTCGACGCTCGACTTGCTCGGCATCGAGATGGAGATCGCCTCGGCGCCCGACCGCGTGCTGCGCCTGCGCAACGCGCTGCGCGCCGCAGCCGAGCGTTCGGCGCCGTTCGGCTACGTCCTGATCGACTGCCCGCCCTCGCTCAATCTTTTGACCTTGAATTCAATGGCAGCAGCCGATTCCGTTCTCGTCCCGCTGCAATGCGAGTTCTTCGCGCTGGAAGGTCTCAGCCAATTGCTGGAGACGGTCGAGCAGGTGCGCCGCACGATCAACCCGGATCTCACCATTCAGGGCATCGTGCTCACCATGTTCGACGGCCGCAACAACCTCGCCAACCAGGTGGTGCAGGATGTGCGACAGCATATGGGCGACAAGGTCTATGAGACCATCATCCCGCGCAATGTGCGCGTTTCCGAAGCGCCGTCCTACGGCAAGCCGGCGATCCTCTACGATCTCAAATGCTCGGGCAGCCAGGCCTACCTGCAGCTCGCCTCCGAAGTGATCCGGCGCGAGCGCAAGCTGCGCGCGGCCTGAGCCGCAACGCCGCCATCCCGTTAACGAATAGCCGATTCGATTCCGAAACGATCTGGACAAAATATGAGCGAAGACCAATCGAGAAAAAGACTGGGCCGTGGCCTTGCGGCGCTGATCGGCGAGATCGACCGCCCGGCCGCGCCGGAAAAGCCGAGCGCGGTCGCCGCGGACGGCAAGGTGCCGATCGAGTTCGTCAGCCCGAACCCGAAGAACCCGCGCCGGCATTTCGGCGACGCCGAGCTCACCGACCTTGCGCAGTCGATCCGCGAGCATGGCGTGGTGCAGCCGGTGGTGGCGCGGCCCTCGCCCTCGCAACCCGGCCGCTACGAGATCATCGCCGGCGAACGGCGCTGGCGTGCGGCGCAGCGTGCGGGGCTCACCGAGATCCCGCTCATCGTGCGCGACGTCAACGACCGCACGGCGCTGGAACTGGCGATCATCGAGAACGTGCAGCGCGCCGACCTCAACCCGGTCGAGGAGGCGCAAGGCTACCAGCAGCTGGTCGACGAGCATGGCTACACGCAGGCCGATCTCGGCCAGGTGATCGGCAAGAGCCGCAGCCACGTCGCCAACACGCTGCGCCTGCTCAAGCTGCCCAATGTCATCCGCGACATGCTGATCGACGGCGATTTGTCGGCCGGCCACGCCCGCACGTTGGTCACAGCCGCGGATCCGGCCGGCCTCGCAAAGCGCATCGTCAAGGAGGGTCTTTCGGTCCGCCAGGCCGAGGCGCTGGCCCAGATGCCCGCCGGTCCGACGCCGGCCAAGGCGAAATCGGCGCCGCGCGCGACCGAAAAGGATCCCGACACGCTGGCGCTGGAAAAGCTGATGACCGACACGATCGGCATGATCGTTAGCATTGAGCACAAGGGCAGGGGCGGCACGCTTCGCGTGAACTATCGGACGCTTGAGCAGCTGGATGAGCTGTGCCGGCGGTTGAAGGATGAGCGGTAGGGTGTTGAGGCAGCTTAATTTCTGCCCGATAGTGAGATTACGGTATAGGTTTGGATACGCCTGATATATCGGTGATAGACACAGAAAACGGCGTCTACCTCACGCCTCTAACACACACCTACGCGCTCCGTCAGCGATCCAATCATCGGACTTTTTGCGATTGATCGAGCGCCTGCGGCTGCTATGCCGGCCCTTTTCTTTGTGCGGCCGACGATTGGCGAAGGCCGAGGCGACGCCTGATCTCCCCCTCGA
>NZ_RQXT01000081.1 GCF_003863365.1 Mesorhizobium tamadayense | reverse complement strand
TCCCACTTGGGGGTGATCAGCAGCTGCGTCGACAGCGCCTTCTTTGTTCTATGCCAACCGGTTGACACCATCGCCCCGCCCTCCGATTGTCCTCCCTCCACCTCACCTCAAAGGACACAACACCAATGACATTGTCGGGCTTTGCCGCCTATTCCGGCGCGCTGGCGATCGCCGCCATCATCCCGGGGCCGCAGATCGTCGCCATCGTGGCGCAGGCGCTGCGCAGCGGCTACCGGCAGGCGGCCTGGATGACCGCCGGCATGGTGCTGGGCGACGTGCTCTACCTTGCGGCGGTGCTCGCCGGCCTTGTCTTCATCGCCGAGACTTTCAGCTTTCTTTTGATCGCCATCAAATGGGCGGGCGTCGCCTATCTCTGCTGGCTTGCCGCCCAGTTCTGGAAGGCGGGCGAGACGTTCCAGGCATCGGAAGCCGGCGCGGCGAAGAGCAGCGGCAACGTCTTCCTCTCCGGCGTGCTGGTCACACTCGGCAACCCGAAATCGGTGCTGTTCTACATTTCCATCCTGCCGACGGTGGTCGACCTCGGCGCGCTGTCCGCGCTCGACGTGCCGATCCTTCTGGCCATCACCGCCATCATCCTCGCGGTCGTGCAGTTCCCCTTCGCCATCGCCGGCGCCGGCACGCGGCACACCTTGCAGTCGCCGCGCGCCACGCGCCTGTTCAACCGCGGTGCCGCAGTTTGCATGGGTGGCGCCGCGGCGAGCATCGCGCTCAGGAACTGACGCAAATGGATTTCGCGCCCTTGCCAGCCGAGGCCGGGGCCCCGCGATCGGTCTTTGATATGAGCTGACACTAATATAACCTTTCAACCGCGGTTGGCGAAGCAATTTGAGTTAATCGGCCTTTCGGGAATTTCCACAGACGCGCCGGGTCGGTTCGTCCCGTCGCCAAAGATTTGCGGAGGGGGTACGCGGCGATCGAAGCATGGGCAGCGGATCCCCGTTGAGATGACTTGATAAATCCATTCGCCACTACAGACAATAAGGGAGGAAAGACATGTCGGGCAAAATTCTGCAAATAAACTATAAGCTTAACGAGCCAAGGGCTGAGTATGAGAAAGAAAACTTGCCCTATGCTCAACCCATCGCGGACATACCTGGCCTGCGCTGGAAAGTCTGGATCATAAACGAGGCCCAAAGCGAAGCCGGCGGGATTTACCTGTTCGACGATGACGCCGCCGCGCAGTCCTTCGTGGACGGGCCAATTATTGCGGAGATGAAAGGTGACCCGACGTTGAGCATCAAGGCGTTTGACGTGATCGCGGAACTCACGACCATTACCCGTGGCCCGGTGAAGTAGCACTAAGGATACCCGCAGCAATAGGTGCGTCGACCCCTTTCGATTCGCCCCGCAGATCGCCGACCGAAACGATGCCGTGCGATTCATCTAATATGGCTGATGTCCTTTGAGAAGGAGGGACAAGGATGGCCGCCTATCTGATTGCCGACGTCGATATCACCGACGCGGCCGTGTTCGAGCAGTACAGGCTGGAGGTTCCGGCGACCGAGGCGCGCTTTGGCGGGCACTATCTCGCGCGCGGGGGCGCGACGCGGGTGCTTGAAGGCGACTGGGAGCCGCACCGCCTGGTCATAATCGAATTTCCCGACATGGCCGCGCTCACCGCATGGTACGACTCGCCGGAGTATGAGAGGCTGAAGCAAATTCGCTTCCGCTGCGCCCACACGCGCATCATAGCCCTCGAAGGGATGCCGGCTTAGCAGTTGCTCGCCCCCGAGACAGCGGAGGCGAGCAGCCCAGCTCACGCCATCTGCAGCCGCTGCCGGCTCGGCTGCGGCGGGAAGGCGATGGCGATGCCGGCGGCGCCGAGGCCGACCAGCGCCGAGCCGATGAACAGCCAGGAATAGCTGGCATAGGCATCATAGATCATGCCGCCGGCGAGCGGGCCGAACGACATGCCGAGGCTGGAGAGCATGGTGGCGGCGCCGAGCACGGTGCCGATGATGCGGCCGCCGAAATATTCGCGCGCCAGCACCGCGTAGAGCGGCATGACGCCGCCATAGGTGGCGCCGAAGATGACGGCCAGTATATAGAAGTGCTCGAGCCGGCCGGCGGCGAGATAGGCGGCGATCACCGCGCCCTGGATGGCGAGGCCGGCAATCAGCACCGGCTTGACACCCAGTCGGTCGGCAAGCACCCCGTAGAGCACGCGCCCGCCGAGGCCGGCAAGGCCCTCGACGCTGTAGATCGAGACGGCGGCCATCGGCGCTACGCCGCAAGCCATCGCATAGCTCACCATGTGGAAGATCGGGCCTGAATGGGCCGCGCAGCAGGCGAAGAAGGTGAGGCCGAGCACCAAGAATTGCGGCGAGCGCAGGGCTTGGCTCACACTCATGCCGGGATCGTCCGCGGCGGGCTGCGGCGTTCCGTCCGCTCGCGCTGCCGCCGCCGGCGGCTGGCGCACCAGCAACACGGCGGGCAGCAGAAGCACCCAGGCCATGACGCCGATGTCGAACATGGCGGTGCGCCAGTCATAGGCCGAGATCAGCCAGCGGGCGAAGGGCGAGATGGTCATCGGCGCCACCCCCATGCCGGCCGAGACCAGCGACACGGCGAGGCTGCGGTTGGTGTCGAACCAGGTGGTAGTGAGCGCGATCATCGGCGCGAAGAAGGCGCTGGCGGCGAGGCCCACGATCACGCCGTAGCTAAGCTGGAAGACGAGAAGTGAGTTGGCGCGGCTCGCCACCACCAATGCCAGGCCGAGGAGCACCGCGCCGGCAAGCACGACGGGGCGGGCGCCCAAGCGGTCATAGATCGCGCCCCAGGCGAAGCCGCCGACGCCCATGACCAAGAAATTCAGCGTCATGGCGCTGGAAATGCCGGCGCGCGACCAGTTGGTGTCGAGCGACATCGGCTCGAGAAAGATCGCCAGCGAGAACATCGCGCCGAGCGCCACACAGGTCATCAGCGCGCCAGCCGCGACGATGACCCAACGATAGGAAAGCTTCATGGTTTTCTCCGTAAGGCATCCTGTTTGATGCGGCACGGTTTTTCCAGGCTCATCGTGCCGCTTGCGTCCGAAGGACGCCGCAGGCGAGGCCGATCCTACAATCCGGTTGCATTTTTTAACCGGATTTTTTGTGCCTATCTCGCAGAAGTCGGCGTTCCTTCACACCCCCCTCTGTCCTGCCGGACATCTCCCCCGCAAGGGGGGAGATCGGCTGTTTGAATGCCGCGCCATCCCCTGCAGCGTTGAAAATTTGCGAAAGCCGAGATGAAAGCCGATCTCCCCCCTTGCGGATCCCCTGCGGGGGAGATGTCCGGCAGGACAGAGGGGGGTACTGTCCCGCCGTCGTCCCCAAGTGTCAGCAGAGCACAACGCTTCTCATTGACCGTCCGCCAGTCCCTTCTAGATTGACCCCTCTCAACCAGGAGGCACCACCCATGGAACTCTATCGCGGCCGGCTCATCGACCACATCCAGCTTGTGGTGCGCGACCTGAAGGCCAGCCGGCGTTTCTACGGCGCGGTGTTCGAGGTGCTGGGCATCCCGGTCGGCGGCGAGGCGCAGGATTATTTCTGGGCCGACGAGCTGTTCGTCTCCAGCCCCGACAGCCGCGCGGCGCTCGGCGTGCTCACCGGCCGCCACCATCTCGCCTTCCAGGCGAGGGACCGCACCATGGTCGACGCCTTTTACAAGGCCGGCCTCGCCGCCGGCGGCAAGGACAACGGCGCGCCGGGCGAGCGCCCCTACCACCCCGGCTACTACGCGTGCTTCCTGCTCGACCCCGACGGCAACAACATCGAGGCGGTGTTCCACGGCGAGGCGAAGCGGAGCGCGGCGGCGGTGGAGATCAGCTACTAGAGCACTTCCTCCCTCATTCCTTCACCGCGCCCGTCATCGAGGACACGTAGTGCTCGACGAAGAAGGAATAGAGCACGACGACCGGCAGCGAGCCGATCAGCGCTCCCGCCATCAGCGCTCCCCATTCATAGACGTCGGAGCGAACCAACTCGGTGAGCACGCCGACCGGCACAGTCTTCTTCTCCGACGACTGGATGAAGGTCAGCGCGTAGATGAATTCGTTCCAGGATAGCGTGAAGGCGAAGATGCCGGCAGAGATCAGGCCGGGCACCGACAGCGGCAGCACGATCTTGGTGAGGATCTGCCAGCGGCTTGCACCGTCGATCAGCGCGCATTCCTCCAGCTCGAAGGGGATCGAACGGAAGTAGCCCATCAACAGCCAGGTGCAGAACGGGATCAGGAAAGTCGGGTAGGTGAGGATCAGCGCGAAAGGCGTGTCGTAGAGGCCGAGGTTGAACACCATCACCGACAGCGGGATGAACAGGATCGAGGGCGGCACGAGATAGGCGAGGAAGACGGCAAGCCCAACCTGACGCGCGCCCGAGAACCTCAGCCTTTCGATGGCATAGGCGGCGAGCACCGCGGCCGCCAGCGACAGGAAGGTGGCGGCGGTCGAAATGATGACCGTGTTGAGCAGCCAGCCCGGATAGGAGGTCTCGAAGAGCAGGTAGCGAATGTGCTCCAGCGTCGGATGCACGACCCAGAACGGATTGAAGTTCACATAGTCGGTCATCTCGACATTGGGTTTAACCGCCGTGATCGTCATCCAGTAGAACGGAAACAACAGCACGATCAGAAACACCAGGAGCGGCAGATAGACCGTCACCACCTTGCGCGGCAGGCTCTGCAGGTAGCCCATGCCGCCTTCGTCGGTGTCCGGGCGCTCGACTTGCTTGATCGCGGCCATGTCAGTCTCCACCGCCTTGCTGCCACCTGCGCCGCTGCAGGCCGAAATAGCTGAACAGGATCGCCGCCAGCAGGAAGGGGATCATGGCGACCGCGATTGCCGCGCCTTCGCCGAGCTGGCCCCCGGAAATGCCGCGCTGGAACGACAATGTCGCCATCAGGTGGGTGGCGTTCACCGGCCCGCCGCGGGTCAGCACATAGATCAGCTGGAAATCGGTGAAGGTGAACAGCACCGAGAAGGTCATGGTGATGGCGATGATCGGCGTCAGCAGCGGCAGCGTCACATGGCGGAACAGCTGCCAGCGGCTGGCGCCGTCGAGCGTGGCGGCCTCGTAGAGCGACTGCGGGATCGTCTGCAGGCCGGCAAGCAGCGTGATGGCGACGAACGGGATGCCGCGCCAGACATTGGCGGCGATGACGGAAGCGCGCGCGTTGGTCGGATCGCCGAGGAAATTGATTCGGTGGTCGATCAGGCCCATCTGCTGCAGCGCCCAGGACAGGATCGAGAACTGCGAATCGTAGATCCACCAGAAGGCGATGGCCGACAGCACGGTCGGCACCACCCAGGGCAGCAGCACCACCGCGCGGAAGAACGACTTGAAGGGCAGTTTTTCGTTGAGGATGAGAGCCAGCCAAAGGCCGAGCATGAATTTCAGGGTCGAAGCGCTGACCGTGTAGAGCAGAGTGTTGAAGACCGACAGCCAGAACACGCTGTCGCTCCAAAGATATTCGTAGTTCTCGACGCCGATATAGATGCCGGGGCGGCCGATGCGGGTGTCGGTGAAGCCGAGCCAGACGCCCAGCCCCAGCGGATAGGTGAGAAAGACCAGGAGCAGCGCTGCCGCCGGCAGCATGAAGCCGAGGCCAAGCGTGTTGCGGCTCTCTGCCAGCCGCGACAGGAATGACGGACGCCGCTGAACGGCAACGGATGGCACGGCCATGGCGCGGACTCCCTGCGAGGTCTGGTAGAACGGGGCGCTCGCTCTTCGTTCCGGACGCCTCCGGACGAAAGGCGCGGCACCCCGGCGAACAGGATCAGACGCGATAGTAGCGGTTGGCGCGCTTTTCGGCCTCTTCCATCGCTTCCTGCGGCGTCGCCTGTCCGGTCACCGCCTTGGCGAACATGTCGACCAGCACATAGTCGGCCATGGTCGCGGCCGAGGCGTAGCCGAGCGGCCCGGCATAGCCGTTGGGGCGCAGCGTCGCCGAGGCTTTCGCATAGGCCGCGTTGTTCGGGTCGGCCTTCCACACCGGATTGCTGTCGAAGGCCTTCAGCGTCTGGCAGCAATAGCCGGCCGACGACGTGATCCAGTCCGACATCTGCGGATCCTCGAACATGAACTGCAGATAGGCTTTGGCCGCGTTGGGGTAGGGCGTGTAGCCGAAGATGACGGCGGTGGTCACCTGGTACAGCTCGACCGACTTTCCGACCGGACCGATCGGCATGTTGGTCGTGCGCATGTCCTTGGCGATTTCGGTCAGCTTCGGATCCTTGTCCTTGTTGACCTTGGCCGTGTTGTAGACCGAGATCCCGTTGGCGATCACGCTCACCTCGCCGGCCAGGAAGGCGCGGTTGTTGTTGACGTCGAGCCAGCTTTCGGTTCCGGGGATGAAGGTCTTGTAGAGCTCCTGCGCATACTGGATCGCCTTGAGCGTCTCTGGGCTGTTGATCGTCACCTTGCCCGCTTCGTCGACCATCTGTCCGCCATGGCTCCACAGCAGCCAATGCGCGTAGTTGTTGCCGTCGCCGACGCCGTGGCCATGCGTGAAGCCGGCCGGATGCCCTTTCGCCTTCAGCGCCTTGCAAAGCTCGAGGAAGCCCGCCGTGTCCTTCGGGAATTCGGAGAAGCCGGCCTCCTTCACCCAGCTTTCGCGATAGACGATGGCGTTGCCGATTGTGGCGAGCGGCAGGCCGAGGAACTTGCCCTCGCGCGTCGCATACTGCTTCGGACCGTCGTGCCAGCCGCCATACTTCTTGCCGAGATAGTCGCCCAGTTCAGTCACGTCGAGCAGCTTGTCGGGATACTGGTGCGGGTCGTCGAACCAGACGAGCATCAGGTCGGGGCCGGAGCCGACATTGGCGGCGACCGCCGCCTTGGGCCGGATGTCTTCCCAGCTCTCCTTGTCGACGCGCACATCGACGCCCGTCGCTTCAGTGAACCGCTTGGTATTTTTGAGCCACTGGTCCTCGTCGCCCTGCACGAAAGGCGACCAGCGCAGCAGCCTGAGCTTCGCGCCTTCCTCGGGCTTGTAGGTCAGGCCCTCCTGGGCGAAGGCGCTCGAGCCGACGAACCGGCTGCCCAAGGCTCCCGCTACCGCCGCGCCGGCGGTCGTGCGGATCACGTCGCGTCTGGTGAACTTCATGCTCGTCTCCTCCTCTATGATTCCTCGTTGCGTGGCTCTAGCGCGCCGCTTCGATCCGCTGGCCCGTCTCGCCGTGGAACAGGTGGATGGGGCCAGGCTCGACCGACAGCCGGATGGTTTCTCCCGGCGCGAAGGAATGGCGTTCCCGGAAATTGGCGACGATGTCCTCGCCGCCGGCCGTCCGGCCGATGATCTGCACTTCCGAGCCGGTTGGCTCGATCACCACCACCGTGACCAGGATGCCGTCGTCGGCCAGCCGCAGATGCTCGGGCCGTACTCCGAGCACCATGGCCTCGCCGTTGCCGATCGAGGGTGGTTTCGGCAAAGGCACGGAAATGCCTCCCGCGCCACGGAAAGAAGGCGCGCCATCGTTGGCGAATGTGCCCTTGAGCAGGTTCATGGCGGGCGAGCCGATGAAGCTTGCGACGAAGAGGTTGTTTGGCCGGTCGTAGAGTTCCAGCGGCGGTCCGATCTGCTCGACGACGCCGTCATGCATGACCACGATCTTGTCGGCCATGGTCATGGCCTCGATCTGGTCGTGGGTGACGTAGACCGTCGTCGTCTTCAGCCGCTGGTGCAGTTCCTTGATCTCGGCGCGCATCTGGACCCTGAGCTTGGCGTCGAGATTAGAGAGCGGCTCGTCGAACAGGAACACCTGCGGATTGCGCACGATCGCCCGGCCCATGGCGACGCGCTGGCGCTGGCCGCCGGAAAGCTGGCGCGGATAGCGCGACAAGAGCGGCACCAGCCCGAGGATTTCGGCCGCCCGCTTCACTCCCGCATCGCTTTGCGCCTTCGGGACACCCTTGAGCATGAGCGAGAACGCCATGTTCTCGGCGACCGTCATGTGCGGATAGAGCGCGTAGTTCTGGAAGACCATGGCCACGTCGCGCTCCTTCGGCGCAACGTCGTTGACGATACGGCTGCCGATCGAGATATGGCCGCGCGAGATTTTTTCCAGGCCGGCAATCATCCGCAGAAGGGTCGATTTTCCGCAGCCCGAGGGCCCGACCAGCGTGACGAACTCGCCGTCTTCTATGTCGACGCTGACCCCATGCAGAATCTGGGTGGCTCCGAACGATTTGTAGACATCGCCAATCGCGACAGACGCCATCGAATTCCTCCCGGTGGTCCCTGCGAGGTCTCGCGGGAGCCGTTTCTAATCAAGGTGTGGCTGAAACGGATGCCGGCAAGCATCCACCACTGGCGTCGGCGACGTTTGCCCCAGCTCCCCCCGGGTCACGCGACTGTGAAACGGTAGCGCTACCAAATCCGCCTGTAAAGCCGCGGCGCGCGCCCTTATACTTTCGTCGTTGAGGACGCTCTCATCCGCCGATCAAAAATGCCGCGATCAACTTCTGCAGGTTCCCGCCCGCGCCGAACTCAACCTTGTCGAAGTCTCGGCTGGCCTGGCGCTGCGCCTTGGAAAGCTGGTCGAGATATTGCGTCAGCTCGGCCCTGATCTTGGTGCAGCCGGGATCGTCGGCGACGGTGAGGCCAGTGCTGAAGGCGACGATCTTGCCCACCATGTCGACGATGCCGGCGCCGTGCACCTTCTCATGCGCGGCGAGCCCGGCTGCAAACGCGTCCCAGCGCGCCCGCACGGCGGGGGCAAGTTTTGCCGAGGGCTTGGGCAGCGTGTAGGTGATGATGAGCTTCGGCCGCGCCGACTTCAGCACGCAGGCACTACTCTCCGGCCGGTAATCCCGCTGCCAGGTCAGCTTGAAATTGGTGTGCGCGATCGCCCGCCGCTCATTGCCGGCCGAGTCCTTGCCGATTACCGGGCCTTTCTCGCCGATCGAGACATAGAGCTCCTCCACCGTCTGGCCGGAGACGGCATAGGTCGCGACCGTCTCGACCGGCTTCCAGTCGGCGAAGGCGGGCGTGGCGAGCAGCAGGGCGGAAAGCAGCAGGGCGGGCTTCATAAGGACTCGGGTGGGATTTTCGCGCGAGGCTTCGTGCATAGCGGTTGTCGGGGCGAGAGCAAAGACGGCGCGGCGCCTAATCTCCCCACTTGAGGGGGAGATGTCGCCGAAGGCGACAGAGGGGGTCGCAGCGCCTGAAGCGCCAACGTCATATGCGGTGGAGATGAGATCGCACTCTACGCGAGACGACCCCTCTGACCGCTTCGCGGTCAATCTCCCCCTTCAAGTGGGGAGATTAGCCTCCGCCCCGGAACCCGCTCCACCCGTCCGCCGTTTCCTTGGCATCGTCTCGACCCATGGGGAGGACAAGGATGACCCGCGACGAGATCATTTCCGTGCTTGGTCCGGTCGATGAGGCCGTCATCGCCGACATCGCGCTCACCGGCGCCAATATCGAGGAACTGCGCGAGGCCTTTGCCTGGATCAGCGCCGACGAAGCGCTGGTGAATGAGGGCCGTGCGATGCCAGGCACCCGCGTGGCACGACTGATCGAGATTTTGGAACCACCCGAGGACGAGCCCGCGATACAGAGTGGGACGGACTAGCCCTTTCCCCGTCGAGGGAAAGGCTAAAGCATGTCTCCCGAAAGTGTGCAGCGGTTTCGGGACAAAGACATGCTTAAATCAAAGACTTAAAGCAGGTCGCGTGAATCCTTTTTTCACGCGATCTGCCTTAGGTGATTTCCCCCTACTTGTCCCTCGGGCATCGCAGGCATAGCTTCTTCCCGCTTATTGGGGGAGGAGGCTATTTTGGACACCAATGTCGTCATTGTCGGCGCGGGGCCGGCCGGTCTTGCCGTCGGCGCCTGCCTGAAACAGGCTGGCGTCGATTTCACCATCCTCGAAAAGGCCGGCGAGGTGGCGCCGGCCTGGCGGCGGCATTACCGGCGGCTGCATCTGCACACGGTGAAGTCCTTCTCCTCGCTGCCCTTCATGCCGTTCCCCAAAAGCCACCCCCGCTACGTCCCGCGCGAAAAAGTGGTCGCCTATCTCGATGCCTATGCCGAGCGTTTCGGCCTCGAGCCGCGTTTCGGCGTGACGGTGAAATCCATCCGCCGCGCGGGCGAGAAATTCCTGGTCGAGACCGATGCCGGCGAGATCGGCGCCCGCAAGATCGTGATCGCCACCGGCAACAATGCAGAGCCGATCATGCCGGGGTTTCCCAGTATCGAGGCGTTCAAGGGAGAGGTGCTGCACAGCGCCGCCTACACCGAGGCCGCGCCCTATACGGCCAAGAACGTGCTGGTCGTCGGCATGGGCAACACCGGCGCCGAGATAGCGCTCGACCTGGCCGAGAGCGGCGCCCGCCCGACGATCTCGGTGCGCAAGGGCGTCCACATCGTGCCGCGCCAGCTCTTCGGCGTGCCGATCCAGATGGTGGGCATCGCCAGCCGGCCGATGCCGCAGGCGCTGAACGACTGGATGTTTCCAAAAATCCTGGACCTGGCGTTGGGCAGGCTGGAGAAATACGGCATCGTCAGGCCGAAGGCCGGCATCCTCAAGCAGATCGACGCCGGGCGCATTCCGGTCATCGATGTCGGCACCGTGGCGGCGATCAAGGCGGGCAGGATCGGCATCCTCCCCGACATCGCCCGCTTCACCGAGGACGGCGCGAGATTCGCCGACGGGCAGGAGAAAAACTTCGACGCCGTGATCTTCGCCACCGGCTACCGGCCAGGCTATGACGGCATCCTGCCGGCGGAGCTGCGACCCGCGAAAAGCGGGGTGAATGCCCGCGCGAGCGACCTCGGCGTCTATCTCGTCGGCTTCTACAACCCGGTCACCGGCCTGCTGCGCGAGATCGGCATCGAGGCTCAGGCGGTGGCGAAGGATATTGCCGGCGCGGCGCGGCTGCCGCGCAAATGCGATAGGCTGCGTTCCTTCACACCCCCCTCTGTCCTGCCGGACATCTCCCCGCAAGGGGGAGATTAGCGGTTTCGGCGCCGGCCATCTCCCACGACTCGGGCGATTGGCGAAAGCCGGGGTGACATCCAATCTCCCCCCTTGCGGGGGAGATCGCCGGCAGGCCAGAGGGGAGTGCCTCGCGATGACGTTGGAGGGCTCGGTTCCGACCACACACAAATCGGGTGGCGCCCCGCACCGCGGCATGCCAAGCCAATCCCAGTCAAACCGGGGGACCCAGCCATGCTCACACTCTACGATTATCTGCCGTCGCAAAACGCCTGGAAGGTGCGTGTCCTGCTGGGGCTGCTCGGCATCGTTTACGAAACGCGGCAGGTGTCGATCTTCGAGGGCGAAAGCCACACGGACGCTTTTCTCAAGCTCAATCCGGCCGGCGCGGTTCCGGTGCTCGGCCTGGAGGACGGCGAGGCGATTGCCGAGTCCAATGCGATCCTCGTCTATCTCGCCGAGGGCACGCTCTACCTTCCGGCGAACCGGTATCTGCGCGCCAGGGTCATGCAGTGGCTGTTCTTCGAGCAATATTATGTCGAGCCGGTCATCGGCTCGCTGCGCTTCTGGACGCTGACCGGGCGGTTGGAGCGCAACAAGGCGTTTGCTCCCGGCAAGCGCGAGGCGGGCATCCGCGCGCTCGCAGCACTCGAGCGCAGCCTGCAAGACACGCCATTCCTCGTCAGCGGCTCGCTCACCGTCGCCGACATCGCCGTCTATGCCTACAGCCACCGCGCCGAGGATTGCGGCTTTCCGCTTGCCGATTATCCGGCAGTCGGTGCCTGGATCGATCGGGTGAGCGAGACGATCGGCGAAGGCTATCCCGTCCATCCCTACAGCGACGATCCGCATTCGGCTGCCTGAGGGCGAGAAGCCGGGCGCGTCGGGCTTTGTCTTATGCAATTCCAGACGGGAAAACCGTTGTGCCTTTCCTGGAATTGCTCGTGCGCGCCCGGCCGTTCTTGGCGGTCAATGCTTGCTCTTGGCGGAGCCGGTGGTGGCGCCGCTGATCGGGATGCGCCTGGCCTTCGCCTGGGCGCGCTGGGTCTTCGGCAGGATCACCGTGAGCACGCCGTTGTGGAAGGCGGCGTTGACCTTGGCTTCCTCGACCTCGGCGCCGATCGGAATGCGCCGCTCGAAGCGCCCGTAGAAGCGCTCGGAGAACTGCCTGTCCTTGTCCTCGCTTTCGGAGCGCCTCTCGCCGCGCAGCGTCAGCACGCCGTCGTCGAGCATCACTTCGATGTCCTTCTCCTCCATGCCGGGGACTTCCGCCATGACGCGGATTTCGCTGCCGGTGTCGGAGATTTCGAGGCTCGGCCATCCGGGACGCCCGCCAAAGGCGCCGCCGAACGAGGGCAATCCGGCACCGAAGCCGCGGAACGCGTCGTCGAGCAGGCGATTCATCTCGCGGTGCAGCGTCATGAACGGATCGCGATCGCTGTCGCGATAGAAGCCGGGAACCTGATTGCCTTCCCTGTTCCAGGGAATGAGATCACGAATTGCCATTTCAATTCCTCCTTTTGGCACGCGATGCGGGCGGTGCCCGGACAGCCCTTGGCTGTGCATTTAGCCGGACCGGTCGTTCAGCGCACCGGCGGCGGCCGAAATGCAGCCTTGCATGTCCGGCGCTCGCACGAGATCTGCAAAAATCGATCTGGAGGCCGGCCGGCCGAAGTCAAGTCCCGCCTTGCCGGCGCGCCAAGGTTTTTCTCCATGCCCGTTTCGGCGCCGCCGGATGCCTGGAACGGAAGCGCGGGGCAGGCGTTTTGCGTTCGGAATTGCGTGAAAAAAATGACGAGAGCAGCGTGCCGGCGCCGCCCCGGCGCCCGTCGTTCTGGCCCTGCTTTCCGGCAACACACAAGCAAATGGAGACCAGGAAATGGTTCGCACCGTCGCCATAGCAATCCTCGCCATCGGCATGGTCAGCCTTCCCGTCGTGGCGGCCGAGGAGTACTGGGTCGCCAGGGATGCCGTCTCGAAGCAGTGCGAGATCGTGCCGAAGAAGCCCGACGGGACGCTTGTCGTCGACCTCGGCAAGAAGAAATACGCCAGCGAGGGGGAGGCCAGGAAGGCGATGGAGGCGTTGCCGGACTGCAAGAAGAAATAGGTAGGGGCGCCGATCTCCGCCTCGAGGGGGAGATTGGCTGGCGCCTACCGGTCCACCATCGACATCGTTCGCTCACCATACCTCGGCCCTGACACCTTGTCGGGCGTCAGCGCCATGTCGAGCCCCAGCATCTCGGTGGCGTCGAGCTCGATGTCGGCGGCCGCGACATTTTCCTCGAGATAAGTCCGTCGCTTGGTGCCGGGGATCGGCACGATATCGATGCCGAATTCCGGCCCCTTGGCGAGCAGCCAGGCAATCGCCACCTGGCCGGGCTTCACGCCCTTAGCGGCGGCGATGTCGCGCACCGTGGCGGCCGCCGTGACATTGGCGTCGAAATTCTCGCCCTGGTAGCGCGGGTCGCCGCGGCGGAAATCGCCTTCGGGATAGTCTTCCGCGCGCTTGACGTCGCCGGCGAGAAAGCCGCGGCCGAGCGGCGCGAACGGCACCAGGCCGATGCCAAGTTCGGCAAGCGCCGGGATGATTTCGGGCTCGAGGTTGCGCTCCCAGAGCGAATATTCGCTCTGCAGGGCCGAGACCGGATGCACGCCATGCGCGCGGCGGATGTTGGCGATGCCCGCCTCCGACAGGCCGAAGAAGCGCACCTTGCCTTCAGCCACCAGCTGGCCGACCGCACCCGCCACATCCTCCATCGGCACATCAGGATCGACGCGGTGCTGGTAAAGCAGGTCGATATGGTCGGTGGCGAGCCGTTGCAGCGAAGCCTCCACCACCTCGCGGATGTGCTCGGGCCGGCTGTCGCGGCCGGTGCCGTCCTGCTTGCCGTCGACGATGCGGAAGCCGAATTTTGTCGCGATCGTCACCTGATCGCGCCGGCCCTTCAGCGCGCGGCCGAGAAGCTCCTCATTGGTGAAAGGCCCGTAGACTTCGGCCGTGTCGAGGAAGGTGCAGCCGAGATCGATCGCCCTGTGGATCGTTGCGATCGACTCCGCCTCGTCGGCCGGCCCGTAGGACTGGCTCATGCCCATGCAGCCGAGGCCGATCGAAGAGACGACGAGCCCCTGGCTGCCGAGTTTCTGCTTGCCGAGGCTCATCTGTCTGTCTCCGGTGGGAAATTAGCACCCGCGAAATTATAGGGCCGCGACGCGAACCGTCCAGCGCCTCAAGCCCTCGGCAGCAGCCGGCGCATGATCAGCGAGGCGTGACCGCCGACGCCGTGCGCCGCCGTCCGGCGCTCGGCCACCTCGAAACCGTGCTTGCGGTAGAAGGCGATCGCCCGGTCGTTGCCCTCGATCACCTCCAGCGCGATGCTGGGGATGCCGGCATGGGCGGCGAGCACCGCATGCAAAAGGTCGACCGCCAGGCCGCTGCCGAACTCTTCCGGTTCGACATGCAGCCGGTCGAGCATGACGTCGCCATGTTCGCCCATCTCCGCCATCGCATAGCCGGCGATCGAGCCGTCGGTCCGCTCGGCCACGAAGGACATCTTGTCATCGTCGTCAAGTTCGGCCGCGAGCTTCTCCGGGGCATGCCTTTCGTCGGAGAGTCGGGCCGTGTTTTCCTCGCCCATGATCGGCGCATAGGTGCGCCGCCAGGACTGGCCGAGCAGCCGCGAGACGGCCGCCAGGTCGTTCTTCGTCATCGGGCGGATATGGGTCATGTTGGGGCCTCCTCCTAGGTGCTCATCGAAATAGGGCGCGGCCGTCGCGACAGCCAATCTTCCTCCTTGTGGGGGGAGATTGAACTCCATCGCCCCGCTAAATTGACTCGCCCCGCGCTCTCCGCCATCCTTATAGCCAGCCGCCAGCTTGAGCGGCAGCGTGTTTCGAGTGAGGCCATGGCAAGTCCCGTCGCCAGAGAGAATTCCCGCCGCGCCGCGGTGAAGAAGGCGCTCGACCGCCACAAGGTCTATGTCACCGCGCGGAGCTTTTCCGGCGGCACTTACAGCGCGCGCGTGCTGGTCGACGGCGAAGCCTATTGGGTCGACGAGTTCCGGCTTTCACAGCTCAGGCAGGGGTTGTCGCCCGCCGAACTGGAACTGACGCCGGCGACTGACGATTGAGCGTGACGCCTATCACTTCGCACCGCTGCGATGCACGAAAGTCCGAAATGTTGGTGGGACAGCACCCCCCTCTGTCCTGCCGGACAGTCCGGCAGGACAGAGGGGGGTGTGAAGGAACGCGGCGCCGGCAAGACCATCCTGCCCCCACGCCAACCTAACCATGCCCGCCCCCTCCAAGCTCAAATCCTACCGCGCCAAGCGCGAGTTCAGCCGCACGCCGGAACCGGCGGGCGGACTGGCGGGTGAGGGCGGCAACCGTTTCGTCGTCCACAAGCACCATGCCACCGCCGACCACTACGACCTGCGCCTCGAAGTCGGCGGCGTGCTGAAGAGCTGGGCGGTGCCGCGCGGCCCCTCGCTCAACCCCGCCGACAAGCGCCTCGCGGTCGAGACCGAGGACCACCCCATCGAATATATCGACTTCGAGGGCGTCATCCCCGAGGGCGAATATGGCGGCGGGCCGATGATCGTCTGGGACACCGGCACCTGGGCGCCGATGGAGGATGTCGAAAAGAGCCTGCGCACCGGCGCCTTCAAGTTCCGGCTGGCCGGTGAGAAGCTGAATGGCGGCTGGATGCTGACCCGCCTGAAACCAAAACCCGGCGAGGACGAGAACAAGAAGAACTGGCTGCTGTTCAAGGAGCGCGATCTCGCCTCGGACACCAGGCTCGACATCCTCGAAGCGCGGCCGGAAAGCGTGAAGACGGGCCGCCGCATCGAGGAGCTGGCGGCGACGCCGAAGAAACCGCAGCGCCTGCCGCCCAAGCCCGGCTCGCTGAAGCCCGGCGCGCTGTCCGGGGCGGTCAAGGGCGACCCGCCGACCCGCATCGAGCCGCAGCTCGCCACCCAGGTGACGGAGCCGCCGGGCGGACCGGTGGAGGACACCGGCACGCTCTGGCTGCACGAGATCAAGTTCGACGGCTACCGCACCATGGCGCATGTCGTGGACGGCGAGGTGCGGCTGATCACCCGCGGCGGCATCGACTGGACGAAGCGCTACGGCGATCTCCCGCAGGCCTTCGCGCGGCTGCCGGTGAGCCAGGCGATCATCGACGGCGAGATCATGGTGCTCGACGAGAAGGGCATTTCCCGCTTCGCGCTGCTGCAGGACGCGCTGGCCACGGGCGCCGGCTCGAAGCTGCATTTCTACGCCTTCGATCTTCTCCACCTCGACGGCTGGGACCTGCGCAAGGCGCCGCTGCTGAAGCGTAAGACGCTGCTTGCCGAATTGCTCGCCGGCCAGGCGGCGAACTCCGCAATCCAGTTCAGCGACCATGTCGAGGGCGATGGGCGCGGGCTCTACGGCCAGGCGACGGAACTGGGACTCGAAGGCGTGGTCTCCAAGCGCGCCGACGCCGTCTACCAGAGCGGCCGCACCAAGAGCTGGACCAAGGTCAAGGCGCAAAAGAAGGGCGACTTCGTCATTGCCGGCTACACCGTGTCCGACCGGGCCGAAGGCTTGGCGGCGCTCGGCCTCGCCGAATTCGAGGACGGCGAATTGCACTACCGCGGCAAGGTCGGCACCGGCTTCGACAGCGTCATGGCGAGAGATCTGCTTGCCCGGCTGGAACGGCTGACGGCCGGCGCCACGCCGCCTGAAGGCGTGCCGCGCGAGATCATGCGCGAGATGCATTGGGTGAAGCCGCTGCTGTCGGCCCATATCCACTACGCCAACCGCACTGCCGACAACGCGCTGCGCCATGCTGTCTTTCGCGGCCTGCGCGAAATCGGCGGGCTCACCACGCCGGTCCCGGTCAAGCGCCGGCGGCTGATCGCCGAATCTGACCTCGCCACCATCTGGGTCACCAATCCGGAGCGGCGGCTGTTCGGCAAGACCGGGCCGACCAAGCTCGACATCGCCGTTTATTACGCGCTGGTCGGCGATTTCATGCTGCCCCACATTATCGGCCGCCCGGTGTCGCTGGTGCGTTGCCCGACCGGCAAGCCGCAGGACTGCTTCTTCCAGCGCCACGCCTTCACCGGCATGCCGCCTTCGGTGGCGGTGTTCGAGAGCACCAATTCGGAAGGCGAGACCAAGACCTATCTGTCGGTCGAGGACGCCAAGGGCTATCTGGCGCTGGCGCAATTCGGCGTCGTCGAGTTCCACACCTGGGGCACGCACCGCACCAAGCTCGACAAGCCCGACCAGATCGTCTTCGATCTCGACCCGGGCGAGGGGATATCCTGGCGCGAGGTGGTGGAGGCTGCCGTCCATATAAAGGGCGGGCTGGAAAGCCTCGGCCTTGTGCCTTTCGCGAAAACCTCCGGCGGCAAGGGCATCCACATCACCGTGCCGGTGACCCGCAAGCAGAACTGGAAGAAACTGCACCAGGCGAGCAGCGCGATATCGACTTTCCTGGCCGCCACCGCGCCCGACACCTTCACCACCACCATGGGCAAGGAAAACCGCAAGAAGCGCATCTTCATCGACTTCCACCGCAACGCCCGCGGTCACACCTCCGCGGCGCCCTATTCGCTGCGCGCCCGCACCAACCTGCCGGCCTCGACTCCGGTGAGCTGGACGGATCTGGAGACGATCGACGCGCCCGAGGACCTGAACTACGCCTCGCTGCCGGGATTGCTGGAGACGTCCGGGGATCCGTGGGCGGAGATCGATGAGGCTGCCAGGGATCTGCCGGTGGTGGACAAGGCGGGATAGACAACGAGCGTCGCGTTCCTTCGCGCCCCCCTCTGTCCCGCCAGCGTCTCAGTTCCATCTCGCTACAATTTGAATTATTCTCCGCGCCAGCCCGCCCCACAAACACTTCGCTAGGAATTCAGCAGTATCATCAGGGGTCGGTGTAGGATTTCCGCGGCGCCAATCGTCCTTCGGACGAGAATAAGGCGCTGCAGAGAGCATGATCCCAAAAAGTGGGAACCGGTTTGGAGAGGATCATGCTCAAGCTAGAATGTCAGTGCATGGCCGCGTAGGAGTTCATCATGGCGCCCAGGGCAAGTTGGAAAGGTTACCTCAAGCTCAGCCTCGTCAGCTGTCCGGTCCGGCTTTATCCGGCCACCAGCGCGAGCGAGCGCATCTCGTTCAACCAGTTGCACAAGAAGACCCACAACCGCATCAACATGAAGCCGGTCGATCCCGAACTCGGCCTTGTCGAGCGCTCAGACCTGGTCCGGGGCTACGAATACGAGGACAAGCAGTACATCATCATCGATGACGCCGACCTCGAGGCGGTCAGGATCGAATCCAACCACACGATGAACATCGAGGCCTTCGTCGACGAGGACGAGGTCGATGTCATCTATCAGGACTCGCCCTATTACCTGGCGCCCGACGGCGCCATGGCGGAGGAAACCTTCGCGGTGCTGCGTGAGGCGATGCGCAAGTCCGGCAAGCTGGCGATTGCGCGCCTTGTGCTCTCCAGTCGCGAGCGCGTGGTGACGATCGGTCCGCGCGAGAACGGCATGTTCGTCTGCACCTTGAGGAATCCGAACGAAGTGCGGGGCACAGCTGAGTATTTCGGCAACATCCCGGATGCCAAGCCGGATCCCGAAATGCTGCAACTGGCCGAGGCGCTGATCAAGCAGAAGCAAACCCATTTCGATCCGAAGAACTATGAGGATCGCTACGAGGTGGCGCTGATGGCGATGATCCGCGAGAAGCTGAAGGGCCACAAGCCGATCATCGCGGCGGCGCCCGAACGCGGCAACGTCATCAACCTGATGGATGCGCTGAAGGCGAGCCTGTCGCAGCAGGCCAAGCCCCCGGCCAAGTCGAAGAGCAAGGCCGAGGAGGCGCCGGCCAAGCCCGCCAAGAAGGCGGCTGCCGGTGGCGCGCCTGAGAACCCGCTGAAGGCGAACCTGCTCAAGGCCGTCGGCAAGAGCAAGAAGTGACTGGAAGTGCAGGGCCAGTGATCGTTCCCGGCGCCGTCTACGGCGTCGTCGGCGCGCTGGCCGCCTTTCCGCTCAGGCTCGCCGCGCGCGAGGTCGAGCGCCGCCATGCCGAGCTGAGGCGCGGCGTCACGCGGCGCACCACCCATGTTGTGTTCGGCCGCGCGCTGCTTGCCAAAGCGGGGCTTGCAAAAGCCGGCGATGCCGAGCTGGAGCGCCGCGCGAAAGCCGAGCGCGAAGCCGGCCGCGCCCTCATTAGCGAGAACGGCTTCCTGCGTCTGCTCGGGCTGATGAAGGCGCCGGAGGCATCGTCCCTGTCCAGGCAGTCGCTCATCGACCAGTCCCGGCTTGCCGGCGACGATCTCGACCTGCTGGCTCTGTTCGACGCCTTCGAGCACGACGCCGAACCCTATTCCTTCCGCGACCTGATCCTGGCCAGGAAATATGCCGGGCTGATCGCCAGCGGCGCCACCTGGGGCGCGATCGCGCGCTCCGTGCACCGCTCCGGCCCGGTCGCCTCGCTCACCGCCAAGTCGCTCAATCTCGGCTCGCGGCATGGCCGGCCGGACGCGATCTATCTCGATGAGGGCAGGAGCGAGCTCGACGGCCAGCTTCTGTTCGATCTCGGCTCTCCAAATTCGGGAATGTTTGGAGACGACACGCTGGAGGAACTGTTCGCCGAGGCGGAAGCCGCGGAAGAGGAGGGGCGCCACGACGATGCGGCAGCCCTCTACCAGCGCTGCATGGCGATCGACGCCAAGGACGCCATCGCCGCCTTCAACCGCGCCAACTGCCTGCGCGGCGCCGGCCGCGTCGCGGAAGCCGCGCACGACTATGCGCGTGCGATCAAGCTCGATCCGGGCTTCGTCGAGGCCTGGTTCAACCTTGCGGGCCTGATGAGCGACGAGGGCAAGGTTGCCTCGGCGCGAAGGCATCTGCAGAAGGCGATCGCGCTCGACAAGGCCTATGCCGACCCGGTGTTCAACCTCGCCCGACTGGAGTTCGACGCCGGTAATCTGCTGGAAGCGCGGCGGCTGTGGGCACGGTATCTGGAGCTCGACGCGGATTCCGAATGGGCGCGCATTGCGCAGAGGGGAATACAGTTCGTGGATTTGCACATGGCGGGTGAGCGAGATGTTCGCGCCTGAACACCCCCCTCTGGCCTGCCGGCCATCTCCCCCGCAAGGGTCCGCAAGGGGGAAATTATGCGCTCGGCCGCTTTCGCCAATCTCCAACGTCGGAAGAGTGAGCGGGGCCTCTGAACTGCCAATCTCCCCCCTTGCGGGGGAGATGCCCGGCAGGGCAGAGGGGGGTGGGACGGAGTGTGACCTTTCCAGAAAGCTCGCCCCATGACCCACTTCCTCCTCGACGGCCCGGACTCCGCCTCCGTCGCCATCCTGCTCGCCCACGGCGCCGGCGCGCCGATGGACTCCGCCTCGATGGCCGCCACCGCCAAGGCCTTCGCCACCGCCGGCTTCCGCGTCGCGCGCTTCGAGTTCCACTACATGGCCGCGCGCCGCTACGGTCACCGCAAGCCGCCGCCGCGCGCCGAGACGGTGAACCCAGAATATGTGAAGGCGATCGCCGACCTTCGCGCCAAGGGCGTGACCGGAAAACTGATCATCGGCGGCAAGTCGATGGGCGGGCGGGTCGCCTCCATGGTCGCCGACGAGATGTTTGCGAAAGGCGAGATCGCCGGCTTGGTCTGCCTCGGCTATCCCTTCCATCCCCCGGGCAAGCCCGAGCAACTGCGGACAAAACACCTCGCCGGCCTGAAGACGCCGACGCTGATCTTCCAGGGCACGCGCGACGAGTTCGGCACCAAGGAAGAAGTCGCGACCTACGGTCTTTCCGACGCCATCGAGGTGATCTGGCTGGAGGACGGCGACCACGACCTGAAGCCGCGCAAGGCGGTGTCGGGGTTTTCCGCGGGCGATCATCTGAAGACGGTGGCGGAGACGATTAAGGCGTGGGCGGAGCGGATCTAAGCGGCTCGCATCGGCTGCGAAAAGAGCGCCGGCGGCGAAGCTGCC
>NZ_RQXT01000080.1 GCF_003863365.1 Mesorhizobium tamadayense | reverse complement strand
AATGCGGCATTTCGATTCACTCAGAACTTTCCCCGGACAGCCCTGCCGCAAGGGGGAGATCATGCGCTCGGTCGCTTTCGTCATCTCCTACGCAACAGGAGTGAGCGAGGCGCCGAAGCTGCCAAGCTCACCCCCTTGCGGGGGAGATGGCCGGCAGGCCAGAGGGGGGTGCTGTCCCGCCGGCGTCGCTATTGTCTCTCAGGAAGCATCCAGCTTCGGCCCCAGAATCTCCACCAGCCAGTCCACAAATACCCTGACTCTCGGCGAGAGCTGCCGACTGCGCGGATAAAGCACCGAGATCGGTGTCGGCGTCGGCGGGAAGTCGGGAAGCACCTCGACCAGCCGGCCGGCCTCAAGATCATCAGAGTAACGAAGCCTCGGCGCCTGGAACAGCCCGAAGCCCAGCCGGACCAGCGCGGCGCTGGTGTCGGAATTAGCGACCGTGACTCGCGACGGCAGGACAATTTCGCGAACCTTGCCGTCGACGGTGAACTCCAGCGGCATCACCTGCCTCGTGCGCGACGACACGAAGCCGATCATCATGTGGCCGGCCAGATCGTCCGGTGTGCGTGGCACGCCGTGGCGTTCGAGATAGGCCGGGCTCGCGACCGTGATCTCGCGCGCGATGCCGAGACGCCGCACGATCATGTCGCTGTCGGGCAGCGTGCCGGCCCGGATGACGCAATCGACGCCCTCACGCACGAGATCGACGAGGCGGTCCCCTTCGCCGATATGCACGGTCAGGCCCGGATATCTGGCGAGCAGCGCCGGCAATTCCGGCAAAAGGAAGGTGCGCGCCATGTGGCCGTTGACGTCGACGCTAAGGCGACCGCGCACCTCATGCGCGCCGAAGCCGCCTTCGGCATCCTCGATGTCGGCGAGGATGCCGATGCAGCGCTGGTAGTACGCCTCGCCGTCGAGCGTCGTGGTGACGTGGCGCGTGGTGCGGCGAAGCAACTGCACGCCGAGCCGCTCTTCAAGCTGCTTGATCGCGGCGGTGGCGCTGGAGCGCGGCAGGCCGAGGTCGGCGGCGGCCGCGGTGAAGCTGCGCCGTTCCACGACGCGGGTGAAGAGCCGCATGCTGTCGAACCTGTCCATGAGATATTGTTCGCATAATCTGAATAGTGTTGGCAATCCGCGCCCGATTATATCGGCCCGTGAGACGAGTATATGCATCTCCATCACCAAGAAGGAGATTCGCCATGACCACCCGCCCCATCGCCCTCATCACAGGCGGCAGCCGCGGCCTCGGCCGCAACACCGCGCTGAACCTTGCCCGCAAGGGCGTCGACGTCGTCCTCACCTATCGCTCGCGCGCCGACGAGGCGAAGGCGGCCATCGCCGAGATCGAGGCGGCAGGCGGCCGCGCCGCCGCGATCGAGCTCGACACCGGTGCTGTTGCCAGCTTCCCGGCCTTCGTCGAGGCGTTGAAGAAGACGCTCAAGGAAACCTGGCGGCGCGACCGTCTCGATTATCTCGTCAACAATGCCGGCACCGGCCTGCGCAAGATGATCGCCGAGACGACGGAGGAGGAATTCGACAGGCTGATGAACATCCATCTCAAGGGCGTGTTCTTCCTCACCCAGGCGCTGCTGCCGCTGATCGAGGATGGCGGCCGCATCGTCAACGTGTCGAGCGGGCTGGCACGCTTCTCGGTGCCGGGCGCAGCCGCCTATGCGATGATGAAGGGCGGCGTCGAGGTGTTCACGCGCTACCTGGCCAAGGAACTCGCCGCCCGCCGCATCACCGCCAACACGGTGGCGCCGGGAGCGATCGCGACCGACTTCAACGGCGGCCATGTGCGCGACGACGCCGAGATCAACCGCGTTGTGGCCGATATGACCGCGCTCGGCCGCGCCGGCGTGGCCGACGACATCGGGCCGATGATCGCCTCGCTGCTGTCGGAGGACAACCGTTGGGTCAACGCCCAGCGTATCGAGGTGTCGGGTGGCATGAATATCTGAGCGGACGCATCCGCTCCGATCCGCCTTTCATTTGCGTCGCGCCGTGCTTCGCCGCTGTTTGACGGCGAAACACGGCGCTTTTCATATTGACGGTCATCGGCAAACCGGGTGTTTTCGGCCAGGCGTTATGGCCGGAAAAATTTCGCGCCATTGCCCTCCCCGCGCGCCTTGACTCTGACAAGCCGCCAGCTTATCTCACCGCCACGTTAGCACTCGCCTTAGGTGAGTGCTAACTCATATCCGGCGGCCTCGCCGGATGGAGGAACAGTTCTCACCGTTCTCACTCGAGGAAGTAAACATGGCAAAGTCCAAATTCCGCCCGCTTCATGACCGCGTGGTCGTTCGTCGGGTCGAATCCGAATCCAAGACCGCCGGCGGGATCATCATCCCGGATACGGCGAAGGAAAAGCCGCAGGAAGGCGAGATCATCGCCGTCGGCTCCGGCGCCCGCGACGAAGCCGGCAAGCTCGTGCCTCTGGATGTCAAGGCCGGCGACCGCGTCCTGTTCGGCAAGTGGTCGGGCACCGAAGTCAAGCTCAATGGCGAGGACCTTCTGATCATGAAGGAATCCGACATCATGGGCATCATCGGCTGAATATCGGCCTCAGCATCACCTGAATCTTGAATCTTCGGGCTCGATCCGAGCCCCTGCCAGGAGTTAAACATGGCTGCCAAAGACGTAAAATTCTCCCGCGATGCCCGTGAGCGCATGCTGCGCGGCGTCAACATCCTCGCCGACGCGGTGAAGGTCACGCTCGGCCCCAAGGGCCGCAACGTCGTCATCGACAAGTCGTTCGGTGCGCCGCGCATCACCAAGGACGGCGTCACCGTCGCCAAGGAGATCGAGCTTGAGGACAAGTTCGAGAACATGGGCGCGCAGATGGTGCGCGAGGTCGCTTCGAAGACCAACGACATCGCCGGCGACGGCACCACGACCGCGACGGTTCTCGCGCAGTCGATCGTCCAGGAAGGCCACAAGGCGGTTGCCGCCGGCATGAACCCGATGGACCTCAAGCGCGGCATCGACCTCGCCGTCACCGAAGTCGTCGCGGCGCTCGGCAAGGCCGCCAAGAAGATCAAGACCTCCGAGGAAGTCGCCCAGGTCGGCACGATCTCGGCCAATGGCGACGAGTCGGTCGGCAAGATGATCGCGGAAGCGATGCAGAAGGTCGGCAACGAAGGCGTCATCACCGTCGAGGAGGCCAAGACCGCCGAGACCGAGCTGGAAGTCGTCGAAGGCATGCAGTTCGACCGCGGCTACCTGTCGCCCTACTTCGTCACCAACGCCGACAAGATGGTCGCCGATCTGGAAGACGCCTACATCCTGCTGCACGAGAAGAAGCTCTCCAACCTGCAGGCCATGCTGCCGGTCCTGGAAGCCGTCGTGCAGACCTCGAAGCCGCTGCTCATCATCTCGGAAGACGTCGAAGGCGAGGCTCTGGCCACGCTGGTCGTCAACAAGCTGCGTGGCGGCCTGAAGATCGCCGCCGTCAAGGCGCCGGGCTTCGGTGATCGCCGCAAGGCCATGCTGGAAGACATCGCCATCCTCACCGGTGGCCAGGTCATCTCGGAAGACCTCGGCATCAAGCTCGAGAATGTCGGCCTCAACATGCTCGGCCGCGCCAAGAAGGTGTCGATCTCCAAGGAGAACACCACCATCGTCGACGGCGCCGGCAAGAAGGCCGAGATCCAGGGCCGCGTCGCCCAGATCAAGCAGCAGATCGAGGAGACCACCTCGGACTACGACAAGGAGAAGCTGCAGGAGCGTCTAGCCAAGCTCGCGGGCGGCGTCGCGGTGATCCGCGTCGGCGGCGCGACCGAGGTCGAGGTCAAGGAAAAGAAGGACCGCGTCGATGACGCCCTCAACGCGACCCGCGCGGCCGTGGAAGAAGGCATTGTCGCGGGCGGCGGCGTGGCCCTGCTGCGCGCTTCGAGCGGTCTCAAGGCCACCGGCATCAATTCCGACCAGGCTGCCGGCATCGCCATCGTGCGTCGCGCGCTGCAGGCTCCGGCCCGTCAGATCGCGGCCAATGCGGGTGCTGAAGCCTCGATCGTTGCCGGCAAGATCCTCGACAACAAGGGCGCGACCTTCGGCTACAACGCCCAGACCGGCGAGTATGGCGACATGATCGCCATGGGCATCGTCGACCCGGTCAAGGTCGTTCGCACGGCTCTCCAGGACGCGGCCTCGGTCGCCGGCCTGCTCGTCACCACCGAAGCCATGATCGCCGAGGCTCCGAAGAAGGAGTCGGCTGGCGGCGGCATGCCGGGCGGCATGGGCGGCGGCGGCATGGGCGGCATGGGCGGCATGGACTTCTAAGTCAGCCTACCTGGCTAGTGCATACGGAAAGGGCGGCAGAGATGCCGCCCTTTTTGTTTGACCAAGGCGTCCCCCGGGACATCGCGTCAAGTTTCGAATTCGCCCATCGCCCAACCGCCGGCGCCGCCCCTCATCGCCCTGCCGGGCACTTCTCCCCGTATAGTGACGGGGAGAAGGGGCTGACCGCAGTGCCGGCTCCCTTTCTGCAACGTAGGCGATTGGCGAAATCGGCGACGAGAGCGCCCCTCTCCCCGTCACTATACGGGGAGAGGATGCCGGCAGGCAGGTGAGGGGCGGCGCTGACTTCGACAATTGATCGTGTCCGCCACAAGTTGGAGGGCGTCTCGACCGGTCCTTCTTGCGGCCAGTCTTCAGACGGCAGCGTCCGCGCGCTCAGCCGCCTTGCCGGAACGCACCGCCGCCTCAACCAGCGCCACCACCTCATCGGCCACGACCGCGAGCGGCGCGCGGTCGCGGGCGGCGCGGGCGATCACCATCAGGCCTTCCAGCGAGGATTCGACCAGAAGCGCCAGCGCCTGCGCGCGGCGCTCCGGCACCCCTGCCCGCATGAACGCCTGGCGCAAAAGGCCGATCCATTGCTCGAAGGCCGCGCGGCAGATTTCGGCAAGCTCCGGCACATCGTTAGGCGCGTCGAGCACGACCGGCGCGATCGGGCAGCCGAGCGAGAACTCGTTCTCCTCGAGCATGCGCGCCACCGATTCATAGATGCGGCGGACGGCGACCGCCGGGTCGCCTTCCGCGGCAAGATCTGCGCCGAGCCTCTCGGTGACCGTCGCAACGCTGTCGCGGGTCACCTCTATGACCAGCTGGTCCTTGCCGCCCGGGAAATGGAAATAGAGCGAGCCGCGGGGGGCGCCGCTGGCGCTCAAAATGTCGTTGAGCGAGGTGCCATGATAGCCGCGCTGCCTGATGAGCAGCGCCGTCGCCTCGATCATGCGGGTGCGTGTGTCCGTCGCCACGTCAACCTCTCACAATGTCAACCTCTGTCAGGAGCACGGATTATAGGCCTTGCCACCAATATGACAATCGGTCTACATAATATGTAAATCGGTCTACATATATGGGAGGCACCAATGCAGACTTACCGGCTGGAGGGACAAGGCGGCATCGACAGATTGGCGTTGCGCGAAGAGGCGGTTCCGCAGCCTGGCCCGCATCAGATCGTGGTGCGGGTGCGCGCCACCTCGCTCAATCGCCGCGACACGATGATCCTCAACGGCACCTATCCGCTGACCCCGCGCCCCGGCATCGTTCCGCTGAGCGACGGTGCCGGCGAGGTGGTGGGGATCGGCGATGCCGTCACCCGCTTTGCCGTCGGCGACCGCGTCACCGGCAGCTATTTCGCGCGCTGGGTGGACGGGCGCATGCATCCGGGCGTCGTCGACCAGCTCGGCTGCACCCTGGACGGCATGCTTTCAGAATATACCCTGCTCGATGAGCAATGGGCGGTGCGGCTGCCCGAGCATCTCTCCTGGCAGGAGGCCACGACCTTCACCTGCGCCGGGCTGACCGCCTGGAGCGCGCTGACGGGCGCGGAGGTTCCGAAGCCCGGTCAATTGGTTCTGGTCATCGGCTCAGGCGGCGTCGCATTGTTTGCGCTGCAGTTCGCCAAGCTCGCCGGCTGCCGCGTGGCGGCCGTCACGTCGCGCGCCGGGAAGGCCGACAGGCTGCGGGCGCTCGGCGCCGACCTCGTCATCGCAACCGCCGAGATACCGGAATGGGGCATGAAGCTGCGCGAGGCGACGGGCGGCATCGACCTCGTCGTCGAGACCGGCGGCCCGGCCACCTTCGTGCAATCGCTGATCGCCAGTTCGCTTTACGGCCGCATCGTGCTGCTGACCGTGCAGGACCAGAAGGGCAAGGCGGTCGAGATCCCCGGCGCCGTCTATCAGCGCAGCCTCGCCACCATCGGCCGCGTCTTCGTCGGCAGCCGCAGCGCGCTGGAGGCGATGCTCGCCGCTGTCGCCACGCATCGGCTGAGGCCCGTCATCGACAGGGTCTTTCCCTTCGCCGAAGCACGCGAAGCCTACCGTCATTTCCAGCAGGGCGACATCTTCGGCAAGGTCGTCATCGACGGCGCCTGACCAATCAGAAAGGAGAAACAGCAATGACAATTCGCGACGCTTCTGCCGATTGGCAAGGCACCCTCAAGGAAGGATCCGGCCGGTTGCGGCTGGGCAGCGGCGTGTTCGAGGGTGCCTATTCCTTTCCCTCACGCTTCGAGAACGGTCCGGGCACCAATCCAGAGGAGCTGATCGCGGCCGCGCACGCCGGCTGCTTCTCGATGGCGCTGAGCGCCATCCTCGGCCGCGAAGGCCATGTTCCCGACAGCATCCACACGGTGGCGAAGGTGCATCTCGGCGCCACCGCGGCCGGGCCGACCATCACCCGCATCGAGCTGGAAACGGAGGCACGCGTCGCCGGGCTGGCGGCGGAGGATTTCGAGCGGCTGGCGCAATCAGCAAAGGCGACTTGCCTGGTCTCGCGGGCGCTTGCCGGCGTAGCCGCGATCACGCTGAAGGCGAGCCTCATCGATCACTGAAAACGGAAGGAGCATCCCAATGACCCAGGAACTCATCATCGACATCGCCACGGCCAAACGCTCCGCCGAAACGGCAGAGATCATGCGGCGTTACAACAACGTCTTCCAGCGCCACGACCCCTCCGCCCTGGACGAGCTGGTGGCGGATGACTGCGTGATCGAGAACACGACGCCGGCGCCGGACGGCGCCCGCCGCGCGGGCAAGTCCGCCTGCGTCGAGCTTTGGTCGGCGATCGCCACCGCACCCGGCACGCGCTTCGACATCGAGGAAACCTTCGTCGCCGGCGACCGCGCGACGATCCGCTGGCGCTTCTGGATGTCCGACGGCAATTCGCTGCGCGGCGTCAACCTGATGCGCGTCCAAGAGGGGCAGATCATCGAGGCGATGGGATATGTGAAGGGATAAGGCCTGGCGCGGCAAGTTGCGTTCAGTCAGGCTGCGTTCAGCCAGGCCGCGCTCAGGCCCCGGCCCGGAATCCCGCCAAGGTTCGGATTCCGGGCCTATCGCGGTTAGTTTGGCTTTACGCAATTCCGGATGGAAAACCGCTACGCACTTTTCCCGAAATTGCGGTTAGTTTTTTTACGCGATTCCGGACGGAAAACCGCTACGCACTTTTCCTGGAATTGCTCTACCGCACGACTCTGTTGAGCTTCACGAAGGTCTTGGGGCTGCGCTGGATCGTCTGGAAGATCACGCAGTAGCGGTCGGTGAGTTCGAGCAGCTCCGTCAGCCGGCTCTGCGCGACGTCCGTCTCGATGTCGAAGCGCAAGCGGATCTCCTTGAAGCCGACCGGCACGCCTT
The DNA here is from genome assembly GCF_003863365.1 of Mesorhizobium tamadayense. Classification (GTDB taxonomy): domain Bacteria; phylum Pseudomonadota; class Alphaproteobacteria; order Rhizobiales; family Rhizobiaceae; genus Mesorhizobium; species Mesorhizobium tamadayense. Next base: position 15,244 of record NZ_RQXT01000080.1, on the reverse strand, counting down.
CGGTGACACCAAGCGTGCCGCGAAGATCGACGTCGCCTTCGGCGGAGATTTCCGCCGACTTGATCGGAATCTCAAGCACGGCAGCGGCAGCCCGCATCGAGACGCCGGCGCAGGCGATCAGCGCTTCCAGCAGCATGTCGCCGGAGCAAAGCTCCTGCCCGCTGCCGCCGGCCTTCGGATGGATGCCCGCCAGCGCCAGCCCGCGGCCGGTCTCGACCTTGCAGGTCACCCTGGATTCGTCGGTGCTGCCCTTGGCTTTCAGCGTGAGAAGTGCCGCCCGCGCATCCTTGCGATATAGATCCTTGATCGGCTCCTGCGTGGTGCGAAAAGTCGCGATGTCCATGCATATTCTCCTGTCGTGAGATGTGGTTGTTGGAAATCTTGCGTCATCGCCGGGACTACTCCGGCACGCTCACGCCCGACCCTCCGAGCTCGGCCGGAAAGTCCTTCAGCTTCGGCAAGCCGTCCTTCATCGGAAGCACCGTCTCGGCGTAGTTGACGTGGACCCCCGGCTTGAATTCCACCGTCGGTACCGTGGCCGCATAGACATCGACCAGTCCGAGCGGCGGGTGATCCGTCATCAGGTGACCGCCGCATTTGGTGCAGAACTGGCGGTCGCTCATCTTCGACTTCTCGAAGCCGGACAGGAACTCCGCGCCCTTGGTAACCTTGACGTTCTCCGGCTTCCACAACGTGAAGGCATTCACAGGAGACGCCGACCACGAACGGCAGGAACTGCAATGGCAATAGCCCATGGCCTCGGCCGATCCGCGCACTTCGATTTCCACGGCGCCGCAAAAGCACCCGCCCTTATGTACCGTCATGACTCACGTCCTTATCTTCGTTGAGTTCGACCGCGCTTCGAGCTCCCGATCTGGGACGAGGCTCGGCGCCCGGCGGGGTTTAAAGCTTCCGGCAACGAACGGAATGACGGGGCGTCCGCCTTACTTGACAGCGCGTCCGGAACGCGAAAGGGATGACGCGCCGGGTTGCCGCCCGACTTACGGGACATTGGTGGAATGGCCGGGGACGCTCTGTCTGACCTGTTGAAAACGGTGCGTCTCACCGGCGCGACGTTTTTCGACATCGCGGCCCAGGACCCATGGGCGGTCTGCTCGCCCTCCCCCGCTTCGATACTGCCGAGGATACTGCCGGGCGCGGATCACCTGATTTCCTACCACGTGCTCACGGCCGGCCGTTGCTTCGCCCGCATCATCGGCAAGGAGGCGATACCCGTGGAGGCCGGCGAAGTCGTGGTCTTCACCAGGAGCGATCCGCATATCATGTCGAGCAATCCAGACCTGCGCGCGGGTCCGCCGACCGCGGATGTGCTGGAGATCGCGGCCGCCAGCCAGACGCCGTTCCCCATCAACTACGTCAAGGACGGATCGATGTCGGCCCGGCTGGTATGCGGCTATCTCGCTTGCGATGCCCTGCCCTTCAATCCGCTGCTCGAAGCGCTGCCGCCGGTCATCAAGGCCGGTGACGTGAAGGGCGATGGCGGCTGGCTCGGCCAGTTCATCAAGCTGGCCGTGTCGGAGGTCGCGGAAAAGCGGGCGGGAAGCGAGACGGTGCTTACCAAGCTCAGCGAATTGATGTTCGTCGACGTGCTGCGCCGCTATGTGGAGTCGCTGTCGCCGCAGCATACCGGCTGGCTGGCGGGGCTGCGCGATCCGCATCTGAGCAAGGCGCTGGCGCTGATCCACGACCGGCCGGCGCACAATTGGACGGTGGAGGCGCTGGCGAAGGAGGCCGCGCTGTCGCGCACGGTGCTGGCCGAGCGCTTCACCAAGCTCGTCGGCATGGCGCCGATGCACTATCTCGCCAAGTGGCGGATGCAGATTGCCTCGGAATTGCTCAGCGCCGGCAACGGCAACGTCGCCGGCATCGCGGCGGAAATCGGCTACGAGTCAGAGGCAGCGTTCAGCCGTGCCTTCAAGAAGATGATCGGCGTCCCGCCTTCTGCCTGGCGGCTGGGCATCCGGGCTGCGTCCGGTTCCGGAAGCGAGGAGGCTTCCGAAACCGAAAGGGCAGATTGAGCTAGCGATCCGCCAGCGCCAGCTTGGCGCCGAGCATGACGAAGGCGCCGGCGAAGGTGCGGCGCATCCAGGTCAGCACCATCGGCCGCGACACGACATGGCTGCGGACCGCGGCCGCGAACACGCCGTAGACGACGAAGACGAGGAAGGTCATCAGCATGAAGACGCCGGAGAGCTCCAACATCTTGGCAAAAGCGTGCGGCTCCGTGGTGCTGACGAATTGCGGCAGGAAGGCAAGAAGAAGATCGACAGTTTTGGGTTCAAGATGTTGATCAGGATGCCGGAGGTGATCACCTTGCCGGCAGAGCGTGGCGCGACGTTCTGGTCGACGGCAAGACCGCCCTTCTCCTTCAGCGTGTTCCAAGCCATGTAAAGCAGATAGGCGACGCCCAGATATTTCAGCGTCTCGAAAGCGACGGCACTTGTGTGCAGCACCGCGGCAAGGCCGGTGATGGCGGCCGCCATGTGCGGGATGATGCCCAGCGTGCAGCCGAAAGCGGCGATGATCGCGGCGCGAGCGCCGCGCGAAAGCCCGGCGCTCAGCGTGTAGAGGACGCCGGTGCCGGGCGAAGCCACGACAATCAGCGACGTCAACAGGAATTCGATGGTCAAGGTTTCCTCCACGGCCCTGCCCGCGGGTACCGGGCAGCGTGACGGTGGGCAAGCGGGACTAGGTCGTAAACTCATAAACGATACAGGCTGAGGCGTCCGAGCTTGTCGTCAGTCGGCTAGCGGCAGAAAGGATCAAGGACGTGGGAATAAACTGCGACGCCCGCCCGTTGACAGTTCGAATCGTGGCGGCCTTGCTTGATCTCTGCAGGGTTGGACCGACGCCGCGGGAACACGGAGAAACGCACAAATGGAAACCACCACGCTCATCGCGTGGCTGGCGCGAGTTGGTATGTTGCCCGCGGCGGCCGCGCTCATCATCGGCGCTGTGCCAGCACGAGCCGACGAAACGGTTGACGTCACCTTGGCCGACAAGGGCATGCAATCCATGCGCGTGGACCTCAGCACCGAACAGGTCAAGGCCGGCGATGTGACATTCAACGTGACTAATACTTCCCGGACCTTGGCTCACGAGTTCGTCGTCGCCAGATCTGACAAGCCAATCGGGACGCTGCCTTACAACGAGCATGAAAAGGAGGTCGAGGAGAGTGCGCTCGAGGTCGTAAACGAGATTGAAGACATAGAGCCCGGGAAGTCCGGCACGCTTACGGTGAAGCTTGAGCCCGGCTCCTACATCCTGCTTTGTAACAAGGCGGGCCATTTCAAGCTTGGCATGGTCAATCACATCGCCGTTACAAACTAGGCCTTAGACTCATAAGCGTGAGGCGAGTTGGACCATAGCCAGGAAGTTGGCCGCGAGCTTCCGCATCTATTGGCGGAGTACCGAATCGGCCGGCTGAGCCGTCGTTATCGGATCGGCATGACGATGCACAATCTTCCAGAGACCATCTTCTGGGCGAAAAACGCTCGTCACGCGTAACGCCAGAGGGGTGACATCGCTCTGACCGCCAACCTTGGACCTGAGCCGCTCTACTTCGACGAGGTATGCCAGCTCAGACGTCACACACTTCGCGATGTTCTCGAAGCCGGTAGCGTCGCCGTCCCTGTAATTCGATGCTGCTTGCTCCATCTTCTCAACGACCTGCTTCCATCCGTGCGCGAACGGGCCAAAGGGATTGCCCAGTGTCACATCGTCTTGGTGGGAATAGAGCCTCTTCGCAGGCGCAGGGTTTCCTTTCATGAACTCATCCAGAGCCAGGTGGTATCTTTCAACTGCTTGATCGAAGTCATTGGCGTCGAAGGACACGTCATCCTCCCAGTCGTTTCATTTCTGATCCGGACTTGCGACTCCCGCAGGTCAACATTCTGTGTGTCCGCAGCGGTGAGGCATTTTCCCTGACGGCGGCGAGTGCTGGTTGGCTTGGTCGGCATAGCACGGCGCGAGACAAGTTTCACGACGGCGTTTTCAGACGGCTCGTTAAATGGCCGCTCTCCACCCATTTCGGTCAATCCTGATTTATGGGTTCACGTCCTAGTTCACCGGCAGTCCGCGCGCCGCCCTCGCCATCAGGCAGTCGTCGCCGCCGGGCATGCAGGCGCGGCAGACATGCGGGCGGATCTCGTAGATCGTGCAGGCTGTCCCCTTGCCCACCTCGCCGCGAAGCGCGGCACAGCGGCCGCCCTCGCAGCGCATGCCGGACAGGTCGGCCGACACGTATTTCTCCGGAATGCGATCGAGCTCGGCATCCTCCTCGGTCGAGAAGCGCGGCCAGTCGGCCGAATAGGAGCAGCAAGCGCCGCAGCTCTGGCAGTCGAAGGCCGGCTGGGCGTCTCCCCGCGCCGACGAGACGTCCGTGCCGGCCAAAGCGGCCAGCCCAGGCGCAAGGGGATTGCGATCGGCCTGGCGCGGCAAGGCGCTATTTCTTCTTGCCTGCCTTGCGCGGCGGCACCTGCGCCGGCGTCTCGAACAGATCGGTCGCGACCGGTTCGCCGGTTTTCGGCGCGACAGGCGGCTTGGCCGGCTTCACAGCGGCCGCCGGGGCCGCCGGCTGATCCTTGGCAGAGAACTTTATGGCCATGTCAGTCCTCGTCGGAAAAACGCGATGACGGCGCCCGCGGATTGCGCAGGCGGCCGATCAGCGCCGAAACCGCCGTGATGTTCATTTCCTCGGGCGACCAGTTCCTGGACTCCGCGATGTGATGCGGCGCCAGCTCGCGATGCGTGCTGCCGCTGTAAGCGGCATCCAGATGCGTCACCCGTTCATGGGTCTTGCGATCCTCAAGCACATATTCGATCAGATAGTTGGGGCATTCGGCGCGGCTGCGCACGCCGACACGCACCTGGGCATCGCCATGGGCCCGCCTGCAACGCTCCAGCTTCTCCAGCACACGCCGGACATATTCGACCGGCTTGTCCAGGACCTCAACCATGTCGGCAATCGTCGAATCCCCGGCGATGGGCGTTTTCGGCACGCGCTTGGTGGCCATCAGCGTTTGCCTGCGCGTTTCGGCCCGACCTTCTTCGGCGAGCCTGCAAGGGCGGCGGCGGCCGCCCTGTCGTCGGCTTCCTTCTCCAGGCGCAGTTCGCGCAGACGCGCGGTCTTGGCCTCGCGGGCCTGGCTGGCGGCATCCTGCTCGGAAACGATGCGGTTAAGCGACATCGACTGGGTCCGGGCCCTGCTGAAAAGCGATTCAGCCTGGTTGCCTTGTGATTTCGAAGTGAGGGACAAATTCTTCTCCTGTTCCCGGAGCTTTCAAATGCCGGCGCAATGGTGCTTAGCACACATCCCATTGCGCCTGCGACGCACAATTCAGTGCCTGAAAGCGAAAAAGGTCAGGCATTGCCTGACCCTCCTCTCGCCATCTGCCGGTGCCAGTACATCCGTGGTCACCGGCGAGGCTGAATTCCGCTTTAGGCCGCCTTCAGCTGGTCGGCGGACATCTTGCCGGACTTGTTGTCGCGGACCATCTCGTAGCCGAGCTTCTGGCCTTCGACGATGTCGCGCATTCCGGCGCGCTCGACGGCCGAGATGTGAACGAAAAGGTCGGCCGAGCCGTCGTCAGGCTGAATAAAACCAAAACCCTTGGTGGCGTTGAACCATTTTACTGTGCCGGTGCTCATAACGAACCCTTTCCATGGCAAATATTCGTTCGCCGTCATGCGACCGCACAACAGCGTTTGTCTCGATTTTTGATGGGAGGAAGTTCGTCAAAGGCGCGCTTGGCGCGCGGATAACAAAAGCCGGTCAAACAAATATCGACATGTTTCTTGTAGACTTCTTTTGGTCGCCTGTCAAATTTCTTGTCTGGCGGCCGCTACCGAAGCACCGCATGGCCGCGGCCCGGCGCACGCGCTGCCCATCGGAATGGTCCCTTTGAAAGGACGGTCAGCGCTTCGTCAATCCAGGAAAGGGCCGCGGGAGAATTCATTGCGGCCGCCGGACGGCGATCCTGAGCGGCAAAAATCGCGAAAAAAGTTGGAACCATTTCGGTGCTCCTGCATTTGCCGAGTGTCGGAAGCGATTCAATGCCCATCTTTGAAAGCTCCGACGAGCGCCCCCCGCGCGATAAAAAGTGCGAGGGGCGTCTGTTTGTCTGCGCCGGGGCCGATTCACATCACCGCACTCATCATCGGCAGGATCTCATAGCGGAATCCTAGCCCCGAGCGAACCGTCGGGTCGCCATCGGTGAGCGCCCTGGCGCCGGCCTCGTCCTCGGCGCGAACGATACCGAGGCCCCATGGGCCAGCGGGGTCGGCAACCGGCCCGAACAGGATGACGCTGCCCTCGGCAAGCTTGCCGCGCAGATAGTCGGAATGGCTTTTCATCAGGGTCTTTTCCGCATCCGTCAGGGTGAAGGCGAAGTCTGGCCGCGGCGGGATCAGCCGGCAGTGGAACACCGCCGCCGGCTTGGTGCCGGCCTCGGCGGCGAGGAAGTCGCCGAGCCAGCCCAGCACCCGCTCCCAGCCGGAACAGTGATCGCGACAGGAATCGTGACGCGAACCGAAGCCGTCGTGGCGCAGCGTCAGCCGTGTGCCGTTGTCCACCGCTTCCAGCGTGTAGGTAACGGTGGTGACTTGATCGCCGTCCCATGGCGCCTTCCAGGTCATCACCAGGCGACGCGGCGGCTCGACTTCGAGATATTCGCCGCCGACGTGGAATTCGCGGCCGTCGGCGCCCTTGCCTTCGGAGCGCCAGGCGCCGCCCGGCCGGACATCGGCCGTGTGTTTCGTCGTCCGGTACATATTGTCCGCGCCCCACCAGAGCGGGATCTGGTCCTCGGCGGTGATGGCGCGGAAGACGCGCTCCGGCGGCACGGCGATCGTCACCGTGGCAAGGATAGTGCCGGCCGAAACGTCGGCGATCGCGCGCGGTCTGTCGTTGCTGGCCATTGGTCGTCCTCCAGACTGGCGTTCTCCAGATAGGATTTGAGATTGCCGAGGCTTTGCTGCCAGAAATCGCGATAGGGCAGGATCCAGTCCGCGACGTCCTTCAATTCGGCCGGCTCCAGCCGGTAGACGCGCTCGCGGCCCTGCCGCTGCTCGGAGACGACATTGAGCTCACGCAGGATCCTCAGATGCTTGGAAATGGCCGGACGGCTCTGCGAGAAGGCCGAGGCCAGCTCGTTGACCGGCGCCGGGCCCTGACGCAGCCGGTCGAGGATGGCGCGCCGCGTCGGATCGGCGATGGCGCGGAAGACGGAACGGTCCTGCTCAGCCTGCGGCATGATGCGTATCCATTTGGTTACGTATTTATGTCGAAATGCGCGGGCGGTCAATTCTCCTCGACCAACGCCCCAGGTGTTCTTTGGCGGCTCAGCGCTCTTGGTCGGTCGGGCGGATCAGGATCTCGTTGACGTTGACGCGCGGCGGCTGGCAGACGGCATAGAGGATGGCGTTGGCGATATCCTCGGCGGTCAGCGCTTCCATGGTGGCGAGGCGGTGTTCCAAACCGGCCTTGAATTCCTCATTGGTGATGTGGTCGCCAAGCTCGGTGCGCACCAGGCCGGGCTCGATGACGGTGACGCGCACCTTGTCGGCATAGACCTCGCGGCGCAGCGACTCCGAGAAGGCGACGACGCCGAACTTGGTCGCCGCGTAACCGCTGGCGCCGGGGTTGGCGACGCGGCCGGCCACCGACGACACGTTGACGACATGGCCCTTGGAGGCCTTGAGATGCGGCAGCGCAGCCTTGGTGGTTCCCATCAGGCCGATCAGGTTAAGCTCGATCATGCGGCGCCAGTCGTCGAGATCGGCTTCGGCCGTCGGCGCAAGCAGCATCACGCCGGCATTGTTGACGAGGATGTCGAGCCGGCCCCATTTGGAAACAACCTTGTCGACCATGGCGGTGATGTCGCTGCCCTTGGCGATGTCGGCTTCGATGGCGAGTGCCGTGCCGCCGGCTTTTTCGATGCGGCTGACCAGCGTCGCGAGGCGATCAATGCGGCGGGCGGCGACGGCCACCTTCGCGCCGACGGCGGCAAGGGCGGCGGCGGTCGCCTCGCCGATGCCGGATGAGGCGCCGGTGACGAGCGCGACCTTGCCCGTGAGTGTGGAATTAGAGGATGTCAAGAGGGTATCTCCAGGAACCCCGCCCGTCCCTTCACATAGGCCGCGAGAGGCATTCTTGAAGTCCGCCATCAGAGCAGTTGACGCTATTCCAGACCGAAACCGCCAGCCTTAAATTAGTCCTGCTCATGCGGGCCGGGCTCCGGCCAGGGCTCCCTGGCGGCCTCGGCATACCAGTGCCGCATCGCCGGCGTCGCCAGCATCGCGTCAACATAGGCACGGGTGACGGGCGCGAGCTCGCCGCCATAGGTGTCGAAGCGGGTGACGACCGGCGCGTACATGGCGTCGGCGGCGTTGAAACGGCCGAACAGGAACGGGCCCTCCCGGCCATATTGCTCGCGGCACTGCCGCCAGATCGCCTCGATGCGGACCCGCTGCGCCTCGCCCTCGGCATCCAGCGGCTTGTGCGATTTCGGCCGACGCAGATTCATCGGCCAGCCATAGCGCAACTCGCGGAAGCCGGAGTGCATCTCGGTCGCCACGGAACGCGCCAAGGCACGAGCGCCGAGATCATCAGGCCAGAGTTTCTTCTCCGGATAGAGATCGGCCAGATATTCAAGGATCGCAAGGGTTTCCCAGACGATCCTGCCCCTCCCTTCAACGGCTTGTGATTCAACACCGGAACCAGGCCGGTCGGCGACACCTTGGCCAGGTTGGCCGCGGTATCGGGCGTGCGCAGGCGCACGAAGCTTTCCTCGAAGGGGATTTCCAGGTGCTTCATCGCCACCCAGGGCCTGAGCGACCAGGATGAAAAGCATTTGTTGCCGATGAAGAGGGTGAATTCGGCCAAGATGGTTCCCCGATTCAAGTGTCACCTTAGTGATCGCATAGCGAAGCAGACAGGATTACGCGGGCCCACCCCGGCCCTGCCGACTACACGGATACGGAACCGCGAACCACATCAGCCCGTTTCTCTCGCGGATTCGCTCTCCGGGAGATGCGGAGATGGTGAACATGGATCAAATAGCGGGCTTGGCCAAGCAGATCAAAGGTTCAGTCCGGCAGACGATAGGCAAGGCTACCGGAAACCGTGCGATGCAAATCAGGGGCATGGCGGACAAGGCCACAGGCAAGGTGCAGAAGGCCTGTGGCGATATGAAGGCCATGTGCAAAAAGGCGATGTGATTTGCAGGCCGTCGCGGTCAGGTCTCGAACTGCTTTGCGAAGGCGTTGGTGAAGACGATCTCGCCGTGGTCGCCGGCCGCCTCGCCCAGCACCACATCCATGTGGTCGTCGGTCACCCGCGCCAGCGCGAAGCCGCCCATGAAGGCGGCCTTCGGCTTGAAGAGATCGATCCCATCGGCGCGGTAGATCATCGGCACTTTGTGCTGGTGGCCGTGGAAAATGGCGATGACATTGTAGCCCTTGAGCGTCGAAAGCAGCGCCTGGCGGTCTGCCTCGCTCCACCAGTGCGGCTTGCCGGCCCCGTCGTCGTCGTAGATTTTTTTGGCCGGATCCCAGCGCTGGATCGAGAACGCGTCCCAACCATAGTGCTGGAACAGGATCACCGGGCGGCCGTCGCCCGCGTAGGTCGCCAGATCCTGCTTCAGCCAGGGCAGGCTGCTCAAGGCACCGTGGCCGGTGTCGCCGGCGAAACGGTGCGCCTGGATCAGGTGCAGGCCGCCCCAGTCCCACGAATAGCAGTCGGTGTCGACGTCGTAGTCGGTCGCCGGCGCCGGCGGCTTGAAGAAGACGCCCGGCCGATGGTTGACCTCGACATAGTCGCGCATCTCGCGGCGGTACCAGTCGACATTGCGCTTCGGGCCGTTCTGGTCGAGATCGTGATTGCCGAGCCCGACATAGACTGGGATATGCACGCGATCGGAGCCGACGCCCTGCTGATAGCGCTGGCTGAACTGCAAAAGCTGCGTGCCTTCGCTCGGCTTGGTGACCTGGCCGCCGCCGTCGTCGGTGATGTCGCCACCGATGACGAGGCCGAGCGGCGTGCCGATCGGTCTGCCGGCCGAGCGCAGGCCGGTGGCGACGCCGTTGATCTCGGCAGGCCATTGCCTGTCCCCGATGGCGTTCAGTGCCGCCACGTTGCGCAGAAGCGCGGCGTCGGTCTTGCCTTGCTCCTCACAGTGCGGGCTCAAGCCGCTAACCATGCGGCAGGCATGAACATCGGCGATGAACAGGAAGGTGGCGTCGATCGGCTGGATGCGCCGGCCGGTCTGGGCAAAGGCGGCGCCCGGCAAGGCGCAGGTCGCTGCAAGGCCAGCCGCCGCGAGGCCCAAGAAATCGCGACGGGACAAGAATGCTGAGGACAGGCGATTGATCATCGCGCGATTGAACATTTTCAGCACCGGATCGTCCAGATCGGCGGTCCTTTTCAAGCCTTGGTTGAATCGTGAAGGGCGCCTGGGTCGACAGCGCGGAGAGGCTCTGTCATTCCTTCCAGAATGCATCCAGGAGAGGAAGGCATGAAACCCATGACGATCGGCATGGCGCTCGCCATGCTAGCCCTCGCCGGCACCGCAAAGGCTGCCGACTGCGTCGACGCCAAATCCGCCAAGGCCGGTTTCGTGCTGGAAAAGCCCGGCATCCGCAGCGAGTTCCGGCCGGCGCCCGGCGGCATGGTCGCGGTCGCCAACGAATATCAGTCGCAGTCGCCGCAGACGCAGTATCTCTATGCCGGGCTGATCGAGGTGTTTCGCGACAGCGACACCGGCCGGCTGTCGATGATCCCGCTCGGCGACGTCAAGAAACTGTTCCCGCTGAAGGCCGGCGCCAAGAGCAAGACCATGTTCGTGCGGCTGTCGTCAAAGAAGGCGCCGAAGGGCACCGAAACGCTGGCGCTCGCCGTCAAGGGCAAGGAGACCTATAAGCTCGGCGACTGCAAATACAATGTGCTGGCGGTGAGCGAGACGATCACCGGCGATTCCGGCGCGGTCATCGACAGCTTCACCGCGCTCTATGCGCCCGACCTGCAGGCGGTGCTGGCGCGACGCTATGATGAGGGGACGAGCGCGCAGAGCGAGGTGGGATTCGAGGCGATCAAGCCGCTGAAGGAGTGAGGCGTGGTCGGATGGAGACGTCGGCCGGACAGCGCCCGCGCCGGCGTCAGCAGATTGTCTGCCGTCGCAGCACCCTACGGCGTCGCCTGGCTACCGAACCGTTCTGTGATGACGGGGGCTCGACACTCTCCAACCCCTCCAAGCACTCCCGCAACACGCTCGCATCCTGCGCCGTCTTGGCCATCGACATGGCGCCGGAATAGGCGGCGACGGCGAGCGCCGCGAAGCGATCCGGATCGGTCTCGCCCTCTCCACCGGCCTCTTGGTCGGCCCGCACCTTGTCGGCGATCGCCAGGCGCCAGCCGGCGAATATGTCGGCCAATGCCAGACGGAAATCGGCGTCCGCCAGCGACAGCTCATGCGCCAGGTTGTTGAGCGGGCAGCCGCGCACATAGCCCTGCTGCTCGAGTTCCGCGGCCACCGCCTCGAACACGGCGCGCACGCCTTCGCGCGCCGAAGGCGCTGCCCGGACCGGCTCGATCCAGGTCTCCTGAACCGCGGCCGCCACGCGCTCCTCGATCACCGCCAGCGCCAGCGCCTTCTTGGTCGGGAAATGGTGATGCAGCGCGCCGCCAGTAACGCCAGCCGCCGCCATAAGGTCGCCGAGGCTGGAAGCGTGATAGCCGCGTGCCTGGAAGGAGTCTTCCGCCACATCGAGCACGCGGCGGCGCATGCCTTCGGGGTCGTTGGTGCGTTTCTTGCGCATCGCCATCTCCTCCTTCTCCCCTTTGGGAAAAGGCGAAAATATCAGATTGACAAAACAGGACAACCGGTCTGTTTATAAACAGGATGATCATCCTGTTTTGGAGTCGGCAATGAGCTTCGCTCGAAACGACACTTCCCCTCGCCTTGCCTCGCCGGTGGTGGAACTTCGGCAATACACGTTGAAGCCTGGCCGGCGCGAAACGCTGATCGCGCTTTTCGATCGCGAGTTCATCGAGAGCCAGGAAGCGACGGGCATGACCATCATCGGCCAATTCCGCGACCTCGACCGCCCCGACATGTTCGTCTGGCTGCGCGGCTTCGAGGACATGGAGGCCAGGAAGGACGCGCTGACCGCCTTCTATGGCGGACCGGTCTGGGCCGAGCATCGCGACGCCGCCAACGCGACGATGATCGATTCCGACGATGTGCTGCTTCTGAAACCGGCATGGCAGGGCGCGGGCTTCAACCCGTCGGGACATGAACGACCGACCGCGAGTGAAGCCGAAAACAAAAGCCGGAATGGTCACTTAGACGGTATTGTTGAGATACGGATTCATCATTTGCGCCGGGGCATGGAAGCTGACTTTGCCGAGCGTTTCCAGGTGCAAGCGATTCCGCGACTCACGGCAAACGGTGCCCGGCTGCTCGGCGCCTTCATCAGCGAACATGCCGAAAACACCTTTCCGCGGCTGCCTGTGCGAGCCAGCGAGAATGTCTTCATCGCCGTCACCGCTTTCGACGACGAAACCGCCCCTGCCCGTTACAGCGCCCTCGCTGCTTCGCACGACATCACGCCGCCCGATCGCACAAAGCCGGCCGAGACGCTGCGCCTGACGCCGACGGCCCGATCGCTGCTGAGGTAATCACGATTCCGCGTTCTGAAACGTGCTGGCGATCGCGTCGGCGACAAAGGCGGGATCCTCCCAATGCGGGTTGTGACCGCAATCTTGCGCCCAAACGAGACGTGACCGGGCCAGTGCTTCAACCAGGGCCTGCTGGTGCGCTTCGCCGAAAAGAGGATCGCAGGCGCCCGCTATGACCAGCGTCCGGACCCGCACGGCCCGCGCCGCGGCGGTCAGATCAGTCCGGCGGATTTCTTCGAGAATGGCGCGCCAGCGCGCTGCCGGCATCGCCGACGCGTCGTTGGCCAATCCGGCAAGAAACGCCCGCGGCACGCCGGGCCCGCAGGCATGCCACCAGTCATAGAACGGATCGATGGACGAGATCGGATCGCGCAGTGCCGCGACACCGGCGACGAGGGGATGGTCTGCCGGAAAATCTGGCCTTAGCGTGCCAGCCAGGACAACCAGACCGCCGACCAGTTCCGGATGCCGCGCGGCCAGCGCGATCGCTACCATGGCGCCAAGCGAATGGCCGACGACGACCGGCCGCTCGAGCCGCAAGCGCCGGATCAACCCGGCCATGTCCTCGGCGAAATCGGCGACCCTCAAGCCGCGGCCTGCCTGCGAGGCGCCGTGGCCGCGCAGGTCGGGCATGATCAGCCGGCGGCCGCAAAGATGCGGCGCAAGCAGCGAGAAACTGCGGCTGGTGTCGGTAAAGCCGTGGACGAGCAGCAGCGGCGGCTCCAAACCGGCGACCTCGACATAGGCAAGATCGAGGCCACCGACATCGACGAACCGCTTGCGGCCGGCCCAGGCGCCCTGCTCGGCCTCTTGCTCCGGCAGGTCCAATGCCTCCGGCCTCACAGTCCGAGCTTTTCCTTGACTGCGGCAAGGCCGGGCTTGCCGTCGAAGGTGGTGACGCCGGCGAGCCAGGCGTCGAGGCGATCCTTGTTCAGGGTGATCGACTTTAGCGCCCCATCCTCCGGCTTCATCCCGTCATTGATGAGATAGCCCATGCCGGCATTCTCCAGATCGATGTCGAAGGTGAGGTTGTTCAGGAACTGCGCGACGTTCGGGCATTCCTGCAGAAAACCCTTGCGCACCTGCGTCGTCACGGTGGCGGCGCCGAAATTCGGGCCGAAGAACTTGTCGCCGCCGGTCAGGTACTTGAAATCGTACATCGTGTTCATCGGATGCGGCGCCCAGCCCTGGAAGACGATGAACTGCTTCTCCTTGATCTCGTAGCCGACCTCCGAGAGCATGCCGGCTTCGCTCGACTCGACCACATGCCAGCCGTCGAGTTGGAACTGAGGATCGGCGATGGCGTCCATCATCAGTTGGTTGGATCCGGGCTCGATGCCGTACATCTTCTTCCCGAACTTGTCGGCGAACTTGTGCAGGTCGGCCACGTCCTTGACGCCGGCTTCCCAGACGTAGGTCGGCACGGCGAAGGTGTATTTGGCGCCAACCAGATTGACGCGGACATTCTCGATCGAACCGTCCTGCTTGTAGGGCTCGTAGTAGGTGACCATCGCCGGGTCCCAGTAGCCGAGGAACAGGTCGAGGTCTTTGTTCTTCATGCCTTCGTAGATGACGTTGATGCCGAGCACCTCGCTCTGCGGCTCATAGCCCAGGGCCTGGAGAAGGACCTTGGCCACGCCGGTGGTAAAGGCGAGATCGTTCCAGCCGGGCTCGGCCATGCGGACCACCCTGCACTGCTCGGCATCGGCCGCGTAAGCCGTTTGGGCGGCCAGCATCAGGACGGCGCTATTCATCAGCATGCGCAACATTCCGGTTCTCCTCATGTCGACCAATTGTTTGACCAATTGGTCATATTATTGTCCCATTGGTCAATTGTTGATCTGAGCGGGCGAAAATGTCAACATGGATTCGCGATGCATGGATCGATCCGGTGAAGCTTACGCGTCTCAGCGACATACGCCGCAAGGAGTTGCGGCAGGCGGCCTTCGCGGTACTGGAGCGCGAAGGCATTGCCGGCGCCACGCTGGAAAAGGTGGCGACCCAGGCCGGCGCCTCGAAAGGCATCGTGCTGCACTATTTCCGCAACAAGCAGGAATTGTTCGAGCATGCGATGCGCGAGGCAAATGCCGTGCTGTGCAACGCGGTGGTGGCGCGGCTCAAGCGGGCGCGGACGCCGATGGAGCGGCTGGACGCGGTGATCGAGGGTAATTTCGAGGAGCATCTGTTCCTGCCGCCGCTCTGCCACGCCTGGCTGTCTCTCTGCGCCGAGGTGCCGCGTGACGAGAAGCTGGCGCGCATCCAGAAGGTGATCCATGCGCGCATGCGCTCGAACCTTCTGTCCGGCCTGCGCTTCCTCGCATCGCCGGAGGTGGCCGAGGAGATCGTGCTCGGCATCACCGCGCTGATCGACGGGCTGTGGCTGAGGCTCGGCCTGCAGCCGGGCAGCGTCTCGCGCGAGCAGGCGGTCCACCAGGTCAAGAACTATGTCGCTGGGCGCCTCGCCATGCGCCAGCCCGCGCCCGTTCGCACCGGCTCGGCCAGGCTTTCGGCGCGCGGCGTCGGCCCGCCGATGGGGAGCTAATCTCC